>CAZWTY010000023.1:0-49191 GCA_964637565.1 uncultured Desulforapulum sp.
TATTACCATATATTCTTCAGAATTTAATACACAAATCCAAGTGTGACAACCCGGGTGCCGCAGGAACCTGGAAGCAGGCCCGCCTAATTCATTCCGAAGCAAAGGATCAGGTGAAACCATGGATGTGGGGCTCCTATCGTACAGACAGATCATAGATCTTATCGATGTGGGGGTTTATTTCGTCAATCCCGAAAGGACCATCACGTTCTGGAACAAAGGGGCCGAGGCCATCACGGGGTTTTCTTCGGATGAGGTGATGGGCCGCTGCTGTTCCGACAACATCCTCACCCATGTGAATGATCAAGGCCACAATCTCTGCCTTGGTGTATGCCCCCTTGAAATGAGTATCCAGGATAAAAAAATTCGGGAAGAGGAAATTTTTCTTCATCACAAGGACGGCCACCGGGTTCCCATTCTTGTGCGGAGTTTTCCCATTCAAGATGAACGGGGAAACGTCGTCGGCGGAGCCGAGGTGTTCACTGACCTCAGCAACAGGAAAGCCAGCGAGTTCAAACTGAAAGAGCTGGAAAAGCTGGCCATGCTCGACCGTCTGACCCAGGTCGCCAATCGCCTGTACCTGGAAAGGGAACTGGAAGCCCGGATGGATGAGAAGAAACGATACGGCACATCGTTCGGGGTTCTTTTTTTTGACGTGGACCATTTTAAAGTTTTCAATGATACCTACGGCCATGACACGGGAGATGTGGTTCTCCAGTACATCGCCAAAAATCTCACGGCCAACGCCAGGCCCTCGGACCTGTTCGGTCGCTGGGGCGGCGAAGAGTTCCTGGGGGTTGTACGGAACGTCACTTTGGACGAACTTCATGCCATTGGGGAGCGGTTCCGAATGCTCGTGGAAAAATCGTACATCCACCATGAACCGGAAAACATCCATGTCACCGTTTCCATCGGAGGGACAATGGCCAGGGACGACGATACGCTCAAGGACGTGCTGAAACGGGCCGATACCCTGTTGTATGAAAGCAAGGCCCAGGGCCGGAACCGGGTGACCACGCGATGACAGACGGATTGAAAGAACGAGGACAACCCATGGTAACGTTACTTAAACACCCACAGACCCTGAGGGGAAGACATGCCCATTGACGGACTGTTCGAATCGGAGGAAAGCATGATCCGGCATGGGGAGGAGATCCTCGTTTCGGACATGGCCAGAGAAAACCCCCTGTCCGGTGAATACGAACTGCTGCTCAAAAACTACAAGAAAATGTTCAAGCAGCTCTGCCGTCTGGTGAAGATCAACGACCGCCAGCAGAGCAAGCTGTCCCAGGCCAACACGGTTCTGGAAATTCATTCCAAACATGATCCCCTGACGGGGATCTTCAACCGGAGGGCGTTCAACGAACTCTACGAAAAGGAATGGCGGCGGTGTATCCGCTACGGTCACACCCTGTCGATCCTGATGTTCGACATCGACCGTTTTAAAAGTGTGAACGACCGCTTTGGCCACCAGGCCGGGGACGATATTTTGAAACACACGGCCCGGATTATCGCGGACAGTGCCCGGAGAGAAGGCGATCTGGCGGCCCGGTTCGGCGGAGAGGAGTTTATCCTCCTGTTGCCCGACACCTCAGGCCAAGGGGCGTTCTCCATTGCTGAAAACATCCGGAAGGCCACGGCCAGAATGAGCTTTCATTTCGATGGCCAGGAGGTCAGCATCACCATCAGCGCCGGTCTCGCATCCATGGTGCCGGATAACGGAGCCGATCCCGAACTTCTGATCCGGAGGGCCGATGAAGGGCTTTACCTCGCCAAACGCAGCGGACGCAATAAAGTCTGTATTTATGATGATCTCAGGACAGAGGGGGCAGAGCATGCTCGATAAGATTTATTCCATGGTGGAATACCTGAAAAACCACGAGATGGTTTTCTGGTACAACGGTCCTGTCTCCCAGGTTCTTGTGGTTGAAATCGGAGACATCATCAAAAAGAGCATCGAGGATGATTCCGACAAGAAGGTTATCAACCGGATCTTTTCCATTCTGGTGGAACAGATGCAGAATATCATCAAGTACTCTGTCCAGAAAAAATCAGGTGAGGGGAACAACCCCTTTGTTCTAAGCTCGGGCATCATCGCCGTGGGCCTGGAAGGGGCCGACTATTCGGTGATCAGCGGCAACGTGATCAGTAATTCGGACATCGACCGGGTACGCCAGCGCCTGGACCTGATCATCGGCATGGACAGGGACCAGCAGAAAGAGTATTACAAGGCCATGAGGCGCAAGGAACCCGATCCCCAGAGCCGGGGCGCCGGACTTGGGTTCATCGAAATGGCCCGGAAGGCGAGCCGGCCCCTGGAGTACTGTTTCACCCCCATTGACGAGGAGCACAGTTTCTTTGCCCTCAAAGCCATTGTCAGCATGGAGTCGTCATGAACGATCTGATAATAGACCCCACCCGGTGCACTCCGGGTGTCCGTTTTTATTTTTCAAAACACCAGCTTGAAATTTCGGGTGAATCCTACCCCGAAAACACGTCGGAGTTTTATGGCCCGGTTTTTGATCAACTCAAGATCTATTTCTCGGGTCTTGACGAGCAGGCTGTCACCCTGACCATCCATCTCCATTATTTCAACAGCAGCTCGTCCAAGATTTTCATCAATCTTTTCGACTTTCTCGAGGAATGGGCCGAAAAAGGACGGAACATCACGGTGAACTGGCTGTACGGGGAAGGAGACGTGGACGCCCGGGAGTTCGGGGAGGAATTTTCCGAGGATCTGGAGTCTGTCTCATTCCGTCTGGTCTGCGCCGATCATTGACGATAACCCAGAGGAGCCGTGACCCAGGACACCATGAGTGACGATCTGCTTTTCCACAGTGAAGAAGCCATGATCCGGGAGGCTGAACAGGTCCTGACCGACCTGGAGGCCAAGGGTGATCCCGTCTACAAGAACTACGCCCGCCTGCTGGACGAGTACAAGAAAATCACGCGGAACCACAAAAAGCTCATCAAAATCAACGATCTCCAGCAGAAAAAACTGAACGAGGTCATCAAGGAAGTTGAAAAAGCCAGGGAAGCCGCGGAAAGGGCCAACCAGTCCAAAAGCACGTTCCTCGCCAACATGAGCCATGAGATCAGAACCCCGATGAACGGGATCATCGGCATGACCGGCCTGCTTCTCGACACCCCCCTTAGCCGGGAGCAGACCGATTACACACGGACCATCCAGCTCAGCGCCGACGCCCTGCTCACCATTGTGAACGATATCCTGGATTTTTCCAAGATCGAGGCGAGGAAACTGGATCTGGAAGTCACCGCTTTCGACCTTCGCCAGGCCCTGGAAGACGTTCTTGAACTGATTTCCGTCAAGGCCCACGAAAAAAACCTGGAGCTGACCCTGCGGATCATGGACGATGTGCCCTGCTGTCTTGAAGGCGACCCCGGCCGTCTGCGCCAGATCCTCTTCAACCTTTCAGGCAACGCGGTGAAATTTACGGAGGAAGGCGAAGTGGGCGTGACCGTTACCCTGGAAAAGGAAACCCACACAGACGTCCTGGTCCGGTTCGACGTGTCGGACACCGGCATCGGGATTCCCGAAAACAGGATGAACCGGCTTTTCAAATCCTTTTCCCAGGTGGACGAATCCACCACACGGAAATACGGCGGCAGCGGCCTGGGACTGGCCATTTCCAAAGAGCTGGCCGAGATGATGGGCGGCGCCATCGGCATCCGGTCCAACAAGGATCGTGGAACCACCTTCTGGTTTTCGGCCAGGTTCGGAAAACAGCACCAGGTCCTGGAAGATCAGGCCCAGGTTTTCCCGTTCAGGGACACCTGCCGCATCCTCGTTGTGGACGACAACGGCACAAGCCGGGAGATCATGGACCATCAGTTTTCGGTTTGGAACTTCCGGAGCAGCATGGCGGACAGCGGGGGCAAGGCCCTGGCCCTGATCGAGAGGGCATTCCAGGACAAGGATCCTTACCAGCTGGTGTTTATCGATCACGCATTGGGTGATACGGAAGGGGTGGAACTTGGCCGGCGTATCCGTTCCAACAGGGCCTGGGACGCCATGAAACTCGTCATCATGGGGCCACGGCGGCTCAAGGCCGAATCGGAGGAGTTGAAAAAAGCCGGATTCGACCGCATTCTCACCAAGCCCGTGCGGCAGGGCCAGCTGGCCGAATGCCTGAACATCCTTTTCGGAAACAAGGAAGGGGAACGGTCCCTGATGGACGAGCCCATGGCGGAATCCGTCCCGATTCCCGATGTGCAGCTGGACAGGAAACTCAGGATACTTCTGGCCGAAGACAACATCGTCAACCAGAAACTGGCCTTGACCCTTCTGAAGAAATCCGGGTTTATCGTGGATGCGGTGGCCAACGGAAGAGAGGCTCTGGAAACCCTGAAGCGCATCCCCTACGACCTGGTCCTTATGGACGTGCAGATGCCGGAAATGGACGGTTTCGAAGCCACCCGGAAAATCAGGGAGCCGGACTCCGGTGTCCTGGACAGTTCGATTCTGATCATCGCCATGACCGCCCACGCCATGACAGGAGACAAGGACCGCTGCCTGGAGGCCGGAATGGACAACTACATCTCCAAGCCCATCGACCCGAAAAAACTCATCGAGATCATCAAGGAAAGCGTGTCCTTCGCCGACGCCAACAGGAAATGAAAGCTTTTCCAGTGGATCAGGCCGAAACGGACTGGCTGACGATTTCGATCATCTTGCTTTCCATGATGGCGTTGTCGAACTTCAGGTGAAGTGAAAACCGGCCGTTCTTTCGTTCCCTGGCCCCGATGATCGTTCCCATGCCGCTGAGCTCGATGGGGGCTGTTGCGGTTTTGATCATGATGGTCATCTGGAGTTTCCGTCCGAGAAGCAGGCGGGTGGTCTGCCAGTTGCTGGTCTTGATCGAGAACGCGATGCCTCCGGTGGAAATGTCCAGAACCGTTCCCTTGAAAGGTTTGCCGATGGGCGTGTTTTTGAGGTCCAGAAGCTGGACCATGGTTTTGCCCGCGAGGCTGACCCGGGTCTGCTGACGCCGTTCAAGGCCTTTTCTCGTGACAAGATCGTTGATGTCGCCTCCCAGGACGCAGAAACGCCGGAGTTTGTCTTCGATTCCCGGGTGTTTCTCCTCCAGGCCTTTCAGGGTTTCACGTTTCAGGCAGCCCGCTTTCACCTGGGACATGGTGACCAGGGACACGGTGGACACGGAGATGGAAAAGAAGGTGTCGTCGCCGGCCACGTCGCCGGAGCCGAGCATCTTAATGAAGGTTTCCTTGTCTCCCTGGGCGTAGACGATTTTGATCTGGCCCCTGTTGATGAAGTAAAGGTTGGAGTTTCTCTGCTGCTGGGCCACAAGGGTGTGGTCCGCGGGAAAGGTCATGGGTTTTACGCTGTAGAAAAGATCATTGGCCTCATCGGCTGTCAACATGTCGTTCAGGTTGGCCCAGATGTCCATGTAATCGCTCAGAACGGCGTTTTTCTTCTCCTCTTCGATCACATCGCCTGTTTTCACGATCTCTGCAAGAGCCATGGGGTCCACGGCGAACAGTTTTTCTCTAAGCTGTTCGGCCTTGGTGAAATTCTTTTCACGGGCGAACCGGATCGTCATCTTGTAGAGGAGATTCACCGCTTCCTGGATATTTTTCCGTTTCACGTATTCGTCCACCAGGGCCTCGAGCCGTGCGGGATCTTCGGTGAGCATCCCTTCCGTGGCGGACGGTTCGGCCTTGAAGATTTTTTTACGCTCAGGAGGCGGCGCAATTTTAGCCGGAAGTTCCTGAAGGTGCTTCACGGTAGCGGCCGCGGCCTGGCGGAGTTCGGGGCTGTAAACGCTGATGCCCAGAATTCCTTTCTGGGTCTCGATGAGCTTGAGCGAGGGAATGGCCTTTTTGGAGCCGATCCGCTTCAGGGCCGTGCAGATGGTGAGGTCCAGTTCGTTTTTCAAGTCCGCCGGGCTCGTGGCGCCGGACTTGAGAAGCTGGCAAAGGGGGAACACGCCGTCTTCGTTCTCCAGTTTGCCGATCAGGTCCACCGCCGCTTTCTTCACGTCGTGATTGTCGATGCTGAGGGCCTGGGTGAAAAATTTCAACCGCTGGTCTCCTCCGATATCGAAGGCGCAGTTCAGGGCCTGTCTCGGAATCTTCTCGTTGTCATGGGTGAGCAGGGGCCTGAGGATGTCCAGGTGATCGGGGTTCCCCATGTCGCTGAGAAGCTTGATCAGGTTTCTCATGTAGAACCAGGGGCATCCGGCCTGAATGCGCTCGACCACGAAAGGAAGGGCGTGGGGGCCGATCTCGGTCAGGGTGTTGATCACGCGGATCCGCTGGGACATGTCCTCGCTCTGGCGGAGAAGGTCAAGGAGGGGCGGCACGGAGATTTTTCCCAGGCGGATCAGAGTGTAATAAGCGTCTTTGCCTTTGCCTTTGCTGTTTTCGATAAACTCGTCGAAGACGATTTTGAAAATTTTGTCCGAGGCGATGTTTCTAAGGACGCTGTCGGCAATGTCCCTGATCTCGTTGTTTTTTGAAATTTTCCCGTCATGGATGAAACTGAATGTCTCCAGAAGAGCGTTGGCTTCGGAGAACCTGTGCTGCCCCAGAAGGTTCTGGGTGTAGGTCTGAAGCAGTTGGCACACCGCCTTGAAGTTGAACGTGGCTTCAGACTCGAATTTCACCCAGATGTTCAGGCGGTCCACGATCATCCTGAGTCCCTTGTCGTTCCCTTCTTCCATGAGTATGGCGCTGATGGCCATCAGGGCCGAGGACGACAGGGCACGCTCCTTCACCGATTCGTTCAGCAGGCCGTCGGCGATTTTCTCGATCAGCCGGACGGCGGACCGGTCCTTGCCTTCGCTGTAGTATCGTTTCACCGCGTCGGGAACGGATTCCAGGATCCCCGGGTCAGCGAGTGGGGCCAGGTCTCCTTTCATCATTTTGGCCAAACCCTGGACAAGATGGGCCCTGGTTTTGGCGACCTCCCTTTTCCGTTCGATGATTTTCTGTGTGATGCTTTTCTTGAGGCGGTCGGTTTTCTGATGTTTTTTCAAGGTGTCCAGGGTTTTCGCCACCTTTTCCAGTTCATCGTCCTTGAGCGGTTTTCCCCCAAAGGCGTGTTCTTCCCGGATCAGGTCGATTTCCGCGATGAAATCCACATACTCCTCGTCGGAAAGGGAGGCGATCATGGTGTCGAACAGTTGCTCGTCCACATTTTTCACCATGACCACGGCGAGAAGTTTCTTTTCGGCCTGGCCGATGGCCCGCGAAATGCTTCCTGAAACCCTGCCCCAGTTCTCGCGGGGAGTGGACCTCGCGAAAGCCTGGACCATCCGGCTGATCGAATCGGAATAAAGACTGTCGGCCATGGTGACGCCCTGGTTTTGGAGCTGGATGACGGCCGCCTTGAAGAACTCGGCCACCCACCTGGAATCCGAGGCTTTTTCACCGATTCGCATGTAGTCTGTTTCCCGGGCTGTCCGTTCGCCTGTGAATGCCTTGATGAGATCGAGGTCGGGGAAGTCCACGGGTTTGACTTTGGCCGGTCTGGCGCCGCCGGCAAACAGGGCCGGGGTGATGGCAATATACTTCAAGGCGGCTTTGGCCGTCATTTTCTGGAGGCCGCCCTCCGCTTCGGACTCTTCGGACGTCCGGCTCAGGATGGTGAGAAAACTCCGGAATTCCTGGGTGGTCATGCTTTTTTTGAGAAGGATGCTCCGGATTCCCAAGGTGGTCATGCAACCCCTGAACGTGGCGATCTGGGGGTACTGCTGCATCCTGTAGCCGACGGGTTCGCCGGATATCATGAGGTTGCCCTCCGATTCGGCGATCAGCAGGGGCTCGTTTTCCGTGATCACTGTCTGAATGGCGCTGAACGCTTTGTCCACGGAGTTTGAAATCAGGCCGCTTCCCGGAGGGTAGAGCCGGATATTGTTGATGGCCGCGACCATGGCGCCCAGAATGCCGATTGTTTTTTCCATTGTCATCGTATTGGCCATATCGGTCCTCATACGGGCAGACCGGCGCACACCATTCACCCGTCATGGCTGTCAATCACCTGAATGCTCGTTTCTCGTTTTGTGTAGCTTAAATGTACATCCCCGCGTAACCCCCTGCAACTTCATGAAATTCAATATAAAAAAAATGCCGGGGATTGTCAAACCCGCATGTGTGGCCAAAGGAAAAAAGACAGGCTTTTCAGGCCTGTTTCAGGTGGAATACCGCTGTCTCAGGATAATCTCAAAACGTGGGAAGGGAACGGAGAAAGGGGCGCACGGCCGGAAAGAGGCGGGCCGCGACAGCCACACCCATGACGACCAGCATGCCGTAGACGAACAGGGTGCCCAGAAGATGGGGGCCTTTGAGTTTCATGGCGCCGCCTGAGGATCGCTGGCCCATGGAGGCGATCTGGTCAAGGACGAGATGGACCAGGCATCCGGCCATGACCGAAAGCCCCCCGTAAATCGCCGTGAGCCGCCCTGAAGGAAGCAGGAGAAGAAACGCGCCTTCTCCGGAGACCAGGGCGAAAGGCAGGCTGTGCATCATTCCCCGGTGCCGCGTGGCTTTTTTCACCAGGGGCATGATAGCGTAGTTGATCAGAAGATAGGCACCGGCATAGTAGCACAGCATCAGGGGAACATCATAGCCTCTTCCGTGAAAGACATAGGGGTAGAGGAGAACAGGGAGGAGCACGGAGATAATCTGGAAGAGAAGGTCCAGGGGTTTTCCCGAATCGCTGTCCAGGTCGGGAAGAAGGCCGCCCAGGGTTCCGAGGACCGCCACGGCGCCGGCGTGGACAGGGCCGATCTGGTGCTGGAAAAACCCCCAGGCTCCCACAGCCGTTCCTGTAAGAATTCCTCCGACGAGATGTGTATTGAATTCAGGCATTTTTCTCGGTTCCTTTTCCTGTGTCCCTTCTGGTCATGGTCCTGAGATATCAGCCCCTCCCTTGTCTTGCAAGGGAAAAATCCGGGACGCCGTCCCTCGGTTTCATGCCCGCCGGTCTCGCTATCGGGTTCGACATCCAAATTCTTTCGACAGTGACAACGATCCCGACAGCGGCAGCGGTTCAACAGGCTGCCAGACCGGATCAACCATGCGATGCCTTGGGGAAAAATCCTTTGACACCCGCGTCGTGATGAAGCTATACTTTTTTCCACAACAGCACTCTTTGCCATGAGATGAAAAATGAGGTTCCCTTTCAAACAGGGCGGGTTTTTGCCGACTCAGGGAGACAGCGCACGGTGAACGATACCAGCAAAGACACATTCGACGAAGAACTCGAAAAGGAAATTCAAAGCGGTCTGCACAACACCCTGGATGAAAGTCTTCCGGGCCAGGATTTCACCGTCAAGGTCCATACCCAGGAATATGTGGTCAAACGGCGGTTCTACGACAAGGACAAGGCTCTCGAGACAGCCCAGGATCTTCGGAAGGACGAAGACAGCGTGGTCGAGGACAATCTGGAAGGCCAGGCTCTTGCCTCGGACATGGACGGTGACGAGGACGTCGACTGGGACCGGCTGATCGACGCGGGCCTTCAGTTCGACCCGCCCATTCCCCAGGCCGCGGATCTCAAACCCGGCGACGCCCCCGTGGGGCTGGCCGAACCTGTGGCCAAGCCGGAGACGGAAAACGATGCCGTGGACCTGGAGAAAACGTTTCTTGTCAGGCGCCGGCGCGAAGAAACCAAGCCTGAGGCCGAAGAGGCGGGAATGGACGGGGTGACGGAAGAAACATCCGATATGGATGAAACACGTGAGCCCTCCGAACCGTCGGACGACATGGCCGATTCCGGGGCCGCCGCTGAAGAAGACAGCCAGGAAATGGTCAAACGCCGATCCCGTTATGCGCCTCCCCCCAGAAACCGGGAACCGGGCCCGGCCCATAAAAAAACGGGACGCGGCCGTCTGGTGCTTGCCGCTCTTGTGGTTCTTGTCCTTCTTTCAGGTGCCTACTGGATGTTCAAAGGGTCCGATGAGCCGATAGAGGCCGTGGGGGTTTATCCTCCTGTAACGCGACATGCTGTGGAAAAGGCCGTGACTCCGGAACAGCCCCCGGCTCCGGCTCTTTCGCCTGTACAGACACCCGTGGCCCCGGCTGACAAGGCCCCTGCGGTCTCCTCGTCCGGCGTGACCGAAAAGGACACCACCGCCGAGAACCTCGCGGCGGCCTCAGGTAAACCCGCTCCCCCGCCCGCTCCGGCGGTGATGGCCCCTGCCGCAGGAAAGCCCCTTCCGTTCACGGTTCATGTGAATTCCTGCAAGGTGATGACGGAAGTGGACACCACGCTCGGCCGTCTTGCGTCCACGGGCCATGTGGCCTTCACCGGCCTTGTGAGCATACCTGAAAAAGGAAACTGGTACCGCAATTTCGCCGGATTGTTCCAGACCCGTGAAGAGGCCGAAGCTCTGGCCGAAACGATCCGCAAATCCACAGGAGAAAACGCCGTGGCCACCCGGGCGCCCTGGTCTCTCCAGATCGGAAACCCTGTGGCTCCGGCCGGTGCGGATCAGGTGGTCGCAGGGCTTCGGGCAAAGGGTTTCCGTGTTTTCACGATACCCTCTCAAGGCGCCAAGAAAACGGTCCGGATTCTTGCCGGTGCTTTTCCCCTGGAGAAAGACACGGAAACCATGGCGGCCTACCTGAGCCGGGAAGGTTTCCAGACTCGTCCGGTCCGGCGCTGAAGAAAACGAATAAAGGATGATGTGTATCAGGCGCGTCCGGTTCGGCTGGGCGCTCTTTAAACGACAGGCTCAGCCTGGGAGGTGGGTATGGATTTGAAGGCTTTGGGGGAAAGCCTGGGGCTTGAGGAAGATGAGTTTATTGAAATTGTGGAAATCTTTCTCGAGTCGGCTGACGAGGATGTGAACAGGCTCAAGGAAGCTTTGGCGTCCCGGGATGCCCAAGCCGCTTCCGAGGCGGCCCATTCCCTAAAAGGTTCCGCCGCCAATCTCGGCTTCAAAGATATCGCCGCTCTCGCCGCCCGACTCGAAAACGAGGCGCGGAACAAGAGTGTCTCCGGTATCACGGAGGCTCTTCCCCGGCTGGACGACATGCTGGGCCAGATCAGGGCCTTGGTGTAGCCAGTCGCCAGGATCACCCCCGCCGGAAAGGCGGAACTCCTTTCGGTGAAAAATGCCTGAGAAGGCCGCATGACATGCAGGAACGGGTCCTGGTCACCGTTATGGCGGAGTGGCCCACTCCCACACGTCAACGCAAGGCTTGCCGGACTCCTGGTCCGGACAACAGACCCGTTCGATCATGAATCACCCCTGAAATGAACAGACAGGAAGGCCCATGGAAAACAGCCGCCCTCTTTCCATACTTGTTGTGGACGACAACCCCACCAATGTCAAACTCCTCGAAGCCCCCCTGTCCAAGGAAGGCTACCTGATCCACAAGGCGTTCAACGGTCCTTCGGCCCGGGAAATCGCCCTTGAAAAAAAACCGGACCTGATCCTTCTGGACATCCAGATGCCCGGGGAAAGCGGTTTCGATGTCATCAGAAAACTCAAGAAAAAAGGGGCCACCGCCTCCATTCCCGTGATTTTTCTCACAGGGGTCAGTGAAATCGATTCCAAGCTGGAAGGGTTCGAACTGGGAGCCGTGGACTACATCACCAAGCCTTTCCATCCCCTGGAGGTCTCGGCCAGGGTCAGGCTGCACCTGAAACTCTCCATCGCCACCAACTCGCTGATCCGGAGCCAGGCGGAAAAGCTGAAGCAGATCTCCGAAGCCCAGTCCGCCATGCTCACCACCCCGGACAGGTACCCGGAGGCGAAATTCGCGGTCCACTACCTTTCCCTTCACGAAGCCGGAGGCGATTTCTACGAAGTCCTTCCCATATCAGACAACATCCACGGTTACTTTGTCGCCGATTTTTCAGGCCACGACCTGAGCACCAGCTACCTGACCTCCTCGGTGAAGGGACTCCTGAAACAGAACTGTTCGCCCATTTACCAACCCCTTGAAAGCATCAAGATGATCAACGACGTTCTGGTGGAAATCCTTCCCACCGGGAAGTATCTGACGGCGTCTTATGCCCGCCTGAACAGAAAAACAAAAAAAATCAACATTATAAGCGCCGGCCATCCTCCGGTCTGTTACGTGCCGGTTGAGGGGGAACCCCGGATGCTGAAAATGGACGGGGATGTGATCGGGATCTTCAAGAACGTGCTGTTCGGCCAGGAAACACTTTCCGTAAGCCCCGGAGACCGGTTTTACATGTACACCGACGGTCTTGTCGAGTCCTCGGAAAAGAAAACGGTCTGGTCCGAGGGGGCGGAAAACATGCTGGCCGCCTGCGTCGCTGCGAGGAACGTTCCTCTTGACGAGGCCCCCTTGGAGATCACGCGGACACTTCACCCGGATGCACCGGTCCTGGAAGACGACATCGTCATCCTGGCCATCGAGGTTTGACCTTTAAAAGGACATGAGCAACATGGCCGAATCGCCCACTTTCGATGTTCAACAGAAAACGGACAAGCTTGACATCGTGCTGAGTTCCTCCATGGATCTGATCGACCGGGCGGACAGCGTCGTCAAGCATGTCATGAAAGATCATGGGCTGGGCCGTCTCGGCTTTGCTGTCCGGGTGGTGATGCGCGAGGGGCTGACCAATGCCGTGCGTCACGGCCACCATCACGATCCGGCCAAACTGATTCATTTCCACCTGGCTTTCGGAAAAGACCGGCTCACCATGGTCATCGAGGACCAGGGGGACGGCTTTGACTGGAAAACGGCCATGGGCAGGGCGACCGTTGAAAACAGTGACGGTACCCTCAGGGACCACGGCCGTGGTTTCCTGATTATGGACGAGTACTTCGACTCCTGGACCTACAACGAAAAAGGCAACGTCCTGACCCTGGTGAAACATATTTCATCTTGATAATGGGTTTAAGATCCATTACATAACGTCCATGGGATACATATTCACCTACAAAGATTCCGTGGCCTGTGAAAGCTGGCAGAACAGCCGCCAGTTCCACCGGGTCAAGATCAACCAGGGCCGGCTTTTGATGGACCTCCTGAAGCCCAGGGCCTATGATTCGATACTCGATATCGGCTGCGGGACAGGTGAGGTGCTTTCTTTTCTCAGTGGTCAGAAGGGGCTTCAACTCAGCGGAGTTGACCCTTCTCCCTACATGCTGGATGTGGCAAGGCAGAAGCTGGGCAACCGGGTGGACCTGACCCGTGCTCCTGCGGAAGATCTCCCTTTTGAAGACAACGCGTTCAACCATGTCACCATGGTGACGAGCCTGGAATTCACCGATGATCCGGAAAAAGCCCTGGCCGAAGCAGCCCGCGTGGCCAAGGACAGGCTTTTCATCGGCATCGTGAACCGATACGCCTTTGGAGGGCTGCACAAAGGGGCTTCCGCCGTACTGGAAAAGTCTCTCTGCGACAAGGCCTGTTACTACACGGTCGGGGAAATCAGAACCATGATCCGGTCTATCCTGGGGAACGTTCCCGTGTCCTGGCAGGCCGTGAACCTCATGGCCCCAGAGTCTGGAGGCTTTTTCAGATTTTTCGAACACAGCGCCCTGGGCCGGAAGTTTCCCTTCGGTCCCTACATGGGATTGGTGGTGACCCTGGTTCCAACTTACAGGGTGAGGCCGCTGGCCCTGAAATTCGCCGAAAAGGGAACCCCCGAAATGGCGGGTGGACATTTGAGCGCCGCGGAACGGAAAACGTCACATGGCCATTTGGCAGCAACCCTTTGTTCGAGGTGATACCATGAGAGAGGCCCTGCTGTACACGCCTGGTGAAGACGGTGCTGTGGTATGCAACCTGTGCCGTCACGCCTGCCACATCAAAAACGGTCGCCGGGGAATCTGCGGGGTCCGGGAAAACAAGGACGGACAGCTTTTCTCCCTGGTTTACGGAAAGTTGGTGGCGGCCCATGTGGATCCCATTGAAAAGAAACCCCTGTTTCATTATCTCCCAGGTTCCCTGTCCTATTCCATCGCCACGGCGGGATGTAATTTTTCCTGCTCTTTCTGCCAGAACGCGGATATCTCCCAGATGCCCCGGAAAGGACCCATGCCCATAGTGGGCCGGAACACGGAGCCTGCGGAGGTGGTGGATGGAGCCCTTGCAAACCGCTGCCGATCCATCGCCTACACCTATACCGAGCCCACGGTTTTCTTCGAATTCGCCCTGGACACGGCGACCCTGGCCCATGAAAAAGGGCTTAAAAACATCTTTGTGTCCAACGGCTACATGAGCGAACGGGCGGCGGACACCATCGCCCCTTTCCTTGACGCGGCCAACATCGACCTCAAGGGGTTCTCGGACGATTTCTACCGGAAACACTGCGGAGCCCGGCTGGAGCAGGTCAAGGAAAGCCTGACGTATCTGAAGCACAAAGGGATTTTTCTCGAAGTCACCACCCTGGTGATCCCCGGACTGAACGACGATCACGACGAACTGAGAGCCCTGGCCCGCTTCATCGTCGATGAGCTGGGGTTCGAAACACCCTGGCATGTCAGCCGTTTTCATCCCACCTACCGCCTGACGGACCGGGGGCCCACGCCTGTGGGAACTCTGGAAACGGCCAGGACCATCGGCATGGAAGAGGGTCTGGTCCATGTGTACACTGGCAACGTGCCGGGCCATGCCGGGGAAAACACCCTGTGCCGGTCCTGCGGAAAAACAATTCTGGAGCGGCGGGGATACCTTATCGTTCAAGACAACATTTCAAACGGCCGCTGCGCGTTCTGCGACACGGCCATCCACGGAGTATTCACCTGACATTATGGAACACCTGAAAAAAAGCATGGAGGCTCTGCGCTCCTTCCTCGCGGCCCCGTCCATGGCCGCCCTGGTTTCGAAAATCACGGTATACGGCCGGATGATCAAGTTCAGCCACACGATCTTCGCCCTTCCCTTTGCCCTGTCCGCCGTGATCCTGGCGTCCCGGGAACACCCCCTGACCTTTGGCACCGTGTTTTTCATCCTGCTGGCCATGGTGGGGGCCCGGTCGGCGGCTATGGGATTCAACCGCCTGGTGGACGCGGGATTCGACGCCAAAAACCCAAGGACCATGATGCGGGAGATCCCTGCGGGCCTTCTCAGCCGTGATTCCGCCGTGACCTTCGTGGCTCTGTCGTCCCTGTTGTTCGTCTTTTCGGCGGCTATGCTGGGCTGGACCTGTTTCATCCTGTCTTTTCCCGTGCTCGTGCTTCTGTTTTTCTACTCGTACACGAAACGGTTCACGGCTTACTGCCACCTTTACCTGGGATTCGCCATCTCCCTCGCCCCCCTGGGGGCCTGGGTGGCGGTGACGGACAGCCTCTCCGCTTCCATTTTTCTCCTGTCCATCGCCCTTCTGACGAACATCGCCGGCTTCGATATCCTCTACGCCTGCCAGGACACGGAGTTCGACAAGGAGCAGGGCCTGTTTTCCATTCCCTCACACCTGGGAATCCCCAAGGCCTTGACCCTGTCCAGCCTGCTCCACGGGGTGACCTTCGCCTGTTTCGTGCTGATGAGCGTGGCCTTCGACCTGGGTGCCGCCTACCTGGTCGCCGTGCTGGTCATCGGGGTGCTTCTCGTCATCGAGCATAAGCTGGTGAAACCCGACGATCTGAAACACGTGCACATCGCTTTTTTCCATATCAACAGCATCCTTTCGGTGGTGCTTCTTGCGGGGATTCTCATCGATGTCTGGATCAGCTGATCAAGGTGAGGGCAGAATTTTCGTGGTGGCCATCTGCGGGGCCTCGGGGTCCGTTTACGGCCTCCGGCTTGTCACGGCTCTTCTCCAAGCCGGGGCCCGGGTTTTTCTGATCGTATCCGACGCTGGACGTCAGGTTTTGGGGTGGGAAACAGGCTACGCCGGCGGTTTATTTTCGGAATTCCTGGAAAGCCGGGGACTTGCCAAAGGAGCCGCGGCCCGTCTCGAGGTGCTGGACCCCAACGATTACTTCACCGCGCCGGCCAGCGGTTCGTTCCGCCACGACGGCATGGTGATCTGTCCCGCCTCCATGGGAACCCTGGCCGCCATCGCCAGCGGCAACGGCTCCAATCTGATCCACCGGGCCGCCGATGTCTCTCTGAAAGAAAAGAGGAAGTTGATCCTGGTTCCCCGGGAAACGCCCCTTAGCACCATCCACATGGAAAACATGCTAAGGGCGGCCCGTGCCGGCGCCACGATCCTTCCCGCTTCTCCCTCGTTCTACGGCCGTCCTTCGACGATCGAAGCCCTGGTGGACACGGTGGTGGCCCGGATTCTCGATCACCTGGACGTGCCCCACGATCTGGTGAAACCCTGGGGCGCGGCCTGTGTCCCTGACCGACCAGACGCTTTTTCCTGCTGATTCTTAGCCCCCGGCCTTTCCATCCCCATTCCCGGTTTCGGACGTTTCGATGGCAGGTGTCCGGCCCATCTGTTCTATTTTTCGGGGAAATCTGGGTTGCCCGGCTGTGATTGATTCAACGCGTCCTGGACCTTGACCGCCAGTTCATGGCCGGAAAACGGTTTCTGGATGAAATGGACCCCCTGGTCCAGAACACCCTGGTGGGCGATCACGTCCGCCGTGTATCCGGACATGAACAGACATTGGAGCCCGGGAAGCAGGGGCAGCAGGGTCTGGAAAAGATCCCGGCCGTTCATCTCCGGCATGACCACGTCGGTGAGGAGAAGGTGGATCGGGCCTTGATGGTCTTTAACCTTCCGAACCGCTTCTTGGGGGGTGCTTGCCGTGAGAACGGCGTAACCCATTTTGGACAGAAGCCGGAAGGTTATCGCAAGGATAGACGGTTCATCCTCCACCAGGAGAATGGTTTCATTCCCTGATTGCAGGGGAATGTCCGCCGAAGGGCCGGGCCCTTCGCTCTCGTCACGGTGCCTTGGAAAACAAACGGTGACGGTTGTCCCTGTGCCGGGTTTGCTGTCGATGTGGATGAACCCGCTGTTCTGCCTGACGACACCGTAAACCGTGGACAGACCCAGGCCCGTTCCCACACCGGCTTCCTTGGTTGTGAAAAAGGGCTCAAATACATGGCTCAGGGTCACCGTGTCCATGCCGCAGCCGTCGTCCCTGACGGAAAGACGCACGTAGTCGCCGGGCGAATGGTCCTGTCGGCCGCAGGAACAGGTTTCGTCCTCCGTCACATTGTCCGTTTCAAGGGTGACGTTGCCGATACCGGTGATGGCGTCACGGGCATTGACGCACAGATTCGCCAGAACCTGGTCGATCTGGGAAGGATCGACCTTCACCTTCCATAATCCGGCCCCCGGTTTCCAGGCCACATGGATATCTTCACCGATAAGCCGTTTCAGCATGTTGAGCATTCCGGCCACGGTCTGGTTCAGGTCAATCACTTTGGGCGACATGGTCTGTTTGCGGGCAAAGGCCAGAAGCTGTCGGGTCAGGTTGGCTGACCGTTCGGCGGCTTTCCGGATTTCCATCAGGTCGCCGTGGAGCGGGTGATCCCCAGGCGTCTGGGCAAGGGCCATTTCCGTGTGGCCGAGGATCACACTGAGCATGTTGTTGAAATCGTGGGCCACACCTCCCGCCAGCCTTCCGATGGATTCGATCTTCTGGGCCTGCTGGAGCTGGACTTCGAGTTTCGATTTCTCCTCTTCAATCAGCTTGCGGTGGGAAATATCCTGGATAATCCAGATGGACCCGTCTTCCAGTTGCCCAGGGGTCACCGCCCGGCCGGCGATGCTGCACCAGAACGGCGAGCCGTCCATTTTTTTCATCAGGACTTCATCAAAGTACCTTCCGCTTGCCAGGCTCCCATGTGTCTTTTTGTCCGTGGATTCAAAGGATTCATGGTCGGCGAAAAACGCCTTTGTCTCCATGCCTTTTACGGCTTCCGGGTCATAGCCGAAAATTGAATCAAACGCGGGATTGGCCCAGACGATCTTCTTGTTCCGGATGTAACAGATGCCGGCCGGCGAGGCGGTCAGGATGGTCCGCTGTTCGTTGACCAGTTTCTTGTGTCGGGCCTCACTTTCACGGAGGGTGGCCTGCATCTCCCGGCGTTCACTGATGTCCCTCACAACGGCGATAACCCGGTCCCCGCCCCGCGTGGAATATTTTTTCAATGAAATTTCCGACCAGAAGAAGGCCCCTGATTTTTTCCGGGAAAGCCATTCAAACACCTGGGGTCCTTCAAGCAGGGCCCGGGTGATGTTCTCAACGGCGTCTGCCTGTGAATAGGGGGACGCGCCCTGGGACAGATGGCCGATCTCCAGGGTGAGAGCCTCGTCGAAGGAGTACCCGAAAATGTCCAGCATGGATTTATTGACGTCCAGGATGCGTCCGTTTCCAGCATCATGGACAAAGATCGCTTCGTTGGTCGCGTTGAACACGGCCTGATAATCCTTCAGGTGTTCAATGTTCAGCTTTTCGGCTTCGGCCAGCTGCCGGGCAAAGCGGCTGATCAGGACGTACAAAAGGGTGGCCGTGCACAGGATGAACAGAGAGCCTTTCATCACGGCGATTCTGACCATGACGTCCGGATCATGCACCATCCAGCCCAGGACCGTATCGGAGCCGTAGATCCAGGCCATGCCAAACAGAACATAGATGATGACGATCTTTAACGTTGCGATTCTGCGGGTTCCAATGGTTTGATAATCCATGCCGTTGTCCACTGTTGATGGCGTCGTAAAAAAGCCCGATTCCTGGGTTCAGGGCTTTCTGATCTTCATGCTATGGTCTGTCATGCTATGGTTCTGGCGGGCTGTGACGGCAGACTCTGTGTCTGAACACGGTACGGACTGGCCCGTATCTTTATTCATTGTAACCGGACTGCATCATGGAATGTTTAGGAGTTTATACTTAAGTCATCCGATCTTCAAGTGAAATGACGGTGAAATTCAAAGATTGAACGAGGGGGCGTGCAAGGATGGCCGGTAAATGATCGGGAGGGATTCTGTCAAGTCATCCAGGGTATCGTTCATCAAAGACCAAGGTCAGTTGGGATTTCAACCGCCATACCCGGACGAATTTTGTGTTGCCTTGTCCTGTCCTTTTCACATAGTATCGAGGCTTTGGGATTTCGAACAACCGGACAACAAAGGAGCAGGACAACCATGGGCATCGGCGATTGGGTCAACAGGGAGCTTGTGATCGGCGGAAAGACGGTGAAAAACCGTCTGGCCCTGGCCCCCATGGCGGTTCTGGGAAACGTGGCCCTTCGGGGGATCGTCGCGGATTACGGCGGCTGCGGGCTCCAGTTCATGGAGATGTGCAACGCCCGGGCCGTGCCCCATGAAAACCGGCATGTGTCTTTGACGTTCAAATGGCGGGATGAAGAACTCCCGTACCTGATCTGCCAGCTTTTCGGGTCCGACCCGGAGGCCATGGCCCGGGCTGCCGCAAGGGTGGAAAAAGAGGGCTTTTTCGGGGTGGACATCAACTTCGGCTGTTCGGTGGCGGCGATCTGCAAAAAGAACTGCGGGGCGGCCCTGATGAAAGACCCGGACCTTGCGGGGCGCATCGTTTCGGCGGTACGGAACGCCGTAAAGATTCCCGTGTTCGCCAAATTCCGCACCGGCTGGAGTCCCGACCCGGCGCTGGCCGTGGATCTGGCCCGGCGTTTCGAGAGCCTGGGGGCCGACGCCCTGGTCTTCCATCCCCGGGTCAGTCCGGACCGGCGGGGCAGGGCTCCCCTCTGGGACCATATCCGGCTGGTGAAACAGGCCGTGTCCATTCCTGTTTTCGGCAACGGCAACGTGTTCGATGCGGGCGATGCCGTGAAGATGTTCGAAACCACGGGGTGCGACGGAATCGCCATCGGACGTATGGCTGTGGTCCGGCCCTGGATTTTTTCCATGATGGCCGACGGCTTCAAACCCGGGCCGGAAATCTGTGAACGCTACGCCCACGATCTTCTGGACCGGCTGCTCGTTCATTTCGAGCCCCACATCGCCGTGAAGACCTTCAAGAAAACGGCCCTTTACCTGTCGGCCAACTTCAAGTTCGGCCAGAGCATCTGGCCCGTGCTGCTCAAAGGGGAAAGCCCCGAAGATATCCGGGACAACATCCGCCGTGTTTTTGCCTCGAACCCGGAAATATCTGTAAGCCCCAACAGGAACATGATGATCTGATGAGCCTCACGCGACGCCAGTTTCTGAAGAAAGGGCTTTTCGCCGGGGCCGCGGGTCTCGCGGCCGGGTATCCTGTTTTGATCGAGCGGAACCTGGTGCAAACCAACCATTACCGGATACCCGTGCCCCATCTGCCCCGGGTTTTTGACGGATTGACCATCGCCCATCTCACCGACCTGCATTACGGGCCCCTGGTGTCCCTGGACTTCATCCGGGACGTGATCCGGCGGACCAACGATCTTTCCCCAGATGTGACGGTTTTGACCGGAGATTATGTCCACGGGTTCAATCGAACGGTCCAGATCGACGCGGTGTGGCCGGAAATGGCGAAACTCAAAGCCCGCCTCGCCGTGTTCGCCGTTCTCGGAAACCACGACCACTGGGCCGATGCCCGGCGGTCCATGGTCTGGATGAAAAAGACAGGCTGGAACCTCCGGCATAAAAAACGGTTCATCGAACGGGACGGCTACCGTCTCTGGTTCGCCGGGGCCGGGGATTTTTTCGCCGATCACCGGAACCTGGACCGGGTGCTTCAAGGGATTCCCGACAAGGACTGCCGCATCGTCCTGGCCCACAGCCCGGATACGGCGGATTCGGAGTACAGGCGCCGGGTGGACCTCACGATTTCGGGCCACACCCACGGCGGCCAGGTCAATATACCTTTGATCGGGACCCCGGTCCTGCCCACGAAGAACAAGGCCTATTCCAGTGGCCTGAAACGCTCGCTCCGGGGTGAAAATGTCTTTATTTCAAAGGGCATCGGCTGGGCCAAGATCCCTGTGCGTTTCAACTGCCCCCCTGAAATCGCCGTTCTCGAACTGGTCCCGGACGTGGCGGTGAACAACCGAATTTAAAATCCTTCATTTTCCATGTGTTTTAGGGTACAGGCATACAGTCAAAGACCCTTTTCCGAACAGGAGGCCCCTTGCCCGATCGTCCATCCCCAAACGAAGGATTTGAAAGCCTCACCCCCGATCTGATCATCGGTTCGGTGGAGCGTGCCCTGGACCGGCCCATGACAGGGCTCACCTCGCCCCTTCCCAGCTACATCAACCGGGTCTACGAACTGGAGACCCGGGACGGGGAACGGTTCGTGGCCAAGTTCTACAGGCCGGGACGATGGAACGACGAAGCTCTTTCTGACGAGCACCGTTTCGTTCTCGATTGCGCGGCCCATGAAATTCCCGTGGTCGCCCCCCTTGAACTGGCCGATGGAAAAACTCTGGGTTTGGCGGGAACGATCCGTTTCGCCGTGTATCCCAAACGCTGGGGCCGTGAAATCGAAATCACGGGCGACGAGGACTACCGGCGGCTGGGCCGGCTGATCGCCCGGGTCCATCTGGCCGGAGAAGAACGAAAAGCCCCGGCCCGGGTGGTGCTCCATCCCTTGCGGTCTCTTGAAAACGACGTGCGGAGCCTTCTGGACGGGGGATTCGTGACATCCCCTTACCAAGACGGTTTTAAGCGGATCTGTCGTGAGATCATCGACCTTGGGGCGCCTTTGTTCGACGGGGTGGAGATGCTCCGGCTTCACGGGGACTGTCATGTGAAAAATTTCCTGGACCGGCCGGGCGAGGGGCTGATGATCATCGACTTCGACGACATGGTCACCGGGCCGCCTGTGCAGGATCTGTGGATGCTTCTCCCGGACCACGCGGCCAGGTGCCGCTACGAGATGAACCTTCTTGTCTCAGGCTACGAGGAGTTCCGGGAGTTCGACGACCGGACCCTCCGGCTGATCGAGCCCCTTCGGGCCATGCGAATCATCTATTTCCTGTCCTGGTGCAGCCGTCAGAAAGGGGATTACAAGTTTCGGACACTGTTCCCCGACTGGGGCAGCGACCGGTTCTGGTCCAATGAAATCAAGGACCTGGAGCAGCAGCTCGTGATCGTCCGGAACGATCTTCGGAGCGGAGCGGGGAACGTTTGATGACTTTTTACGAGTTAATCAGTCTCCGTCGAGGGCCTCGCGGATCTTTGCGGCCAGGTCCTTGGCCGAGAAGGGCTTCTGGATGAAGTAAACCCCTTCGTCGAGGACGCCGTGGTGGGCGATGACGTTGGCGGTGTAGCCGGACATGAACAGGCGTTTGAGGTCCGGGTAGAACGATAGGAGGTTTTTGGCCAGTTCCCGGCCGTTCATTTCGGGCATCACCACGTCGGTGAGGAGGAGGTGGATTTCCCCGGCGTGTTTTTCCGCAAGGGCGATGGCCGCTCCAGGGGTTCCGGCTGTCAGCACGGTGTACCCCTGGTGTTCGAGAAGCATGGTGGTCACTTCGAGGATGGCCGGTTCGTCTTCCACGAGCAGGATGGTTTCATGGCCTCTGGCGGGGGCCTCCACAGGGGTTCTGGCCCTGAAACGATCTTCCTTGCCCAGGTAGCGGGGCAGGTAGATGGTGATCGTCGAGCCGTTGCCCGGTTCGCTGTAAGCGTTGATGAAACCGTTGTTCTGTTTCACGGCACCGTAAACCGTGGCCAGACCCAGGCCGGTACCCTGGTTGACGCCCTTGGTGGTGTAGAAGGGTTCGAAGATATGGGCCAGGGTTTCCCTGTCCATGCCGCAGCCGTTGTCGCTCACCGAGACTTTCACGTACTCGCCTGAAAGGAAACCCGCGTGGGTGCTGGCGTAGCTTTCATCCAGGGTGCAGTTGCCCGTCTCGATGGTCATTTTTCCCACACCGCCGATGGCGTCCCGGGCATTGATGCACAGGTTCACCAGGATCTGGTCGATCTGGGACGGGTCCATTTTTACCGGCCACAGGGGGTGGCCAGGTTGCCAGACCAGGTGGATGTCTTCGCCGATGAGCCGCCGGAGCATTTTCAGCATGCCCTCCACGGTTTCGTTCAAATCGAGAATCTTCGGTGAAATCGTCTGTTTTCGGGCAAAGGCCAACAGCTGGCGCGTCAGGCCGGCCGAACGTTCCGAGGCCTTGCGGATTTCCGTGAGATTGCCGTAAAGGGGCTGGCCGGGACAGGTGGCCATCAGGGCCAGGTCGGTGTGGCCCATGATCACTCCCAGCATGTTGTTGAAGTCGTGGGCCACGCCTCCGGCGAGCCGGCCGATGGATTCCATCTTCTGGGCCTGCTGGAGCTGGTGCTCAAGCCGGGCCTTCTCCTCTTCGCTGGTTTTGCGTTCGGTCACGTCCATGGCGGCGATGATCGCCGTGGGCCGGTCTTCATACTGAATGCGGCTTCCGGTGATGCTGACCCATTTCTCCTCGCCGTTTTTGCAGACAATTTTGAATTCGTATGCCCTGGGCACACCTTTGTCGCCTTTCTGCCTTTTCCGCCCTGTTTCCCGGACAAGATCCCTGAAATCCGGATGGGCGAACCCCCAGTAGGGCATGGCGACAAGTTCTTTCTCGCTGTAACCGCAGATTTCCGTGGCGGCTTTGTTGGCGTAAATCCAAAGATCGCCCTGGTGAAGCATGATGCCGATGGGACTGGATTCAGCCAGGGTCCGGAATTTTTCTTCGCTGGCCGAAAGCTTCGCTTCCGCCTCCCTTCGCCCGGTGATGTCAATGATCGACGCGACGCTCCGTTTCGTTCCCTGCACCAGCTTCACGTTGATCAGGGCGTAACGGGTCTCGCCAACCCTGTTTTTAAATCGGATCTCATAGGTCGAAAGGCCGGGGTCAGGACCTTCCCGTCTTTTGCGGTGCTTTTCGGCCATGGTGTCGATGTCGCCGGGATGGGCGAAATCGGTCCATTTCATACGGCCCAAGACTCTCTCCGGAGGAAGTCCTGTAAACCGGATGAACTGGCCGTTGGCCCGGCTGATGGTCATGTCCTCTTCGATGAGAAGCACCGAGGTCCCTGTGTTCTCGAAAATCGTCCGGTAGGTTTCCTCGTTTTCCCGCAACGAGTCTTCGGTTTGTTTCCGGTCTGTGATGTCCTGGATCGTGCCGGTCATCCGGATCGGATTCATATCACGGTCGAACTCCAGTTCACCCAGCCCGTGGACCCAGCGGACCTCGCCTGTTTTGGGGCGGATGATCCTGTATTCCTTGTCGAACCGTTTTCTTTCCCTTTCCACTTCCCGGTGGTAGGCGACAAGATCGTCCCTGGACTCGGGATGGGCCAGGGCCGCCCAGCCTTCCAGGGTGTGGGGATAGGACTCGTCAATGCCGAATATCCGGTACAGCTCTTCCGAGGCTTTCCAGGTCCGGGTCCTGAGATCTGTGGCATAGCTGCCGATGCGGGCCGCCCGCTGGGATTCCCGGAGGAAATGCTCGTTTTCACGGAGGGCTTTTTCGGTTTTCTTTCGTGCGCTGATGTCGTGGTACAGGGACTGGTAGGTGCCGTCGGGCATCCTTTTCGTTCGGATTTCCAGGGGGACGTGTGTGCCGTCAGGACGGACGATGACCCGCTCACTCACCACGGTCTCCCCCTGGTCGAGCAGGTCGAAACGGAAAGGGCTTCGCGCCATGCTTTCCGCTGTGAAATGAAGGGCGCTGATATGCTTGCCCACGAACGCTTCCCGGGGGAGACCCAAAAGCGAGCACATGCACTGGTTGGCCTCGGTGATGACCCCGTTGTGGTCCCCGAGAAGAACCCCGTCCACCGCCAGGTCCATCAGCACACGGTAGCGCCCCAGATTCTTCTTGAGTTTGTCCTCCGATGTTTTCCGATGGCTGATGTCGGAAAGGATCATGAAACAGGCGCCGCGTTCCTGGCCGTCAAAGTCCAGGGACGCCGAAGCCTGGACCCAAACCGTTTCATCCGGGTAACGGATCAGCTGGAGATCGAAAGGCGGGCTTTCCCCGGATTCGAAAAGAAGGCGGTGGTTGTCCTGGAAACGCTCACGATACGCCTGGTCCACGAAACGGGTGAACGGTTGTCCGCTTAGATCCAGGGTTTCGATACCCAGAAGGGATGCGGTCCGGAAATTGGCATGGACAATGACACCCTGATCGTCGAGAACAAGGCAGGCCACGGGGGATTTGTCGTAAAAATTCCATGGATGGCCTGAGAGGACAGAAACATCCGTGGCATCCTCATGGTCGGAGCCGGTGTTTTCAGTTTGTTTCATACATGAACGCCCATGGTCGACTTTGAAAAAATGGCCGGCGCACTTCAGCGTTTGGGCCGCATAAGTCAAAGGCCCCGGTTTATACACACGGAACCTCTTGAAAAAAAGCGGAAATATGCGCCGAAACGTGTTTTTTTCGACAATGTTAAATAATGTGGTGATTATAAGCTTTTAGGCCGGCAAGAACAACAGGAAATTTTGAAAGGTTCATGTTTCAGGGAAAATAATACCAGCCGGTTTCAACCCATGGTCGAAACCGGCTGTTCTTTCACAAGTGTGGAGTTCAGGGCTTTCCGTAACTGTGGAGACCGGGCAGGTAGTTTACCCCGAAATAAGTGATCATCACGGCCACGAAGCCGATGATGGAGATTCCGGCGATTTTCGTTCCGTCCCAACCCCTCACATAGCGCAGGTGCAGGAAGATCGCATAGACGAACCAGGTGATCAAAGACCAGGTTTCCTTGGGGTCCCAGCTCCAGTAGGAGCCCCAGGCTGAATTGGCCCAGACCGAACCGGTGATGATGCCCAAAGAAAGGAACAGAAAACCGAACATCACGGTCTGCTGGGTGAGCTCGTCGAGGATTTCAAAATCCCCACGACCTGATTTTGCTTTTCCTTCTCCCCCGATGAAGCGTTTCCCAAGATACAGCAGGCTGATGCCGAAGGCCACGGCAAAACCGGCGTAACCGAGAAAGCAGGTGATCACGTGGACCGTGAGCCAGTTGCTTTTCAGGGCGGGAATCAGGGGCTGGATGTCACCACCTCCGGCTTTGGCCCGGAGGGAAGCGTAGGCCATGGTCAGAAAGGCCAGGGGCATGGCCACGGCGTTGATAAGGCGTATCGTGTATCGCCACTCCAGGATCAGGCAGACCAAGGCGATGGACAGGGCGAAGAACACCAGGGACTCGTAGAGGTTGGACAGGGGGATGTGGCCGTAGCCCACTTTGTAGGACTCGACCCAGCGGAGGATGAACCCCAGGACGTTTCCGGCCACGGCAAGCCAGGCGATCCAGCTTCCGATGGCCGCAGGCCTGTTTTTTTTGAACACGGCGGAAGAAATATACAGAACCGCCGATAAACCGTAAACATAGGTGACAATGGCAAGCACAAGCGAACTGGTCATAATATGATATCCTCCAAAAGTCCCTTAAGCGTTCTCGAGCCGGGACACGATTTTTTTCACGATGACGCCCATCCCCATCCTGTTTTTATTGGCCGTTCCCGAAACCCTGACGCGGCAGGTGTCGTCGCCTGTTTCGCTGACTTCCACGCAGAGGCTCTGGTGGGCCATGAAAAAGGCGATGTAACAGCCGGCGATCATCAGGATGAAACCCAGGTAGACCAGAACCACTCCAGGGTCCCGGTTGACCTGGAGACCTGTATAGTAGGACGTGTCGTAGTCCACGATCTCCACGGACACGTCGCCTTTTCGCATTTTGTCGAACCGTGCGAAATGGAGGGGCAGAACCACCTCGACCGGTTCATTTTCGCCCTGGATCAAAAGCCCCACGTAACATTCGCCCAGGTCCTGCCCCATGAAAGGCCAGGAGTGGAGAAACCCCTTCAGCACAAAGGTTCCCAGCCCTTCTTCCAGTTCCACCGGTTCGTCCTGGGTGACCTTCTTCTCGTAGGCCATTCCCGAACTCCGGCTGGTGAAGGACAGGGTCAGGTTCCGGCCCGGAACGGACCCGTAGGTGGACTGGAAAAACCGGATGCCCCTGTAATGAAGGGGATCGTTGACGATGATCCGTTCCTTCAGGACCTCCCGGCCGTCCTCGATGATGGTCAGGTCCGAGCGGTATTCCTTGGGCGCACCGTTGTCGTATTTGGTCAGTTCGAAATCGTCGCAGCGGACTTTGAACCCCAGGGGTCTTTTTTCCTGGGAGTTTCTCAGGGTGATCTCTTCCACCGTGGCCCCTTCGGGAATGTTGACGAAACCCTCGAAGCCGAAAAGGGAGCCCAGGAGGCTTCCCAGGATCAGAAACAGCACGCTGGCGTGGACCACGTACACACCCAGTCTGGAATAACGGCCCCGTTCACTGAAAAGGACAAAGCCCCTGTCATTTTCCACCACCTCGGGCCGGGCGAAAGTTTTTCCAACCAGGGCCGCGAAAGCGTCTCGCCGATCAGCGGACGATCCGTTGACGGTGAACTCACGGGCGTTTTTCGCCGTTTTGAAGCGGTTCACATCCTGTTTGGGTTTTTTCCTCACCAGGTCCAACGTTCTGGGCAGGCGCTCCAGGGAGCAGACCGTGAGGTTCATGGCCAGCACCAGGATCAGGAACCGGAACCACCAGGAGTGGTACATGTCGAACAGATGAAACAGGTCCAGAAGTCTGATGAAAAATTCGCTGTAGTTCTGGTGGTAAAACATCGCCGGCTGGTTCTGGGGAATCAGGGTCCCGATGATGGAGGTGAGGGCCAGGAGGACAAGCACCACCACCGACAGCCGCACCGATGCGAAAAAGCTCCAGATTCTGTCAAAGACAGTCACGGTTTTTCCGGTCTCGCTCATGCACAGTTCCTTTGTGGTTTTTTCCGGATGCACCGGACGTTGACACGAAAACAGTCTCTCAAAAAGTGTAAGGGATAAACTATAGTTTAATCCTATGGAAAGCAAGGATGAAAAATCGATGCCTCATGGAAGGGACTGGCCCGGACCTTTGGGCTGGAACAGCACCTCGGTGACGTTTTTGACAACCTGTTCGTCGGACAGGCCGAGGGTGGCTTCTTCGGGAAAGGGGACAAGAGCCCTGAAATGATCGGCGAGATCCTTGAACAGGGCGACCCGGGCCGAAGGTTCGAAACCCTCGCGCCTCAGAACGGCCGAAAGGGCAAGGTCCGCCTCACCGGGGTCTGTCCTCTGGCGGAGCCTGGCGCAGAGATGGGGATAATCCTTGAAGGAATTGAACTTTCCCGAGAGAATCCGGGCCAGGTCCGGCTGGGATGCGGGCGGGGCCCACACCACGATGGTTCCGGCCGCCAGATCCCCGAGGCGCTGGGATTTTTTCGTGGCCAGCATGGTCAGGCCCCCCACCAGGTAAAGGCCGGGCAGGGCGTCCACCAGACGCAGGAGGTTCCGGATCACCACCTGGCTGAAGGCCAGGGACAGGCCCTGAACATCCATGACCCGGAGCCGGAGCAGCCGCTTTCCCAGGGTCTGGCCGTTCATGGTGTATTCCAGGATAAACCCGTAACCCAAACTCACGGCGAAGTAGGACAGCACGGAAAAGGCCATGGACACATCCTGGCTGACCAGGCCGAGCAGGCTTCCGAACACGTTGACGATTTTCGAGATGACGAGGATGCAGACCACGTCGGTGGCAAAGGCCAGGAGTCGGACCACCGGACCGGCCAGCCTCAGGGTGAACGTCACCCCTTCGGGGGTCTGGATGAGAAGGCGCGAGGGTTTTTCAGGGATCATCGGGCCTCCTCCTTTGTCCGCCTTCCTCCCAGGACGAGAAACAGGGCAAGGAGAACGAGTTCCAGAACGCCGAAGCTGATCTTGGTGCTGTAGGCGATCACCGGTTCATGGTACTGGGACAGGAAAGCCTCCACGAATCCGGCCCAGACCAGGAGAAGGCTGACGCCCCCGGAGAGGGTCACCAGGTCCGGTCCGATGTTCCGGAGCCGGGTTTTCAGGGGAAGGGGCTTCGACCGGTCTGTCAGGGTTCTGGCAAGGACGAATCCCGCCTGTCCGGCCAGGATGATGCAGGGGATTTCCACGGACCCGTGGGGCAGCAGCCACCCGGCCAGGAACGCGGTCTGGCCTGAAAGGATGTAGTCCGCCGCCACGGCTCCCAGGATCACCCCGTTGGAAAAGAGCAGGATGAAGGTGCCGATGCCCCAGGTGATGCCCAGCCCCATGGCGAAAATCGAGACACGGGTGTTGTTGGCGATGAGCTGGGACGAAAAGCTGGACTGGTGGCCGCTGACCGTGTCGCTCTGGCCGTTTTCCTCCCGGGCCACCCGTTCCGACGGGTCTCCCATGAGGTGGGCGAAGGGCAGCAGGCTCTCCTTGGTGTCCGGGTCCACAGTGACGGCCAGGGCGCCGAAGGCGCAACCCCCAAGGGTGATGGTAAGCGACAGGGCCAGGGCTGCGGCGTGTTTCCGGACCGTTCGGGGAAACGTGATGAAAAACCAGGGCATGAATGAAAACCGGCCCGCCTTTCTTCTGGTTTCGTGGATTTCGGCAAAGGCGCGGCCCACCAGGTTTTCCAGGTAGATTTTCAGGTCGGCTTCCGTGGACAGCCGGGCCATGCGGCTCAAGGCGGACGAGGCTCTCTGGTAGAGGTAATGGAATCGCCGGAGACTGTCCGGGCCAAGACGGAAGGCCGGATCCCTTTCCAGGCGGTCCAGGATCTCCTCCAGTTCGTTCCAGAACGGCCGTTCTTCGTGGATGAAACGGGCAAGGTCGATGATCACAGGGTCTGCCTCCGTTTGATGTCCAGGTAGCGGTTGACCAGGGTCTGCCCCAAAGACGGGTGGTCCGCGAGAACCAGCCCCACAGCGTGGCGGGCCAGAGACCGGTCCAGCTCCGCGAGTCGGGTGAAGATGTCATGGCCCGCCAGGTGCCGGCACAGGTCCCGGACCCCCGTCACGTCACCGGCTTTCCGGTCGAACAGGGGACGGGCCGAGGCCGGTTTCATCATGATCGCCACCACCAGGTGCCGGGATGAGAGGATGTGGACGTGCCGGAGGAACGATTCGGCGATGGCCGGGTCTTCCAGGCTGGTGAGGATGAACACCAGCGAGCGTTTTCTTAAGCGTGTCCCGGCAAAGGTAAAGAATTCCGGGTAATCCGGGCTGACTTTCCGGGGTGCCAGGGGGTAGACCATGTCCCGGCATGCGTCGAAATGGGACTTCCCGCCCCGGGCTTTCACGAACCCTGTCACGGCGTCTGAAAAAACGCCGATGCCAAAGCGGTCCCCCTGTTTTTCCGCGGCAAGGGCCAGCACCAGGGCCGCGCTCACGTATCGTTCGAACACGGTCTCACCGCCGGCCCGGTCTTTCCGGCGCTCACCTTGTGCGGGGCTTTCTTCGAGGAGGGACACGTGCCTTGCGCTCATCCTCGAATTATCCACGAACACGTAGATGTCTTGGGTCCTTTCAACCTGGAACACTTTGGAAATGGGAGAACCCCGGCGGGCCGTGGCTTTCCAGTGGATGTCCTCGTAACTGTCCCCGGCCGTGTACTCCCGGAGTTTTTCGAATTCCCGGCCTTTGCCCACCATCTTCCGGGCATGGACGCCCGTTCCCCGTTCGAGGAACAGGGAGGCCAGGGCTTTGCGTTCGCTCCGGAGGTCGGGGTAGACCCTGATTTCGCAGGTCACGTTCCGTCGTTCGCGAAAAGCCCAGAATCCGGCCCGGGAAAAGATTTCGATCCGGATATCCCGGAGGCTGTGCCGCCCCTGTCTTTCCGGAGTCAGGGGCCAGTCCAGGGTTTTGTCGCTGTTTTCTTGGGGCAGGCTGAAATAAAGGTCTGTTGGAGAAACAAGACCCGGCGGGAGAATGAACCCGAGGCGGACGGTCTTTCCTTCTTTAAAATCACCGGCGAGGGAAAACGGGAGGACGCCGTTCCGGCCCCGGGTCAGGCGGACCACCTCCGGCACCGTCACCCTAAGTGAGGAAAGTGTTCGAAAAGACACCAGGATGTCGAGAAAGACGAGAGAGGAAAAAACGGCCATGGCGGCCAGGGCTGGTCCCCGGGCATCCGGAACGAATACGGGAACCAGGGCGGCTGGAAAGAAAACAAGGGCTGTTCCGGCCAGCAGCCGGTGGGTGGGCAGAAACGTGAACGATGGGAAACGGCTCATGTCTGGCGGTCCCTCGTGATGTTTTTTTGATGTATCCATCGGACGTCACGGCTCCCGCGCATGTCTGCCGGACGCCTTATACGTCAGTCTTTCGGTAGTGCCTGGCGAATCAGCTCAAGGATCTCGTCCACGGGGAGGCGTTCGAAGGTTTTGGCCACGAACCCGGTTTTGTGGGCGAACTTGATGTCTTCCCGGCCTTCGAGCACCGAGAAGTTCACTTCGGGAAAATGGTCGAAACGGCACATTTTCCAGCCTTTGCCCCGGCTGTCGTAGGTCACGAGCACCGCCGCCGGATCTTCCAGGGATTCGTTGTACTCCTGGGACCCGCAGGTCTTGTCCGTGTGGCCGATCACCACGGTGTGCCGCCCGAGTTTCACCTTGCGGCACTTGTCCCAGAATTTGAACTGGGAGGCCATGTCCGCGGCGTTCTTGATCATGCTGATGCCGAAGGACCGCATCAGGGGCAGGCAGGGCATGGGATCTGAGGAAAACAGGTCCAGGAACCATTCCTCGAAGGGGCTGTAGGTGATCCTGAGCCGGTTCGTTCCGATTTCAGCGCCGGTCTTTCCCGGGCCGAAGCGGTCGATCTTGTCTTTGAAATCAAACCAGGGCAGGGTCCTGAGATCGGTGCTGAGCCCCAGGTAATCGGATACCAGCACGAAACTCGCCGGGTGGTCGATGTTCTGGTGATGGTCGAAGTTCCGGCGTTCCGGCTCCAGCCGTTCACCGATATCCACAACCCAGATTTCCGGGTTGTCCAGTTCCTCTTTTGACGGCTCACGCCGTTCTATCCTGAAATCCACCCCCGGATTTTTCGCCAGGATGAGACTGATGGCGAAAAACTCGTCGAAATGGGCCGAGCCGGGATGGGTGATGATGAGCTCGCTCACATGTCCTCCGAATCAACACAGTCGTATCGTTGTGCTGTCATATCAGTCCGGGCAATGGGAACAGGGTGGAAAATCACGGGCGTAAAAGAGAGGTCGATGGGAAGTGACGCGCCCTTGTCAGCCATTGCCTGATGAGTGTTTGATATTGTCGAACACTGGCTGTAATAGTCAATGCCTCCGAAAAATAAAGAAGCGACATTATCAAATTGTGGGCGGTTGTTCAAATGTATTTTTCTCTGCGCCTGTTTTTTTGGACCTTCGGCCTTGGCAGGGCGATGGTATGGTAGAATTTTACCGACGTGCCATGTTGAGCCACAGCTCCCAACCGTGTCATTCCGGGCGGCCTCCGATAGGCCGGGGAGATTGAAATCTGTCAGGATTTGGCAAAACGAAACCATTCGAGATCCGAAGCCGACCCGGAATCCACGCCGGCATGGGCTAAGTACCCCATGCAAATCGAGGGTTACCTCTTTCTCGGGCATGGGTTGCCCTGTTGTCCCCGATGTGCGGAATTGACTTTGACATCATAGTGGGGTATGTAACATGTTCTTTTTTAACCAGACATTCGGAGTCAACACATGGGTTTGCTGTCTTATTTCACGAACAGGCGGAGAAAGAAGTATCACCGGAAAATGGATATCGCCATTGACCAGATCAAGCACGGCACCTACAACTTTCTTTTTGTCCGGTACCTGGAACGTTTCGACCGGGATTTTGCCGGAGCCCTGGCCGCCGCGGTGACCAACACCCTGTTCAACGAAAAGCCCGTGGGGCAGGCCGCCCGGGATTTCCTGGACGCCAACCGGGACACCGTGATGACCGAGCTTCTCGCCCTCAAGGGGGACAACTCCATCGGGTTTCTCGTGGCCGACGCCATCCAGATCAAAGCCATGATGATCTACGACAACCAGCGATCGGGAACCCCGGACCACGATTTCGGCAAGGCTTACGAAAACCTGATCAAACTGAACTTCCTTAAAAAAAAGGAAGACGTGACCCATCCCAAGCTGTTCATGATCAAGGCGGAGAAGTACTTTTCCAAAAGCCTCAAGACCGTGAAGTACAAGTAAGGATTAAAGGCTTCTCACCGCTTTGGCGTGGTAGAAGCTGTCGAAATCGTTGAATCCTGCAAAGCCCAGTTCCATGTTTACGTACCACCCTGTGATGAACGTCGAGCGGTCCGAGCTCCACAAACTTCGCTGCCGGGCGTCGAAAACTTTTTTCTTTCCATGGTCCAGCCCCTCGGGTGTTGGTTCCACCAGGCTGAGCAGTTCCACGGCCGTGGGCAGGCGCCAGGCGTCCGACCCGTCGAAACGATCCCTGTTCAAAGTCCGGACATACTCGAAGGCCCCTTGAAGGTTCACGGGAAACCGGGTGCCGCCGATCTGCCAGACAAGGCCGGTGGCCTCGTCTTTCACCGTGTTTTCCCCGCAGACATTGAAACGGTTTGGAATGAAGGACAGTGGCCGCATCAGCTCGTCGGTCCTGAACAGGGCCGGGGCCTCGGCAGCCGAAATTTTGGACGGCACCGATCTCAGCCGCTCCTCACGCTCTTCGGCGAACAGGTCGTCGTAAACCCAGGACGGCAGGGAACTCATGGACGCCTTCTGGCGGGTCCACATCCCGGCAAGGGTTTGCAGCTCGGCGCGCATCTGTTCGGCGTCGGTGAAACGGGAGGCCGGAGAGGCCGAAAGGGCTTTTTGGATGAACCGGTCCCAGGCCGGGTTGAGGTCCCGGTTGATCTGGCTCGGAGGTTTGGCCGGCGGCACGGGCAGACGTCCCGTGACCATGCGGTAGAGTGTCACCGCCACGGCGTAGAGATCGGCGCTGAAGTCCACGGTGTCGGGATCTTTTTCCTGCTCCGGAGGGGCGTAGTAAGGGGAGCCCACCTTGAGGCTGTCGTGGCTTTTCAAGGTTTCGTGCCTCAGTTTGGAAAGCCCGAAATCGCAGATCCTGACCGTGTCCTCATCGGTGATAAGGATGTTGAAAGGCTTGATGTCCCTGTGGATCAGCGAGGAGAAGTGAAGGCGGGCCAGACCCTGGAGAATCTGGTCCGTGTAGGCCAGGGCCTTGTCCACCGGGATTCTCCGTGAGGGCTTTTCCGTTTCGTAGGACTCACCCATCAGGGAGCCCAGGTTGTCGCCGTAGAAATCCATGATGTAGAAGGGCCGGTCGCCGGCGCGGTCGTAATCCAGGATGGGCACCACATGGGGGTGCCGGATACCGGCCATGGTGACGGCCTCCCGTTCGAACATATCCTCGATGGTTTTCATGCCCAGGAGGGACACCAGGATGGGGTTGGGGTCCAAGAGCTTCATGGCCCCGATTTTTCCCGTGACCGGGTACCTGACCTTGAAAACCTTGCCCATGCCTCCCTTGCCGAGAAGGCCGCACACCGTGAATTTTCCGATCTGTTTCATTGGGTTTCCCCCACAGGTTCAGAGAAGCCGGGTGGCGTAATCGATGGGAATGCCGGCCCGGATGATTTTTGCCGCCGCAGTTTCGGCGTCATAGGCCACCGCGTGCACCGAAATGCGGTGGAGACCTCGGTCGTAGATCACGTATTTGGCCCGTTTGTCCCTGTCCCTGGGCTGGCCCACGCTGCCCACGTTGACCACGTACCGGCACGAGGGGTCCAGGTCCATGTCGCCCACGGGCAGGTTCCGCCGCTCCACATGGGTTCCGTCGTACTCGATGACCTGGAGGTCGTGGGTGTGGCCCGCGAAACACACGTTCTGATCAAGCCGGTCCAGGCAGCGGGCCAGCCTGTCGTCGGACAGCTGGAACAGGTACAAGAGGGGCGATGCGGGCGGAGCCCCGTGGACGAACCGGAGGTTCTCGAAAACACGGCTCTTGGGGTAGGCCCTGATTTCCGAAAGAGACTGTTCCGACAGGTGGGCTCGGGTGAATGTAACGGCCTGTCTGGCCGTGGGGTTGAACCAGGAGATGAACGAGTCGTGCTTCATGGCCATTTCATGGTTGCCCAGAACGGACAGGATCCCCCGTTCCCTGATCCGTTCCATGACGGCTTCGGGGTCGGCGCCGTAGCCCACGTTGTCTCCCAGTGAAAAAATTCGTGCCGTGTTCTTTTCCCGGATATCTTCCAGCACAGCGTCCAGGGCTTCCAGGTTCCCATGGATATCGGCGATGACGACAGTACGCATGAACACTCCGGTCTTTCGAAAAAAGGTGAATGAGTGAAACCAGACTCCAGGCCCATATCACATTTCAACGGCGATCACTACCTTGACTTTGGAATGATCGGCCGTCCTCCGATATTACGGAGTGATTGAAACATCGTCAGAATTTGGCAAACAAAACCATTCGAGATCCGAAGCCGACCCGGAATCCACGCCAGCATGGGCTAAGTCCCCATGCCAATCGAGGGCTACCTCTTTCTCGGGCATGGTTTTACGATTAATCGGTATCGGCATCGCTATCGGGTTCGAAAGTCAGAGCATTTCGATAGCGAACCCGACCCCGATAGCGATAGCGGTGGTTAAGATCCATGCCAATGTTACATGCGTTTGCCCTGTGTGGAATAAAAGGTTGCATTGCCCTTTTCAGGCATGGTAATTTTCAAATCATAAAAAAGGAAGAGCCGGTTCCTCCACCCGTAATGTTGCCATGGCGCCATGTCCCTAAAAATAAAAATCCTGTGCATCGCTTTCGGCCTTCTGATCGTCTATGCCGCGATCCACGGGGCCATCAACCGGCTGATCTTTATCCCCGGCTTCATCTACCTTGAGCAGAGGGAAGCGGAAAAGAATTTGAACCGCCCCCTGGAAGCGTTGAAAAACGAGGTGGCCCATCTTTCGGCCCTGGCCCAGGACTGGGGAGCCTGGGACGAAACCTACGACTTCATGCGTTCCGGAAATCCCGGTTACCGGTCGTCCAACCTCGAACCCCTGGCCACCTATGAAGTGAACCGGCTGAACCTGTTTGTTCTGGCCGATACCAAGGGCCGGGTGGTGTGGAAAAAAGCCCTGGATCTTGACACTAAAAAGGACATCCGCCTTTCCGATATCCCCGATACCGTTCTTCCCACCGGCCATCCGTTCTTTTTCGAGGAGCGTCCAGGGTCAATCAGGGAAACGAGAAGTGAGGCCGGGTTTATTTCAACGTCCCACGGCCCCATGATGGTGGCCACCCGGCCCGTACTCACCGGCACACGCAAGGGACCGATCCGGGGGGCCCTGACCATGGGGCGTTTTCTCAGCCCGGGCCTTGTCAAGGACCTGAGCGTCCAGACCGACGTCCCGTTTTCGGTTTTTGTTCCGGGCCCGGGTGACAAGGCGGCCCTGCCTGAGCTGGCGGAACTCATGGAAGGATCAAAAGACCGTTTCGTGGACACGTCGGACGGAAAAATCCTGTATCTTTACGCTGTGGTCAGGGACATCGGTCAAAAACCCCTGTTTCTCGTCAAGGCCAGCATGGGGCGGGAAATTCTGGTCAAAGGACTTGAAACCCTTCGATACTCCATGATTTCCGTGGTGGCGGCCGGCTTTCTCCTGCTTTTTCTGATCATTTTGATTTTGCACAGCAGCATTGTCAATCCCCTGTCGGCTCTGGCCCGGCATGCCCAGGACGTGGAGGAAACCGGCAACCTGTCGGCGAGACTGAATTTTCAGCGGCAGGACGAGATCGGGCTTCTGGCACGGCGTTTCGACAACATGCTGAGCCGGCTGTCGGAAGTCAGGAGCGAGCTTCTTGACCAGTCCTATTATGCCGGTCTGGCCGGTATCGCCTCGGATATTCTCCACCATTCGGGCAATATTCTGATGCCCATGGCCCAGAAGATCACCACCCTCCGGGAGCTCTTCGGATCCGTACCCAGGAAGAGCATGCACAAGTGCCTGGAGGAGCTGGAACAGGGCGTGGCAGACACTGAAAGGGAAAGGAGTCTGAAGCGACTTCTCCATCTTTCAAGTCTTGAAATCGGGAAAACTTTTGAAAGGGCCGAGATCCTTCTCGATGATCTGGAGCGGCATTCCAGGGAAATCGAACAGGTCATGGGCGGCCTTGAGCGCTACAGCCGTGCGGGAAAAACCACGAGAAACCTGGTGCCGTCGGAGCTGGTTGACGAAGCGTGCTCCAGGCTGCCCGAGCATGTCCGGCGTCTTTGTCATGTGAGGATGCATCCCGGGGTCCGCGCACTTCCGCCGGTCAAGGGCGAACCCCTGGTGCTCGGCCAGATTCTGGTGGCCCTGATCAGTCATTCCCTGGCCTTTTCCGGTGACTCGGCTGAGCAGAACATGGAGATCCGGGGTGGCGCCAGTCCCGGCAATCCGGCCGGAAAAATGAGAATCACGGTGGCCACACAGGGCGCGCACCTTTCGGACGACCGTATGACGGCACTTTTCGACCGGCATTCCGGAGGCGACACGACCCATTCGTACCAGGCCAGCCTTCACTGGTGCAGCAACGTGGTTTCCGCGATGGGCGGGGAACTGTCGGTTTCGGCCGATAACACGGGAATGGCCTTTCACCTGGACCTTCCCCGGGGAGGAGATACATGAACTACAGCAAACCGCGAATTCTGGTGGCCGATGACGAGACCAGAATCCACGATTTTTTTATCGAGGCGTTCAGGAAAGACGAGGTCAGCCCCGATCTTTCCGAACTCAAGGACCTGGAAGAGGAGCTTTTCCAGAGTTCGGAAAAAACCGTTCGAACCGGCGGGTCTCCCGAGAGTTTCGATGTCACCCTCTGCACCAACAGCATGGACGCCGTGGCCCAGGTCATCCTGTCCATCGAGACCAAAAAACCCTTTGCCGTGGCGTTTCTCGACGTTCGGATGCCCCCGGGGCCAGACGGCATCTGGGCTGCGGAAACCATCCGCAAGCTGGACAAGGACATCGAGATCGTCATCGTCACCGCCTTTTCGGACATCCATCCCTTTGAGATCATGAAACGGGTGCCCCCGGCCCACAAGCTCCTTTACCTCCAGAAGCCCTGTTATGTCCTGGAAATCCGCCACATGGCCCGGTCCCTCAGTGCCAAGTGGGCCATGGAAAAAGAACTGAACCAGATCAGGGAACAGCAGGCACACCGGATCGAAAGCCAGAAATACGCCCTGGACGAGGCCCACCACGCCCTTGAAAAAATGCAGAAACTCGACGCCCTGGGGATGTTCGCCGGCGCCGTGTCCCATGACTTCAACAATATCCTTGCCGCCATTCTGGGGCACACGGAAATGGCGCTCATGGAAACGGAGCATGACCCGCTCGTCCACAAGCGCATCGGAAACATCCACAAAGCCTGCTTTGACGCCAAGGATCTGGTGGGCCGCATTCTCACGTTCTGCCGTCAGGGGGACCCGGAATACCAGGACGTGGTCCTGGGAGACCTGGTCAAGGAGGTGGTCAAGCTGATCCGGCCTTCAGCCGGTTCCAAGATCCTTCTGACCCATGCCGTTTCTCCGGAAAAGGAGATTATTTCGGCCGACCCGACCCAGATCCAACAGGTTCTCATGAACCTGTGCAGCAACGCCCTCCACGCCATGCGGGACAAAGGCGGAACCCTGGATCTGAGGACCGGCCGGCCCGTTGATTTCCGGGAATTGTCCCGGCTCCATCCTGAAAAAATCCAGGAGTCCCACATCGTTCTCCGCGTGTCCGACACGGGCCGGGGCATGGATGAACGAACCATGGAAAAGATCTTCGACCCCTACTTCACCACCAAGGGGAAAAACGAGGGAACGGGCCTGGGTCTTGCCGTGGTTCACGGCATCGTCAAGAAGCAGGGCGGCTTTATCCATGTCACGAGCAAGGTCGGCGAGGGAACCACGTTCTATGTTTTCTTCAAAGCTGCGCCGCTGCGTTCCGCCTGATTGAATTTCCCCGGCAGCTTTTGCGGCTGCCCCGGGCGGTTCTGTATGGCGGAAAGACATCTCTCAAAGCATACGCCTCCGAATCGCTATCGGGATCGGTATCGGTCTTGATACCCGGAACGTTTCGACAGCGATCCCGATACCGATACCGATGATCATGGCTCTGCATTTGATCATTCTTGCCACGACATGTGTCTGTTAAACATCTGATATCCTGAACCATAGCCGCCTTGATTTCACCTCCTCCCGGGCCGCGTTCCCACCCCCGACTTTATTGACGATTCCGTTTGTTTTGGTTGTTTATTTGGCGCCTTTGTGCTGATTTGAAAAGATATTTACATTTATGTTGATTTTTTTATCTGTATTGCATAAATGTTCTTCACATTGTTTTTTTGAACATGAATGTATCCAAAGGAACCTTTGAATGAAAAAAATCGACGAAGTCAGGTTGTTCTACGAAATCAGCAACGCTCTGAACGAACACATGGACCTGAAGAAGTCCCTGTACACCGTCCTCGACATCCTTGCGGAAAACCTGGACATGGTCCGGGGAACCGTAACGATCCTGAACCCCCTGCGCAACGAGATCAGCATCGAGGTGGCCCACGGCCTGTCACAGGTCGCCATGGAAAAGGGCAAGTACAGGCTGGGAGAGGGGGTGACGGGAAATGTCATTGAAAAAGGGCAGCCCGTGGCCATTCCGAAAATCAGCGAGGAGCCTCTGTTTCTTGACAGGACCGCGTCGAGGAAAAACAAGGACAGGGAAGAACATTCGTTTTTCTGCGTTCCGGTGAAAAAGGGGAACCAGGTGATCGGCGCCTTGTCGGCGGACAGGATTTACGACGAGAGTTTCTCCCTCAAGGATGGCATGAAAATCCTGTCGGTGGTGGCCACCATGATCGCCACCCAGGTGATCAACCTGGAAAAAATCAACCTGGAACGGGAAAAACTCCGGGAGGAAAACTCCCGCCTGAGACACGAGCTGGAAAACAAGTACCGCGTCTCCAACATCATCGGCAACAGCAACAAGATGCGGGACGTCTACCAGATGATCTCCCATGTGTCCAAAAGTAACGCCACGGTTCTGGTGAGGGGGGAAAGCGGGACAGGAAAAGAGCTGGTGGCCAGCTCCATCCACTACAACAGCCACCGGGCCAAACAGCCCTTTATCAAGGTGAACTGCGCGGCCCTTCCCGCCACCCTCATCGAGAGCGAGTTTTTCGGCCATGAAAAAGGCTCGTTCACCGGGGCCATCAACCAGAAAATCGGCAAGTTCGAGCTTGCCAATAAAGGCACGATTTTCTTGGACGAGATCGGTTCCATCAGCCTGGATGTCCAGTCCAAGCTGCTCCGGGTCCTTCAGGAACGGGAGTTCGAGCGGGTGGGGGGGCACAAGACCATCAAGGTGGACGTGCGCATCGTGGCCGCCACCAACAAAAACCTGGAAAAGGCCGTGGAGGAGGAGGTGTTCCGGGGAGACCTGTACTACCGGCTCAACGTGTTTCCCATCTATCTGCCCCCCTTACGGGAACGAAAGACGGACATCCTGCTTCTGGCCGATTATTTCCTGGAAAAATACGCCAAAGAGCACATGAAGGACATCAAACGGATCTCCACCCCCGGTATCGACATGCTCATCGCCTACCACTGGCCGGGTAATGTCCGCGAGCTGGAGAACTGCATCGAACGGGCCGTGCTTCTGTGCGACGAAGGGGTGATCCACAGCTACCATCTTCCCCCCAGCCTCCAGACAGGCAGCGAATCAGGCACCCTTCCCGCCACCACCCTGGACGAGGCCGTGGCCAACCTGGAAACCGAGATGATCATCGACGCCCTGAAAAACACCCGGGGCAACATCACAAGCGCCGCCGAGATGCTGGGAACCACGGTGAGAATCTTCGCCTACAAGGCCAAACGATACGGTGTGGATTACAGGAACTACCGCTGAAAAACAATGCCCGAACCGGTTACTACCCCCAAACCTGTCATTCCGGACGGAGCGAAGCGGAGATCCGGAATCCATGCCCGCATGAGAGATGGGGTACGAATTTGTCAGGATCTGTTTCAGATACCGGCATGGATTCCGGGTCGGCTGGCATAACGGGCACCTTACATTTCCAAGAGGATCCGAAGCTCGAGACCTTCCGAAATAATCAGGGCCGCCCGGAATGACAATGAAGGGAATCTTGACCACATCTTTCATGCGTCGTTGTGGGCTGTGTTATTTTAAACCGGCACATGGCCGTTATTTAAAGATGGGGTGTTGTCATTCGACATTGATGCAGTCCGGCTTATGCCGAACTGGGCGTGAAAGCAAAGGAAGGTGGCAGGGGATTTCCCACACTTTAAGGATACATTGGGTGAATGGCCCCCGGCAGGACTGCCGGAGGCCTTGATGCTTTTACGGTAAAACCGGCCTAATACCGGTAAAGATCCGTTTTGTAGGGCCCGTCAATGCTGACGCCCAGGTAGTCGGCCTGCTCCTGGGTCAACGTCGTGAGCTTCACGCCCAGGCGTCCCAGGTGGAGACGGGCCACTTCCTCGTCCAGTTTCTTGGACAGGGTGTAGACCTGACATTCGTGTTTTTCCGTGGCCAGACGGATCTGGGCCAGGGTCTGGTTGGTGAAGCTGTTGCTCATCACGAAACTGGGGTGGCCCGTGGCGCAGCCCAGGTTCACCAGGCGGCCTTCGGCCAGGACGATGATGGACCGGCCGGATTTCAGGGTCCATTTGTCCACCTGGGGTTTGATGTTCAGCTTCGTGCATCCTTCGGTTTTTTCAAGGTAGGCCATGTCGATTTCGTTGTCGAAGTGACCGATGTTGCAGACGATGGCCTCGTCTTTCATGGCTTCCATGTGGGCCGCCGTGATCACCTTGTAGTTGCCCGTGGCCGTGACGAAGATGTCTCCCAGGGGAGCGGCTTCTTCCATGGTCACCACCTGGTAACCGCTCATGGACGCCTGGAGGGCGCAGATCGGATCGATTTCCGTCACCAGGACCCGGGCGCCGAAACCGCGCATGGACGAGGCGCAGCCTTTGCCCACGTCGCCGTATCCGCAGATCACCACCACTTTTCCTGCGATCATCACGTCCGTGGCGCGCTTGATGCCGTCGGCCAGGGATTCCTGACAGCCGTAGAGGTTGTCGAATTTGCTCTTGGTCACCGAGTCGTTGACGTTGATGGCCGGGAAAAGGAGCTGGCCGGATTTCTGGAGCTGGTAGAGCCGCGCCACACCGGTGGTGGTTTCCTCGGAAACGCCTTTGATTTTGGCGGCGATTTTCGTCCATTTCTTGGGATCGTTCTTGTAACTCATTTTAAGGCGGTCCAGGAAGCAGCGTTCCTCGTCGTTGCCCGGGGTCCTGTCCAGGATCGACGGGTCTTTTTCCGCTTTCACCCCTTCGTGGATCAAAAGGGTGGCGTCGCCTCCGTCGTCCACGATCAGGTCCGGCCCGCTGCCGTCCGGCCAGGTCAGGGCCATTTCCGTGCACCACCAGTACTCTTCCAGGGTCTCCCCTTTCCAGGCGTAAACGGCGGCCGTCTTGTTGGCGGCGATGGCGGCGGCGGCGTGGTCCTGGGTGGAGAAGATGTTGCAGGAGGCCCAGCGGATATCCGCGCCCAGGGCGTAAAGGGTTTCGATGAGCATGGCGGTCTGGATGGTCATGTGAAGACTGCCCGTGACCTTGAGCCCTTTGAGGGGCTTGTCCTTGCCGTATTTCTCGCGGCAGGCCATGAGGCCCGGCATTTCGTTTTCCGAAAGCTGCATGTCTTTGTTGCCGAAATCGGCCTGGCCCATGTCAGCCACTTTGTAAGGCAGTGAAAGATCCAGTTCTTGAACGGTCATGGTGTTCTCCTTGATATTATAGGGTGTGAAATAAAGGTTTTTCTGCGATGTAGATATGTAAAACCAGGGATCGAAGGAGGCTGTGGGACGTGACACGGTCCAGTGCGAAACCGCAACCGGCGAGCCAGTCCGTCACCTCCTCCTTCGATAACCCCAACCAACGGTCTCCGTATTGTTTTCGTAACGTTTCATCGGCGTGCTGATCGAACTCCGCCACCACCAGCCGTCCTCCGGGTTTCAGAATCCGGAAGGCCTCCCGTACCGCGTCTTCGGGTTTCGACAGGTGGTGCAGGGCCAGGGAAATGGCCGCCAGATCCGCTTCCCCGTCTTTCATGGGCAGGTGTTCCAGTTCCCCCAGTCGCAGGTCCGCCGTTCCATTCGCGTCCACGAACCTTTTCCTCGCTTCGTCCAGCATCTTCTGGGAGCTGTCCACCCCGATGACGTGGCGGGCCTTTTCCATGAGAAAGCCCATCAGCTCTCCGGTTCCGCAACCCAGATCCACCGCCACGCTAACGGGGCTAAGATCGAGGCTGATGGCCCGGTTGATGTCAAAGGGTCCCAGGATCTCTTTTTTCAGATCATCCCAGCGCGGGGCGATGGTGTTGAAAAACTGCCGGGTCACCACGCTCCTGTCGGCGATGATTTGTTCGGCATGGGCCAGATCGTCCAGGAGGTCCGTTTCCTTTCGGAACATGTCCCGAACCGCCTCGTTGAACAGGGCCAGGTCCTCGCCTTTTTCCGCGGAATAAAAAGCCCAGACCCCGCTCCGCCGGCAGGCCAAAAGTCCGGCGTCGGCCAGTATCTTCACATGATGGGACACCCGGCTCTGGCCTGTGCCCAGAAGGCTGACCAGTTCGTTCACCGACAGTTCGTGGTCCAGAAGGACATGGTAGATCCGGATGCGGGTGCTGTCGGCAAGGGCTTTGAAATAGGCCAGGCTGTTCATGAAACTCCAAATATCAATATATCAAGATTTTTTGATATATAAAGGATGGCGACCGACAGGTCAAGATGTTTTTCGGTATTTCGAGGTTGTCGGCTTTTTTTTATCGAAGCCGTTTCTATCCTTGATAATAGGTCAGATCGAACACCGTATCCTTCAACCAAGTCCTGAACGAATCGTTATCCTGGAATTCCTTGAACAATTTGGCGTCATCATCGAAAAGGGTGGCGATCACCCGTTTCAGGGCCTTGTCGTGTTCGATTTTGGCGTTCTGTTTTCCCGCGTTCTGTTTCGCGTTCCGGTAAGCCTGATCCGCTTCGACTTTGGCTGGAATCTCTTCGGTGATTCGTTTCACCATCCGGGGGGAATCGGCGAAAGTTGATCCGAATTGTTCGTTAAAGGACCGGACGATGTTGGAAAGCCGATCCATTTCAGGTTCGGGTTTCTTACCGCCGCCGGACATGGGGGCGGGGTCGATTTCCGAATCGGCGTCGGGCAGGGGAATGGCCAGGGTTTCTTTCTTTTCGGCCCGGTAGCTGTCCATGTCGATGGCTTCCAGGATGCCTTTGGAAAAATCCTCCTCTTTGGGCGCGGGAAGTTTTGGGATAAGAAAATTGAGGTAAATCGAAAGCTTTTCCCAGTCCGGGATACCGTAGGGCAACAGGGTGGACAGAAAGTCATAGGTTCTGGTGAAGGCTTTGGCTTTTCCCTTGAACTCCACCTGGCCGTCCTCGTCAAGCTCTTCCACGTAAACCGACACCGAGGCGTTCAAGATGGGGTCCAGGGTGTCCCTTTCCGCTCCGTCCAGGTAAAGGGCCACGAGACGGTCCACCTGTTCGGGCGAATAGACCTGATAGCTGTCGAGTTCGGCCTTCAGGGTGTGCAGTTTGTTGGGATCGGTTTCACGGCTTAAAAGGGTGGTCCGGTAGTAGTCGGCAAATGCGTGTTCGATGGTTTCCGTGTTGTTCTGGAAATCCAGGACAAACACATCGTATTTTTTCGGATGGGCGCGATTGAGCCGGGAAAGGGTCTGAACCGCCTTAATGCCGGAAAGCGGCTTGTCCACGTACATGGTGTGAAGCAGGGGTTCGTCGTAGCCGGTCTGGAATTTTTCCGCGCAGATCAGGAAACGGTAGGGATCTTCCGTGATCCGGTCTTCGATCTCGTGACTCGGAAATCCGTTCAAACGGGGCTCGGTGACCGTTTCGCCCTCGAATTGCGGTTCTCCTGTAAAGGCCACGATGGGTTTGAACGGGCTTTTGATGTCGGCCAGATAATCCCTGAACGCAAAAAAATACCGAATAGCCCGTTCGATGCTGCCGGTGACCACCATGGCCCTGGCCTTGCCGCCGATTTTGTTCCGGCCGATCACCTGTTCGTTGAAATGGTCCACCATGATTTCGGCCTTGTCCCGGATGGCTTTTTTATGGGATTCCACATAGCGCCGCAGCTTCTTCCGGGCTTTTTTCACATCGAATTCCGGGTCGGATTCAATGGTCTTGGCCAGGCGGTAATAGCTTTCAACCGGCGTGAAGTGTTTGAGAACGTCTAAAATAAACCCTTCCTCTATGGCCTGTTTCATGGTGTAGCTGTGGAAGGGCCGCCGTTTCACCTCGTCGCCAAACCGGAAGGGTATGCCGAACAGTTCCAGGGTTTTCGCTTTGGGCGTGGCGGTGAAGGCGAAATAGCTGGCGTTGGTCAGCATTTTCCGGGATTCGATGATCCGGTTGATCTTGTCTTCGGTGCTTTCGTCGCCCTCCGTCCCTTCTTTTTCCGAAAGGGCGATGTTCATGGACGCCGACGTCCTTCCGCCCTGGCTGGAATGGGCCTCGTCGATGATGATGGCGAAGCGTTTGCCCCGGAATGCCGACCCGATACTGTCCAGAAGTCCGGGAAAGGTCTGAACCGTGGTGATGATGATCTTTTTGCCCTGGTGGAGGAAATGGGCGAGCTGGTCTTTCTTGGAACTCCCGCTTCCGGCCTTCACGGCCCCGATGATGCTGCCCACCTGGGCGAAGCGTTTGATGGTTTCCCGCAACTGCTTGTCCAGGACGCGCCGGTCTGTGATGACGATGATGGAGTCGAAAAGCACGGCGCCGTCCTTCTTGAGTCCGATGAGCTGGTGGGCCAGCCAGGCGATGGAGTTGGATTTCCCGCTGCCCGCCGAATGCTGGATCAGGTAGCGTTTCCCTGCTCCGTGCCAGGCCGCGTCGGCCAAGAGTTTACGGACCACGTCCAATTGGTGGTAGCGGGGAAAGATCTGTACCCGTTTCTTTTTCCCGGTTTTTTCGTTCTTCTCCTCCACGATCTGGGCGTAGTTTTCCAGGATGTCCGTGAAACCGCCGGGGGTCAGAACGCGCCGCCAGAGGTAGTCGGTCATGATGCCGTAAGGGTTGGGCGGGTTTCCCGCCCCGTGGTTCCAGCCCTGGTTGAAGGGAAGGAACCAGGAATCTTTGGCCGAGCCTTTCGCGCCTTTCAGTTCGGTGCACATCCGCACTTCGTGGTCGTCCACGGCGAAATGAACCACGCAGCGGCCAAAGAGGAACAGGGTTTCCCTGGGGTCGCGGTCGCGCCGGTACTGTTCCACCGCATCGTCCACCGTCTGCTTGGTGAGGCGGTTTTTCAGTTCGAAGGTGGCCACGGGCAGCCCGTTGATGAAAAGAACAAGGTCCAGCGCCCGTTTTGTTTCCTCCCGGCTGTACCGCAACTGGCGGGTGACGCTGAAACGGTTTTTCCAGTGCCGTTCCACGGCCTTCACGTTTTCCGGCGACGGGGTGCCGTAAAAGAGGTCCACATGGTGCTTTTCATGGTCCACGCCTTTCCGCATCACGTCGATGACGCCCCGCCGGGTGATTTCCCCCTGGAGCCGGGCAAGGAACTTCCGCCTGACCGGCCCGCCGTTTCGAAGCTCAAGGGCCTTTGCCGTCTTCTCCTGGGTGGCTTCAAGAAACAGGGTGAGCTGATGAAGGTCCACGGCATATTCCCGGTCGTACCCCTCGTTCGTTCCACCGATCCATCCGAAATGGGTCATGGCACTGACGATAAGGCTTTCAAGCCCTTCTTCCTTCGTGTTCGTGACCGGAGGCCTGTCCGCCGGTTCGGGCCGGGCGGTTTCGATGAGTTTGACGCTTTGGACCGGGGCGGCATCCTCCCCGTCATGGACGACAAGCCGAGTTTCTCTGTCCATGAACGGTTCGGCGAATTCATCGAGAAACGAGAAAAGCCGGGGATCCTGGGCCTGAAACCCCAGGATGAGTTTTTCCGCCGCCGTCAAAGGCATTTCCATGCGGACCAGCGAACTTTGGGACCGTTCCACGGCGATGACCCGGATATCGTCGCAGGTGACATCGGCGTAAGCCGCCATCATCCTGACGAGTCGGACGCGCTCCTTCTCGCTCATTGTTTCGGGATCTCCAGCGAGTATCAGGTCGAGCATGACCTTCTGCATTTCGTTCAGCGGCGGTTGGCGGTCCCGTTCCAGGGCACAGGGATGCTGCTTGAAATTCCGCAAATGGGATTCCGGCCATTTTTCCGCATGGGACCGTGTGTGGCAATTGGCGCAAAGCACGACGAGGTTTTCGAAACTATGATCCCGGGTTTTACTCCAAGGCCCGATATGCGCCCTTTCCAGGGAAACCGGCTCGCAACAGCAACTGCACCGATAACGGCATTCGAACATCAGTTCACGCTTGATTTCAACTGGAATGGCGGGCCGGTCACTCATCGTTTTCCTCCGTGTCCATGCTGTCGGGGTCATTCAGACTATCGTCATCGACAAGGTCATCCCCTGTTTCAGTGTCATCGTCAGCTTCCAGATCCGGCAAGTTCGCTGCCGCAGCCCTGACATCCAGCTTGCCCGTAACCACGTCGGCGGTCAGGCGGGTGCGGTATTCTTGCATCAGGGTGATTTCATGTTCTGTATGACGAATAATATCGTTTTGTTTAGACAATTTCATCTTTAAGAATTTTTCGATTGCATGTTGTTCATTTATCGGGGGGACAGGAAGTTTATAGTTCAACCATGAATCCGAACGTAGACAACATGTACCATGACCTGCTATTTCAACAAGTAATAACAATTCTTGTTGAATCCCAGTCAACAAGTATGACAGATATTCCGGACTAATTTTATGATTGGGAACAAGGGCTTTCATATCTTGATTTATCGTTACAGGCACATGGGTAATTGCCGTCGGAAGCTTTTTTGATAAAATCATACCCCGAACAACAATTAAGACAACTGGGGGTGGAATTAAACTTATTCCTGTTTCACGTAATGCCAAGTCGGATATGTGGTCTATCGAATCAAATATTTCTCGTTTTTTCATATCCTTGGGGCTTATCCATGGTATCAGGCCTTCCCAATAACGTTTTTCTCCCTTATTTGGAGTCATGCCTCCGATTGCTGATACTAATGATTTAACTCTTTTTATATCCCAATGGACTGGAATCTGATTAAGCCAGTAAAGATCACAAGGTTTACATGAAACACCAGAATCAAGCCCACGGGTCACAGCACAGTGAATGATGACCTGTTTTTGTTCGTTGAGCAGGGCGATCATCTTTTTCTTTGACCGGATGTAACGGTCGATTTTCCGGTTCGCATGATCGAGAAACCTGACGATGGCGGCTTGTTCGTTATAAGGCGGCAACAACATGTCAAGACATCCGAGTGCATCTGAGTAGAGACGCAATCTGCTGTCAACAACGCCTGTGGATACGGCCTTAATTCGGCCTTTGTACAAAGGCGATTTCAGTAAATGATGAAAATACCATGGATGTATCTCATCAGCTATCCGATATACACAATAAGCCGGGCTTACAACTCCGCTGTATCTGGAAATCCCGAGACTCCCATTCCAGGCAAGCATTATATTTATCACCAAATCATCCACGTCCACTTTCTTGTAACCAACCAAGGAAGCGGCCCGTGAATCAAACGATTCTGAGCCGGTCGCTGAACGCCTCCGGGTTACTCCTGTGTATTGAGAAACCCTAAGCAACGGCTCTTTCCCGGTTGTTGACCGTTCATCTTTTTCTTTGATTAATAGCTTGGCCCTGCGAATCTTCCAGTTTTTTGGAAGTGATTCAATCCATGGTAAATCAACTTTTTCATATTCCGAATAGGGCTTAAGTTCAGATGCCATCGAACGTGCATCGTTGTTTGTGATATTCATCGAATCAGCAATATAATCTACCGTTGCCTCTTTTACGGTCTCCATATACTCGAAAAGCGAATGGGACGGCTCGTATGGAATTCTGTTGTTGACGGCTTCCAACGGAGGTGGGTTTATAACCTCAATCCGGTCTTGCTGCTGATTATCGGAAGCTATGGGTTGTCCGAAGAGAAGAAACATTGAAATTGGAGGATTCATAACGGATTTCAGATCTTTTCCCTGTTTGATTTCTTCCCTGAGTTCCATTAATAGACGCCCGAGGACATTCATGCCGACATAGGTATTGTTCCCCGTTGCTTTTGCTCCCCAGAAATCATCTTTTCTGGAATCTTCGACGATGGGAAGATCTTTTGTGGATAAAAGCAACCGGCTGAATTTTTCCCAGTTTTGAGCCAGTTTTTGACGCAAGCACCAGCGCATGATCTTCACCCGGACATGATCCCAGTCCGGGCGCGAATCATTTCGAAAAGGTTTGCTTTTCATTTTTGCCGTCATCGGGCTTCGTTGTTCGATAATAAGCTTCTGAACTTCCGGGCGGTGGGGAAAACGGCATGCCTGATAAAGCGCTTCGGATCAGCAATTCCCGGTGAACACTGTTTATGGGTCAAAGAAAAAGAGTTGTATGGG
>CAZWTY010000024.1:0-47906 GCA_964637565.1 uncultured Desulforapulum sp.
CCCATACAACTCTTTTTCTTTGACCCATAAACAGTGTTCACCGGGAATTGCTGCAGTGAAGAAGTGATCAGGGCCACAGACCAAACACTCGAAGAAGGTGACAGGCTTGAAAGCTTCCTTGACGATCCTGCCCTTATCAGAAAAATAAAAGACACATTCCGTCTCTCAGGTGCATCCTACAAACTTCAGTCCGATTTTGTCAGACACGCTTTCGAAAAACCCGGAGGGTATCCCGGAGACTACGAAACCCTGGAGTTCATCTACAACAACCGCCCCACATCCCAGGGATTCGGTTACTGCGCCGATGAAACCTTTCTTGCCAACGATTACGCCAAAGCCGTTCGCAACAGAAAAGACACGATGAAAAAAATCCTTCAGGCTTACCTCGAGGCCGATCCAAAGGAAGCGGACATTCTCAATATCGCCTGCGGATCGTCCAGGGATCTCCGGGAACTTTTCGCGGAAACAGACTTGAACCTTTCAGGAAAAATCAACCTGACCCTGATCGACAAGTCCAAGGACGCCCTCACTTTTTCCATGGAACAGCTGGCATCGCCTCCCAAAGGGATTCAATTCAGGTTTCACAACCACAGTGTGTACGATTACCTGAAAAACCCGGATAATTTCCGGGAAATCTTGGGTCCCCAGGACATCGTCTACTCCATTGGTCTTGCCGACTACATACCCGAGGACGGTTTCAGAGACCTGATCGCCTTTTTCTATACCCTTCTCAAACCAGGCGGAAAACTGATCATCGCCCACAAGGATTCCAAAAACTACCACCCCCTGACGCCGGACTGGTGGGCTGACTGGAGTTTCCACCTCAGGGATATCGATGATGTCATCGCCATCGCCAAAAGCAGCGGCATCGATAATTACAACCTGACCATCGATCAGGAAGACGATACGAACATCATCTTTTTCATGACCATTGAAAAAAAACCTGCCTGAAGAATCCTCCCGGTTCAGCTTTCCGATGAGCTGGACCGGGAGATCTGACCATGATTTATGATCGCGTCTCACAGACTCCGACCCTTCCCTTGACTTTCATGCAGCATATTGCTACATTTGTAGCACGATCAACATAAAAAAGAGGTGCTGTATGGCAAGCCCCATGAGACTTGATTCTTCCCTGATCGCGGCCGCTGAACGTGAAGCCGCCATCCAGAAACGTTCGATTCCCAAACAGATCGAATTCTGGGCCGAGCTGGGCAAAGCGGTGGAACACCTTATCGGTTTCGATGATGTGATCGCCATATCCCAGGGACTGAAACGTATCGAACTTTCTCCCCTCGCCTCTCCGTCGGTGAGCCCCGGGGATGTGTTCGACACCCTTGAAGCCAGAAGGCTTTCCGGCTCTCTTGCCGATGAAGTGTCCGGCGCGGCCGTGTATTACGAGTCCAGCCGAACCTGTCCCGGCTGTCTGGACAGGGTGAACAGCGCCAGCGGGAAAAGGGAAACAGGACATTTCCACAACGGTGAATTCAAGGTTCATGAATGAACGAAACGAAACAGCTGTGGCTTCTCGCAGGAGGGAACGGCGCAGGGAAATCAACGTTTTTCCGTCTGTTTCTCGAACCCAAGGGAATAAAGTTCATCAACGCGGACCTGATCGCAAGGGACCTGGATGTGGAAAACCAGCCGATGGCGAGCTACAAAGCCTCTCATCTGGCCGAACGTCTGAGGCAGAAATTTCTGGAGGAAGGGCTGAGTTTCTGTTTTGAAACCGTGTTTTCCCATGTCTCGAAAATCGATTTCGTGGCCAGGGCCAAAAGCCTGGGATACGAGGTGATTCTCGTGTTCATCCACCTGGACAACCCCGAGCTGAACGAAGCACGGGTCAGTCAGCGTGTCAGCGAAGGCGGCCATGATGTGCCGGCAGAAAAAATACACGGCCGCCTTCCCCGTACCGTAAAAAACATCATGAAAGCCCTGCCTCTGGTTGATTCGGCCTTTCTTCTCGACAACTCGACCAGGGACCATCCGTTCCGGCAGATCGCCGTGGTTCATCTGGGCAGGAAACGCTTACTCTGTGACGATATCCCGGCATGGGCCCTTTCCATGCTGTCAGACATCCCCTAATCTTTTATTCAGGAGATCATAACATCCATGTCATCGATTCGAATCACCACATCCAAAGGGAACCTGGAAAAGGTTCTTGCCGAAGCCAGGGAAAAAGAAAAAACCTACAGGGAACGGGCCCTTAAAATGTTTCCATGGATCTGCGCCAAATGTGGAAGGGAATTTGACGGGAAACGCCTCAAGGAACTGACCGTTCATCACAAGGACCACGACCACGACAACAACCCTCCCGATGGCAGCAACTGGGAGCTTCTTTGTATCTACTGCCATGACAATGAACATTCCAGGGACAAGGTGGCCGACTGGTACGGGGGGGCTTCGGACAGGGATGAGGACAAAGGCTCGTACGGCAACAATCCCTTCAAGGGCCTGGACGCCCTTTTGAAATTGAAGGAAAAGAAAAAAATCTGAGCCCTGGATCTTCGTCAGAGTCCCCGCATGGCGTCACTGCGAAGGGCGTCCATGTTCCGGGTCCTTAGAATCTCCTCCACGGTCTTAAGCATTTTCCCCTTGTCCCGCTGGAGTCTCCCGCTGACGGGAAGGTAGTTGGACGCATGGGACCCGATAAACGTCAGGTTGTCGATGTGGATGTTCTCGAACATCACCTTCATTTCCTCGAGGGTTTCAAAGGCATCGGGAAGCTGGTATTCCCCGGTCTGATACCGGCGGAACAATGCCGTTTTGGGAACAGGTGTATAGGTCAGGGCCGCCAGATAACGGGGCTTCATCCGGTTGGTGATGTCGGCTGTCAACGCCGCGTGGCGCATGGCTTTTTCTCCATTTCCCGCGATTCCCAGAAGCACCATGGCGGACAGGTTGATATCCGCCTCGACAAGGCTGCGTCCCGCGTCCAGCATCATGTCGGCGGTCACTCCTTTGTTGATGGCGGCGAGAACCTCGTCGTCCCCTGATTCCACACCGAGATAGGCCTTGGTGAAACCCGCCTTTCTGAGAATCTCAAGATCGGCCGTTCCTTTGTTCAGCGTGCTTTTAGGCCCCACGTACATGCCCACATGACGCAGGGAAGGAAATCGCCTGTAAAGTTCCTTCAGAATATCCACAAGCATCCCGGTTTCCATGGCAATGGCGTCGCCGTCGCAGAGAAACACCTTTTCCACATCGCCGTAATAGTTCACGGCCATGTCGATGTCCTCAAGGATCTCCTGCATGGTCCTTACGCGAAACGACCTGTCCTTGTACATGCCACAGAACGTGCAGCCGTTGTGGGAACACCCCACGGTGCACTGGAGAAGATAACTGTCGGCTTCTGAAAACGGGCGGTAGATCTGTCCTTCGTATCGCATGGTTTCACATCCTTAGAATGGAAATTAAAGCAGAAGATCGCCTTCCGCAGAAAAACTCAAGGCCACTTTTTCATGGACAGTGACCCCGGGGATTTTTATCAGCTCATCCAACAGAGCGGAGGTGGCCCAGAATTCCGTGACATGACGGGTGTCCCGGATGATCACCGCTCTCAGATCTTCCGGGCGTCTGACACCACAGGAGAAAAAAGCCGTTTTCATGGCGCTTTCATCGTCGTCCATCCGGATGGGGATGAAGGCTTTTCGAAGCGACGTGCTGGTCAGGGCGTTGATCAGCGTCTTTTGGTAGTCCATTTTCCTGAAAAGCTTTTCCGTGATGATGTCCGCGTTACCCAGGCCGATGGCGTTGCCACCGCTTTTGTCTGAAAGATCGAGGAGGGCGATCCGTGTTGCCTTGAGATTGATGGAAAAATCATCTTCCATCAGATCATAGGCTCTCCCGGTGACATTGGGGTCCATGCCCGAACCGCTGATGTCCTTTCCGATCCTGCCGATGACAAGGGCATCCAGGTGTTTGAACGGAAGACGTGGAAAATAAGATCTGGCCAGATCAAGAAGCCTGGATTCTTCAGAAAAAAAATCCTCCGCAGCCATGGCCCGGATTTCCACCGGTTCACCGTGCTGGTTCTCGACCACGGACACCGCGAAACGGATGTTGGAATGGCGGATCACCGCATCACCGGCCGCCCTGATCACAGGATAGAATCCATGCCTCAAAGCGGCCTGGTGGAGTTCCGCAGCCCCTCGGTGCTTGCCCATCCCGATACACATCATTTTATAGATCCCGCTTTCCACCGGTGCCTTGAATTTGGTGTGTGGTTTGACGCGGTTGATCACCACGCTGTGATCCATGGCCAGGGCATCCCGGGAAAACCAGACGGGAATCCCGTCAAGCACCGTGTCGATCCGATCCACATCGAGACTGGACACCACGGCAGCTCCGCATGTTTTCTCGGATATCCCAAGATCTTCGAGCACCCGGATCTGACCCTGGCTTTCAGCCCCGCCGTGGCTCCCCATGGCAGGAACGATCACCGGAACAGCCCCCAATTCCCGGATTCTCTGGCAGATAACCCGGACCATCACCGCAAGCCCGGCGATGTTTCGGCTTCCCACCCCCACGGCCACCCGGTCACCATCCTTTATACCGCTTGTATCCAGGACTTTTCCGAGAGCCTTGTGAACAACTGCTTCCGTATCGCTGACAGGGCTGTGGGGGAAATTCGACACAACACGGTAAAATTCAGGCCAACATCTGTTTTCATGGACAAACTCAGGGCATTTCAAGCCAGACCTCCTTGAGATAACCACATCCCGAAGCCAGATGACAACTTTTGTCGTACAATATAATCACGGCATATCGACAAACGATATATCGTCACACTGACCACATATGGTCGTTTCATATCACCACACCCTGTAAAAACTCATTAACCACGGGACTTTCGTCAATGGCACGTTTCATGAATATACCAGTTCATAAAAAAAGTCACCGTCGGATATCAGATTGTTCAACAGACGTTTTCAGTTGAATCCAGAACCTTCGCCCCGTTTAACGGCATGGACATCAAGGAGCATTGAAACCATGGAAAAGTACTGCGCCAATCATCCTTTCAGTGAAGCACACTGGTACTGCAAGAAATGTCAGACATCCTACTGCTTTCCCTGTGTCGAAAAAAAGGATTTCAAGTTTACCCGGGAAGAGGCCTGCGTTCACATTTGCCCGACCTGCAAACGCATGGTGGAATGGACGGGCATTCAGCATGTCAGCGACCATGTGCTGATTTCAACGGCAAAAGCCCTTTTCTTCCCCTTTGCGCCGTTTGCCCTGATCGTTGTGGTGGGACTCTACCTGGCCGGCATGTTGTTTTCAGACAACCTTTACATCAACGAAATTCTGTTCGCCCTGATCTGGGCCGTGATCGGCAGTTATTCCCTGACCGTTCTCGACCACACGGTCCAGGGAAGAACCGCCACCCCGTCATTCACGTCGGTTCCTGTCCAGGAACTGACCCATCATATCATTTCGGTCTTCAAGCAATCCCTGTTCATCCTTGGTGCGGCCGTTCTTTTCGCCGGCGCCTACCAGACAAACAACAAACCCCTGGCTTACATGATCATGACCGTTTGTTCGCTTGTTTTTCCTCTGGGCCTGATGAGGGGCATCGCCTCCGGGTCCTACCGGTCTTTCTTTGACGTATCGACCCTTGCCAGTGTGATCCGAAAGACAGGAACCCAGTATCTGGTGATCATGGTCCTTTTCCTTCCGGTCATCGCCCTGTTCAACCTGATGGTCACCATCCAGCCCGCCCTGGCCGTGGCTATGGTCTGCTACCTGATGATCACCATCTACCGTCTCCTCGGCCAGATGATCCTCAAGTGTCATACGGAGCTGAACGTGTCTCTCAACTACGAAAACTTCAAAAACCGATATTCTCTTGAAACCTTTCACGGTTTCAAGGTCTGATTACCGTCTCCCCCCGGATTCCCGGATATGGTTTCGCAACTTCCTGGCGAGCCAATCCGGGAATCCACCTCAATCAAAATTCTAAAAACCTTGCCCCACTCCTTTTTCATAAAATAACCCCTGCCATCCAGGTATTTCGCGCCCATCCAATCAAAATAACGAACGTTCGTTCTATTAAACTTGACAACCCACTCTTTCTGTGGGAGTAGCTGTTGTTTGTTGAAAAGAGGGCGCAACCCCCCCCTTTCATGAGGCGCCAAAACACAAAACAGGAGAACGTTGCCATGCTTATCGACGAACAGGATTCTTACGGATTGAAACGCCTTGCCGATTCCAGACAAAAAGCCCTGGCCATGGGAGGATCGAAAAAAGTCGAGAAGCAGCACGCCAAAGGACTGTTGACGGTTCGGGAGAGAATTGAAGGGCTTCTCGACCCGGCGACGTTCGACGAACAGGGTCTTCTCACCCACAGCGATCTTCCGGAGGCCCGGGAAAAGACTCCGGCTGACGGTAAAGTGGTGGGTTACGGTGAGATCCAGGGACGCACCGTGTTTGTTTCAGGAGATGACGTGACGGTTCTGGCCGGAGCGGGTGGACGTAAAGGCGTGGAAAAACTGATTCGAAACGCAGAAATCGCCGCCAGACGCGGTTACCCATGCATCCACCTTGGCGACGGAGGAGGTGCCAGACTCCCCGACATCATGGGAGCCGTGGGTATGATGAGCATGACTTACCCCATCAAAGGCCCCTGCCGGGACCGCCAGGTTCCCCTGATCACCACCATCATGGGGGAATGCTACGGTGGCCCCACCTGGGAAGCCGCTGTGTCCGACATTATCGTCCAGGTCAAAGGCTCGGTGATGGCGGTGGTGGGCCCCAGCATCCTGGAGGTTGCCACAGGAGAAAACCCGGACAAGGAAGAACTGGGCGGCTGGCGTCTTCACGCCGAAGTGACCGGCCAGGTGGATCTGTTTGCCGAGAACGACCGGGACTGTCTCAGCCTGGTGAGAAAAGCTTTGTCCTACCTTCCGGGAAACGCCGACGAAATGCCCCCTGTCACTCCCTGCGCCGTCCCTTCCGATGTGAAACTCGACAAAATTTTCGATCTGGTGCCATCCAATCCCAGAAAAACTTATGACATGCATCAGGTCATCGGGATGATCGCCGATCCGGACAGCATTCTCGAACTCAAGCCCCATTTCGACGGCAGCCTGATCACCTGCCTCGCCCGGCTGGACGGCCATGTGGTGGGTTTTCTTGCCAACAACCCCATGGTGACAGCCGGAGCCATGGGGCCTGGAGCCTGTGAAAAAGCCACGGGTTTCATCTGCCTTTGCGATTCCTTCCATATTCCCATGATCTTTCTCCACGACACGCCGGGGTTCCTTGTGGGCAAATGGGCCGAAGAACGGAAAATGCCCCTCAAAATCATGACCTTCATCGAGGCCCTTCACCACAGCACGGTCCCGAGAGTCAGCGTGATCATCCGAAAATCCTACGGCATGGCCCACTGCAACATGAGCGGCGGCAACATGGAAAACGAGCAGCTTCTCGCCTGGCCCACGGCGGACATTTCGTTCATGGCCCCTCCCGTGGCGGTGAATGTGGCGTTTGGCCGGAAACTCAACGGCATGGAAGGAATCGAAGACATGAGAAAAGCCATGCTGAACGAACTCACCAAAGGATGCGGTCCATGGGAAGCGGCGGGACTCAACCTTATCGACAAAATCATCGATCCGGCGGACACCAGAACCGAGCTGATCAGAACGCTGAAAAGAGCACGGGGAACCTCGGGTCGGGCGGGCATGAGCCAGCGGAAACTGGCCAGCTGGCCCCGGATGTTTTGACAGGTGCGGGAATGGACATGCGGTTTTCTCCCTTTTTGATCCGTCATTTGAAAAACAGTTTGAAATCAAAGTCAGGAGGCATTAAACTACTCCTATTTTAAACGTTTCAGCGAAACCTCCTCGGGGCCTGACGGGTTTGTGCAGGGAAGTGAACAATCTCTTCCTGCCTGACGTTTGCCCCCCGGAAAAGGAAAGGGATTTCATGACACGCCCTCTGTTTTTTCCACTGCGGCTCCCCTCCCGATAATCCCTTGAACACCTGCCACGGAAGCCATATCAAAATAATTGTCAGAAACCACATTAGCTATTGAATGGACAGGTTTTTTCTTGTAAAAGGTAATGCTTTTTCTGCAACATTTACGGGTTGACCATTTGCACAAGGAAGAGGGCATGAACCAGAAACATACGCTTGGACGGTGGACGGTTGAAGATTCCGCGGACCTTTATCAGATTCGTGAATGGGGATCGGGATACTTCAGCATCTCGAAAGAAGGGGATGTGATCGTGACCCCGATCCGGGACAAAAAGCAAGTTTCCGTCAATCTTCCGGAGATCATCGAAGGCATCAAGGCCAGGGGCTACGACATGCCCGTGCTCTTGAGGTTCGAAGATATCCTGGACAGCCAGATCGTCCAGATGCACGAAAGTTTTCGTTCGGCCATAGCCCGTTTCGAATACAAAGGCGAGTTCAAAGGGGTTTACCCTATCAAGGTCAACCAGCAGAAACAGGTCATCGAGGCCATCACCCGTATCGGGCAGTTCTACCATCACGGGCTGGAGGCCGGAAGCAAGGCCGAACTCATCGCGGCTTTGTCCTTTCTCGAAGACAAGGAAGCCTGCCTGATCTGCAACGGCTACAAGGACAGTGAATTCATCGACCTGGGCCTCTACGCATGCAAAATGGGTTACAAATGCTTCTTCGTTCTTGAAATGCCAGGCGAACTTGACCTGATTCTTGAACGATCCAGAGCCCTGAACATCAAGCCCCTGCTCGGAGTCCGTTTCAAGCTTTCCACCCAGGCAGGTGGGCACTGGACCGAATCCGGTGGAGACCGGAGCCTGTTCGGCCTCACCATCTCCCAGATCATCGAAGTCATCGAAAAACTCAAATCTTACGAGATGCTGGACTGCCTCCAGCTTCTCCACTATCACCTGGGCTCCCAGATACCCAATATCCGTGACATCCGTGCCGCCATCCAGGAAGCCTGCCGTGTTTACGTGGGACTTGCCCAGGAAGGCGCACCCATGGGTTATTTCGATCTGGGAGGCGGCCTTGCCGTGGATTACGACGGGTCCCACACCAACTACATGAACTCCAGAAACTACACGCTGGACGAGTACTGCGCCGACATCATCGAAGCGGTGATGGAGATCCTGAACGAAGTGAACCTCCCCCACCCCCACCTGATCACCGAATCGGGCCGGGCCACGGTGGCGTACTACTCGGTTCTCCTGTTCAACATCTTCGATACCAATTCCATCGAAACCGGCGCCGTTCCGGAAGCTCTGCCCGAAAACACGCCAGAAATCATCATGAACATGATGGATGTTCTCAAGTCCCTGAACATCCGGAATCTTCAGGAATGTTACAACGACGCACTGTACTACAGGGACCAGATCCGCCAGATGTTCAAGGTGGGTGACCTCAGCCTGAGACAGCGGGCTCTGGGAGACAAAATCTTCTGGAACATCATGCACCGCGTAAGCGATTGCAGTAAAAAAATGAAATTCATCCCCAAAGACCTGACGGATATCGATATCGCCCTGTCCGACACGTATTACGCCAACTTCAGCGTATTCCAGTCTCTTCCGGACTCCTGGGCCATCGGCCATGTGTTTCCCGTCATGCCCGTTCACCGGTTGAGCGAACGACCCGAGAGAAACGCCATTCTCGCAGACATCACCTGCGACTGCGACGGCAAGATCGACCGTTTCATCGACAAGCAGGGCATCAGCCGGATTTTAAGGCTCCATACCCTGAAGGAAAACGAAGAGTATTACCTGGGAGTGTTCCTTGTCGGTGCCTACCAGGAAACCCTGGGCGACCTCCACAACCTCCTGGGTGACACCAATGTGGTGAGCATCCGCGTTTCCGAAGACGGAAGCCACAGTTTTGTCCGTGAAATCGAGGGAGATTCGGTGGCCGACGTGCTAACCTATGTGGAATACGATCCCAAAAGCATGACCAAACGGTTCAGGGCCACGGCTGAGCAGGCCATTCGTGAAAACCTGATCACACCCCAGGAACGCCGTGAAATCATGGACATGTACGAAGCGGGCCTGAGAGGATACCCATATTTTGAACGGTAATAATCAAACAAGGAGAAAGCCATGTCACGAGTGATGATTATCGGCGCGGGAGGCGTCGGACATGTGGTGGCGCACAAATGCGCCCAGGTACCGGAAGTTTTTTCGGATATCATGCTTGCCAGCCGCACCCGTTCCAAATGCGACGCCATCGCGGCAGGCATCAAACGCCCGATCCAGACGGCCCAGGTGGACGCGGACAACGTGCCTGAGCTGGTGTCCCTGATCCGCTCCTACAAACCCGAGATGATCATCAATGTGGCCCTGCCCTACCAGGATCTCCACATCATGGACGCCTGCCTTGAAACCGGGGTCCATTACCTGGACACAGCCAACTACGAGCCCCTGGACGAAGCCAAGTTCTGTTACAAATGGCAGTGGGAATATCAGGACCGATTCAAAGAAAAGGGCCTGATGGCCCTTCTGGGCAGCGGATTCGACCCCGGCGTCACCAACGTTTTCACGGCCTACGCGAAAAAACACCATTTCGACCGGATCGACGAACTGGACATCATCGACTGCAACGCCGGGGACCACGGCAAACCCTTTGCCACCAACTTCAACCCGGAAATCAACATCCGTGAAGTGACCCAGAACGGCAAGTACTACAGCGAGGGCGACTGGGTGGAAACACGGCCCATGGAGTTCTTCAAGAGTTTCGATTTTCCCGAAGGAATCGGACCCAGAAAAATCTTCCTTCTTTACCATGAGGAACTGGAATCCCTGGTTCACCATCTTCCGGAAATCAAGAAAGCCCGTTTCTGGATGACCTTTTCCGACAACTACCTGAACCACCTGAAGGTGCTTGAAAACGTCGGAATGACCCGCATCGATCCCGTGAAATTCCAGGGTCAGGACATCGTGCCCCTGCAATTCCTGAAAGCCCTTCTCCCGGACCCGGCCTCTCTCGGCCCCCTCACCCAGGGCAGGACCTGCATCGGCTGCCTGATCAAGGGGATGAAAGACGGCAAGGAAAAGCAGTACTACGTGTATAACATCTGCAGCCATGAAGAGGCCTACAAGGAAGTGGGCTCCCAGGCCATTTCCTACACCACCGGCGTTCCGGCCATGATCGGAGCCATGATGATGCTCACGGGCAAATGGAAAGGCGCCGGCGTTTTCAACATGGAGCAGTTCGATCCCGATCCTTTTATGGAAAAACTCAACATTCACGGGCTGCCATGGAAAGAAACGATCCTTTGAAATTTGACCCTCAACGGGTCGAAACGCCCTGCTTTGTGGTGGATGCGGACTGCCTCCGCCACAACCTCGCCATCCTGTCTGAAGTGAAACAGCGGACGGGCTGCCATATCCTTCTGGCCCTGAAATGCTTTGCCATGTTCCGGGTGTTTCCCCTTCTTCGGGAAACCCTGGACGGCATCTGCGCCAGTTCGCCGGATGAGGCCCGCCTGGGACGGGAGGAATTTCAAAAAGAAGTCCACTCCTTTGCCGCGGCTTACAGTGAAAAGGACATGAGCCAACTGGTCACGCTCTGCGATCACATGGTGTTTAACTCCTTTCACCAGTGGAAGCGGTTCAGGGCCATGGTGGAGTCCTCGGGCCGCCCCATCTCCTGCGGCATCCGTGTCAATCCCGAACATTCCGAAGGAACGGTCCCCATTTACGACCCTTGCTCACCGGGTTCCCGCCTGGGCGTCCGTTTCAAGGATTTCAAAAACGAAGATCTTTCGGGAATTTCGGGCCTTCACTTTCACACCCTGTGCCAGCAGAATTCCGACGCCCTGGAACGAACCGTAACTGCTTTTGAAAAGACCTTCGGGTCCAGCCTTCACAACCTGTCATGGATGAATCTGGGCGGAGGCCACCACATCACCCGGCCGGATTACGATATCGACCGCCTGGTCCGGGTGGTCAACCGCATCAAGGAAACCTACAAGGTCCAGGTCTACCTGGAGCCGGGCGAAGCCGTGGCCCTGAATGCCGGGGTTCTTGTTTCCACGGTTCTCGACATCACCTCGGCTGACATGGATATCGCCATCATGGACACCTCGGCGGCCACCCATATGCCCGACGTGCTTGAAATGCCCTACCGCCCTTACATCATCGGAAGCGGCATGCCCGGTGAAAAGAGATACAGCTACCGTCTTGGCGGGCTTTCATGCCTGTCCGGCGACACCATCGGCGAATACTCTTTCAACCAGCCGCTCAGGGTGGGTGACCGGGTGGTGTTTACTGACATGGCCATCTACAGCATGGTGAAAACAAACACCTTCAACGGCGTCCGCCTGCCGTCCATCTACTATTACGACCATGAAGACGACACCATGGAGCTTGTCCGCTCATTTGGCTACGAGGATTTCAAAAACAGACTGTCGTAATGCTCAGAAAGAACCCGTCTTAACCCAAGGAAACACCGATGCAACCTGATACTCTGACCGGTTTTCTCGAATCCGAACTGGGGCAGCCCCAGCCCTCGGACTGCCTTTTCCATGTCATCCCCGCCGGCTACGAAGCCAGTGTCTCCTATGGAACAGGAACAGGCAAGGGGCCATCGGCCATCATCGACGCTTCCCAGTACCTGGAGCTGTTCGACGGCGCCAGTGTCCCTGCGGGTCGCGGCATATTCACAACCCCTTCCCTTGACTGCGAAGGCCCCGTGGAAGACGTGCTTGGACGGATTGAACGGGCTGTCTGGGATGCTTTGGGTTCAGAAAGAATCCCCGTGGTTTTAGGTGGGGAGCATACGGTGTCGGTGGGCGCCTTCAACGCCCTGGCCCGTTTGAACAAACCCGTGGGCATCGTCCAGTTCGACGCCCATGCCGATCTCAGGGCCACGTATGAAGGTTCGCCTTACAGCCACGCCTGTGCCCTGTACCATGCGGTGGAGCATGGAATGTCCCTGTTTCAGATCGGAGTCCGGAGTCTTTCACCCTTTGACTTGGCCTACAGGAAAGAAAAATCCGGAATAAGCCACCTGGACGCGGACCGTCTTTTCAGAGAGGGGGTTCCGTCCCCTCTCCTGCCGTTTGATTTTCCGGAAAACATCTACATTACCTTCGATGTGGACGGCCTCGACCCTTCGATTCTTCCGGCCACAGGGACACCCGAGCCCGGGGGCCTTCTCTGGTACCAGGCCATGGACCTGCTTGAAACCATCATCCGGGGCCGCAACGTTCTTGGTTTTGACGTGGTGGAACTGGCCCCCATGCCCTACCACCACGCCTCGGATTTTACCACGGCCCGCCTTGTTTACAACATCATGGGGATGATCGACCGGAATCTTTCCCGGTAAAGCAGGCTTTCAGGGATAGTACTTCTTGATGCATTTCGGACAGATTCCATGACTGAACCGGGCATCGGACCGTTCGGAGATATAGTGTTCCAGGCTGTGCCAGACCCCCTGCTCATCCCTGATTACCTTACAGTGCATGCAGATCGGAATGATCCCCTCAAGTGTCTTGATTTTCTGCTGATATTTTCGAATCGTCCGAGTCATCAAAACCAGGATCACCACGGTAACCACGGAACAAAGGGCCAGGTTCAGAAGGAGTGTTGAAAAAATATCCCTGAGTTTCTCCCCTTCTGGCTGCTCCACGATGAGGTACAGCTTGAACTCACTGATATACCGGACGTTGGCGTGGATCAGCTGCCCGTTCTTTCTGTAGCTGAAAAACCCGGATTCCGTATCCACCGCCTTTTCAAATTCCTCTTTGAATCCCGGAGCCTGTTTGTTTCTAAAGACATTGTCACCAAGGCTCCGGAGGGTTGTCCCGATGAATTTCACATCCCCGTCCATGCCGATGAAATACACGTTCCGTCCGTATTTGACGTTGTAGTTTTCCATCAGATTCTTCACGAAGTCCAGAGTCAGGCCCACCCCGATCACCCCGATGAAGTCCCCATTGTAATCTTTGACCCGGTAGTTGATGAAGATGGTGATCGTGTCCTTGTTGGCCATGTCAGGGTCCACATTGATTTCATAAGGTTCCGACATGTTTCGTACCCTGAAGTACCAGGCGTCTCTCGGCTCGTTCTCTGAGACGTTTTTAAGTTTTCCGTCCCCATGATAATAGTTCCTGGTTTTATCCGAAACAAAGAAACTGGTCACTGTGTTGTACTTGACCTTGATGTCGTTCAGGTAATTGGCGATTTTGCTTTGATCTTTTTCACCGTCGATAACCCAGTCTCTCAAAAACGTGTTGGTCGACATCAAGGCCGATATAAACACCGGTTTTATAAGGTCCCGCTGAATTTCCGTATAGATGTTGTCACTGGTGAGGGGGAGTTCGTTTTTCTGGATTCCTTTACGAACGGCGGCTCTCGATACGAAATAGCTGGTCAAAGTGGTCGCAAGGAATCCGGCGACAAGAAGAAAGCTGATGGCCTGGACCAGCTGGTTTCTTTTTTCGCTGGTTCCTGTGGATTTGAGTTTCATAATGGTTTTCAAATTTCCTTTTGTCTATATGAATAAACCTTGAATTTTCCAATAAAAAATCTTGATTTCCTATAAACTTGAGGGTATTATGTTTAGTTGTTTCAAGCTGGACATGAATCTTGTCCCCTTCCCTCAGGATCGGTTTGTGTCATAAAGACACGTATTGATCCGAAACCAGAACGTTCTCTTCATCGTGACGGGAGTTTGTATATGCCCAAAATTTTTCGCCCCAACAACAAGGAATCCATGCTTCTTTCCAAAATCGAATCGTCCAAAGAAAGAGACAGACGGCTTTCCATCAACATGGTCAGGGACCATAGCGAAGAACTGAGCAACACCATCTCCATGAAACTTGTGGAAAACAAGATTATCGAAACACGAAGCAAAAACTCCCTTGAAGAGCAGATCGCCTACAAACTCGGTGAACTTCTAAAAGCCGATGATTTTGAAATCGATTACCAGATCGCACCTTACCGGAATCTCGTACCCAATCCAAACCTTGTGAGCCTTTACCTCACCGCTTTTGTCCTTGAAAGCCTCATCAACCACAAAGACGTGGTGGACATCTACGGTTCAGATGAAGAAATATATCACTGCATCAACAAACAGGCCATGAAATTCATGCCTGAATAGGCTTTCATCTCTGCTCTCACGACGGCCGCATCAAGAACCCACCCAAACGGGAAACGTACGTCCACGCAAAGGGCTTTCAATCCTCTCGAAACCACCTTGACCATGAATCAGATCTGTTGCGCCGATTCCATCATGAATTTCGTTCGAGCCGTGCAACGGATTCAATATGATAGGTATGGGGAAACATATCCACAGGCTGGACTTCCACCACACGGTACTTTTCCTTGAGCATGGCCGCGTCCCGGGCAAGGGTCGTGGGGTTGCAGGACACGTAGACCAGCCGCTCGGGGTGAAGATCGAGAACTGACGCCACCACATCCTTGTGCATGCCGGACCTCGGAGGGTCGATGATCATCACATCGGGTTTCTGGTCAAGGGTCGGCAGCGTGTCCTTTATGTCCCCCTGGATGAACCGGCAGTTATCAATCCCGTTGTCCGTACAGTTTTTCCGGGCGTCTGCCACAGCGCTTTCCACGATTTCAATGCCTGTCACGTGCTTTGCCGAAGACGACAGCCAGATGGGAATGGTGCCTGTTCCGCTGTACAGATCCAGAACCGTTTCACGGCCTGAGAGCCCTGCGTAGCGCTCCACGGTCCGATACAATGTTTCCGCGCCATGGGTGTTGGTCTGAAAGAAAGAGTTGGCTGAAATTTTAAAGGAGTATGGCCCGAGTCTGTCCGTAATAAAAGACTGGCCTGAAACAACCCTCTCTTTTTCCCCAACGGAGATGGACGCGCGTTTCGAGGTGATGTTGTTCACCACGGAAACGATATTGGGGTAACGTTCTGTTAGTTCACCGGCCAGCCTGGCCATCAGCTCCGGATTATCGGAACGCGTGACGATGTTCACCATCCAGGTGTCGTCTGCCACGGACCTTCGAACCATAAGAAAGCGCCAGAAACCCTCATGGCTTTTCAGGCCGTAAACCGGCAAACCGGAGGCTCCGATAAATGAACGCACATGACGAAGAATCCCGTTACCCACCTCGTTCTGCAAGTGGCATCCGTCAATATCAATGACCTTGTTGAAAATTCCGGGGGCGTGGAGACCTATGCCGAAACCTGCGTCTGTGTCGTCACCTGAAAATTCATCGGGCATGATCCAGCGTTTTTCCGAACAGGAGAACTCCATCTTGTTCCTGTAACCGAAAATCTCCCTGGATGGCAGGGCCGGATGAACCTCCGCGTCTGTAATGAATCCGATGTGCTCGAGGCTTTCTTTCACATGGCCTGTCTTGTATTCCAGCTGTTTGGCGTAATCAAGGTACTGCCAGGCGCAGCCTCCGCAATACCCGCTGTACCGGCATCGGGGGGCGACCCTGAACGGAGAGGGCTCCAGCATGTCTAAAAGCCTGGCTTCTGCGTAGTTCTTCTTCTTTTTCGTGATCATGACCCGAACCTTGTCCCCAGTGACGGTTTTGGGCACGAACACAGCAAAACCATCCACCTTGGCGATTCCCTTTCCACCAAAAGCCACATCGTCGATGGTGAGTTCCAGAACCTGCCCTTTGTTGACCTCTATCATGAACACCTCGGGATAATTGAATCCATCTGCTTAAAATTACAGGAGTTTCCATAAAAAACATGACAAATCGAAAGCTTTTGTATATACCCTTTATTCAAAATCAACACAAGGTTAAACAAGGACAGATCCCATGACTTCCAAAGACTCAGCAGCACAGATCGACATCACTTTCCATTCGGGCGGACTTCGTCTGTTCGGTGTTCTTCACCTGCCTTCAACCCCGAATCCACCCGTGATCGTGGGTTCCCACGGCCTGGCCAGCGATGGCAACTCTCCCAAGCAGATCGAACTGGCCGACACCTGCAACGCCATGGGCATGGCTTATTTCCGATTCCATCACAGAGGTTGCGGTACCAGTGAGGGGCGGTTCGCCGATGAAACCACCTTAGACAACAGAAAAAAAGACCTGATCGCAGCTGTCGAGGCCGTCCTGGCCCGCAAGGATACGGGAGACCGCCTGGCGCTTTTCGGAAGCAGCATGGGAGGCGCCACCTGCATTGCCGCAGCAAGGGAACTCCAAGCCGAAGGATACGTTGTGGTCGCTCCTCCCGTGGTGGGCCATACCTTGACCCAGCCCCCTGAAAACCTTTCGTCCGATCCGGGTCTCACCGATGAATTCTATAGACGGCTTCGTGATTTCAATCTGACAGCCGATCTTTCCGCCGTGAAAAACATCCTGATCATCCACGGAGATAAGGACGCCATCGTTCCGATAGAAAACAGCCAGACCCTTTTCCGTCTGGCCGGTGAACCGAAGAAACTGATCGTCCAGAAAGGTGGAGACCACAGGATCAGCGATCCGGAGCATCAGAAAGAGTTCATCCGTGAATCATCCCAGTGGTTTCGGCGCTGTTTCGGTCTTTGACTTCAAGTTTTTCCGAAGATCTTTTTGAAGACTCTGTGGTTGGCCGCGGGAAATGGGTAGCGGTCGATGTCCATTTCCGAAATCCAGGCCAGGGGCTGATGTCTCAGGGCTTTTTCCTGCTGGGTCCCTATGTGGCAGCGATAGACGGTCACGTGGATTTTAAAATGGGAATAGACATGGCGGGCATCTCCCAGAAATTCCCGGATGTCCACATCGAGACCAAGGTCTTCACGGCACTTTCGTAAAAGAGCCTGTTCGACCGTTTCACCTGGACCGACTTTCCCGCCCGGAAGTTCCCAGAGCCCTGCAAGATGACCGGAGGACGGGCGTTTCTGTATCAGGAATCGTCCGTCTTTGCATATCAGGGCAAGCCCCACCGTGTATTCGGGGACTTTGGCTTTCTTTTCAATCAGGGGATAGCGTGACGTTTCATCATGGAGAAACGCCCCGCAGCGTTCAACGATGGGGCATGAACCGCAACGAGGCTGCCTGGGTGTACACACAAGAGCTCCCAGCTCCATCACGGCCTGGTTGAAATCCCCCGGTCTTTCGTGTGACATGATCCGTCCCATGGCGGCGTGAATCTGTTTTTTCGTCCCGGCCTTTCCCACATCACCAGAAATTCGAAACACACGGGTCATCACGCGGATCACATTGCCGTCCACCACGGGAAGTACACGGCCGTAAGCGATACTCAGAACCGCAGCCGTCGTGTAATCCCCAACGCCGGGAAGAGCCCTGAACGCATCCGGATCATCGGGGACCGTTCCACCGTAACGTACCTGGACATCCCGGACAGCCTGGATGAAGTGATGACAGCGTCTGTAATACCCGAGCCCTTCCCAGAGTTTCAACACCTCCTCTTCGGGGGCCTGGGCAAGATTGTGCAGCTGCGGATACCGCTGGACAAACCGGTTGTAATAGGGAATCACCGTATCCACCTGGGTCTGCTGGAGCATGACCTCCGACAGCCAGATCCGGTAGGGGTCCCGGGTCTCTCGCCAGGGCATGGACCTCTGATGGGCGTCGAACCACCGCAGGAGATCATGGCAGATCACATCATCCGGCGTGTCCGTTTCCGGAAGGCCATGGGCAGGACGGCTCACTGAAGAACCCTTCGAAGCAGTCTGTCCATCTGGAAATCCTGGACGATGCAGCTTTCCCATTTCTGTATGCTGGCTTCACAGACGTTCATCAGGTCCGCGAGCTGTTTACTAGAAAGCCCCTTTTCCGTTCGAAGTGACCTGATCTCATCTCCTGTCAAAAGCCCGGTTTTTCTCCGGTACGCATCGGCAATGGCTTTCTGGGCCGCCGAGGCCTGGACCACGGTCCCCACCTCGATGCCGCAGCAGGGGCACACATAGGCATCCGATGTCACGTCCACATCCACACCGTTGAAGCAGGCCCGTTTATCCCGGCTTGTCAGGTTCATCAACCCTTTGCCGCATGGACATTTTTTCGTCGTCATGACCGCCCTCCCTTGTTTCTGTTTCTATGAAGCGAAATCAGGAAAAAACCGCCGTCGAACAGCGTGAATTTCAGATAGACGCTGCACTTGAAGCGGGATGAGCTGGTTCTGAAAGGAAAAAGTTCGCTTTCGACAATCCTGTTTTCATAAGAACGCGAGGGAGGCCTCCGTCCCACATATTGCTCTGGCCTGATGTCCGCAAGAACGGACAGAAGAACATCTGAAAGTTCGTTTTCAATAAGATAGCCCAGCTGGATGGCGTCGGATGCCACGGCCTCCGGATTGATCAGACTGATGTTCCCTCTTTCCACAGCCGTCCGCGCGTCGTTGAGCTTGTTGTCAAGTTCTTTGTATGTTGGCCTTTTCACGATCTCTCCATCACAAATATTTACGAAGTGCCGTTTCCCTGCTCGTATCACAAAAACCTGGGGAATTCAAAAAAATTGAATGATTCACCAGAATCGTGTTGATCTGATTCCTTGAAAGATATAAACAGAAAGGCTTATCATTTTTCGTATTGCAAAACATAAAAAGGACCTATGAAGAAAAGAATTTACAACGAAAACATCAGAAATATCGCGATCATCGCCCACGTCGACCATGGCAAGACAACCCTTGTGGACGCCATGTTCAGGCAAAGCGGACTTTTCCGTGAAAACCAGAGCGTCGAAGAACGGATCATGGACAGCATGGATCTTGAACGCGAACGGGGCATCACCATTTCCGCGAAAAACTGCTCGGTTCAACGCGGACCCGTCAAAATCAACATCCTCGACACCCCGGGCCACGCGGATTTCGGCGGCGAAGTGGAAAGAGCCCTTTCCATGGTGGACGGGGCTGTTCTCCTGGTGGACGCCTCCGAAGGCCCCCTGCCCCAGACCCGGTTTGTGTTGAAGAAAACCTTCGAAGCCGGTCTCCGGGTGATCGTGGTGATCAATAAAATAGACAGGGCCGACGCCCGGGTCGAAGAAGTGCTCGACGAGATCTACGACCTGTTCATCGATCTGGATGCCACGGACGAGCAGCTGGATTTCACCTATCTCTACGCTATCGGCCGTGAAGGCGTGGCCCAGAAGACCGTCGATGAAAAAGGCAAAAACCTGGACATCCTCTTCGACACGATTCTCGAAGAAATCCCCCCACCTTCCTATGATCCCGAGGCCCCTTTCCAGATGCTGATTTCCGACCTTGGCTATTCGGATTACCTGGGCCGGCTGGCCATCGGAAAAATATACAACAAACCTGTTTCAAACAAGGATCCCCTGGTCTGTATCAAACAGAACAACGAAAGCGTCCCGTTCAAAATCGGGAAACTCCAGGCATACAACGGTCTTTCCTTAAGTGACTGTCCCGAGGCACATCCAGGAGACATCGCCGTGATTTCCGGAACAGACGATTTCCAGATCGGTGACACCATCTGCCATAAAAACGAACCGCTGGCCCTTCCGCGAATCACCGTGGACGAACCCACGGTGTCCATGCGTTTCAAAATCAACGATTCCCCTTTCGCCGGTCAGGAAGGTAAACTCGTTCAGTCGAGGAAGATCAGGGAACGGCTTGAAAAAGAGACACTTCTAAACGTCGCCATCCAGATCGAAGACACCGATGAGAAAGACAGCTTCATCGTCAAGGGCCGGGGTGAATTCCAGCTCGCCATCCTGATCGAAACCATGCGCCGGGAAGGATTCGAACTCTGTGTGGGCCGTCCCAAAGTCATTTACAAATTCAAGAACGGTGTCCGTCAGGAACCCATGGAACGACTCTATGTGGACTGTGACGAGAATTTCATGGGTGTCGTCACGGAAAAACTCTCCATCCGCAAAGGCAAGATGGTAAACCTTGTCAACAACGGCAAAGGCCGGGTCAACATGGAATTTTCCATTCCATCCAGGGCTCTTATCGGTTACCGGGATGAATTTCTGACCGACACCCGGGGAACGGGAATCATGAACTCCCTGTTCGCCGGATACGATGATTACCGTGGCGACTTTCCTTCCCGCTTCACCGGTTCCCTGGTCTGTGACAGACGGGGGACGGCCGTGCCCTACGCTCTTTTCAACCTGGAGCCCCGTGGCCGTCTGTTCATCGTTCCCGGCGTTCCGGTTTACGAAGGAATGATTATCGGAGAGCACAACAAGGACAACGATCTCAACGTCAATGCCTGCAAGGAGAAAAAGCTGACCAACATGAGGGCCTCTGGCAAGGATGACCATGTGCTCTGTTCACCGATCAAACCCATGACCCTGGAACAGGCCATCAACTTTATCCGGGATGATGAACTGGTGGAAGTCACCCCCCTGACCATCCGGATGCGGAAAGCCGTTCTCGGTATCAAGGACCGGTACAGAAACACAGGCCAGGATGATTTTGCATAACATATGAAATACGCCATTTAGCGTGTTTTTTTGTTTCGTATACAAGTTTTTTTTGTTTGGACTATTGCATCGCACCATTTCTGAATTATTGTATTGTTAAAGGTTTTGAAAAAAACCGTAACCGACACCATGGAGGTTATTATGAATACAATCATTAAAGAAGTGGAAAAAAGCATCAGCAAAGTGAAGAACATCGGCGAATACGTGAAGAAGATTGAAAACGAGGTTTTCAACCTGAACATCAAATGGCCGCCGAAAACATACTGATACTTCGGAACGCAGCAAAGCCCGATCCTAAACCGGGTTAACACGTCAATTGAAAGGCCCTGCCATGCAGGGCCTTTTTTATACGGATCCTATCCGATGATAACATCTTTTGTCGTAAACGGTTACCTTCCCCTATTTTTCTGGAGTTTTCTTGCGGCCACCCTGGTGCCCGTGGGTTCGGAATGGTTTCTCGCGGCTCTGGTAATCAAGGATTACGATCCCATGCTGCTCCTTTGCGTTGCCAGCGCCGGCAATGTCTTGGGAGCCCTGACCACCTACGCCCTGGGTTTTTTCGGAAGTGAGCGCCTCACCCGAAGAATTCTCAGAATGAAACCGGAAACCATCGATAAGGCCCATGGGATTTTCATGCGGTATGGAATCTGGTCCCTGCTATTTTCATGGCTGCCCCTGATCGGAGACGCCCTGTGCCTTGCAGGCGGAGCCCTCAAAATCCCTGTCACTGTTTTCTTCCCCCTTGTTCTTGCAGGAAAAATCCTGAGATATTGGGCTGTCATCCAACTGATGAGCCCCGGTTTCCTGTTCTGAAACACCCGTTTCATTTTCACCCTCATCCCCGGAATTTTACAGACAGAAAATAAGTGTTGCATAATTCATGGGAATCATCGAAATATAGACCAATTTCCAGATATTCACCCGATGCCGAAGCTCGTTTGTCCGATCCGTTTCCGTCAGAATGGAACAGCCATGGACATACACGGGCATGGTGGATACACGTTCATGAAACCCGGAACAAATCGACATGAGTACGGCGGAACAGAAAGACAGACAAGTACGAATGGCCGTCTGGAACAGAACCTCCGATTTCCGTTCCAACCCCAGATGGGCCGGGGCATTCTATTCAAAACAGATCATTCGACTGTACCGGTTCCTCGTACCCGAGGGGTTGAAAGTCCTGGAGCTGGGCTGCGGACACGGGGATCTTCTGGCCGGAATGAACCCTTGTTTCGGAGTAGGCATTGATTTTTCTGAAAACATGGTCCGGCAGGCCCGTGCGAAACACCCCGATCTTCATTTTATCCGCTGCGACGCCCATGAGCTCAGCCTGAACGACTGCTTCGATGTCATCATTCTGTCCGATCTGGTAACCCACCTCTGGGATGTGCAGAAAGTCCTTGAAAAACTCCATCCCCACTGCCATGCCGCCACGCGGATCATTCTCAACTTTCCCAACAACCTCTGGCGCATCCCCATGTCTATCGCTCGAAAGCTCAATATGACCGCCGAGACCATGGAGCAGAACTGGTTCGCGCCCAACGACATCGAAAACCTCCTGGAGTTGTCCGGATTCGAACGGATCAAGGAAAACCACCACATCCTGATTCCCTTTGGCATCAAAGGGATAACCTGTTTTTTCAATCGGTTTGTCGCGGCGATCCCCCCGTTCAGCTGGTTTGCCCTGTCCACCTTCGTGGTGGCCCGGCCCCGTCCCTGCCCCAACCTTTTCCGGTTTACCGATCCTCCATCGGTTTCGGTGATCATTCCCGCCAGGAACGAGGAAAAAAACATCGAAGAGATCTTCCGGCGCATCCCCCAACTGGGCAGCTCCATGGAACTGATCTTTGTGGAGGGCCATTCCCGGGACAAAACATTCCAGGAGATTGAAGCCTGCATCGCCCGATATCCTGAATTCGACGCATCATTATACAAACAGGACGGCATCGGCAAGGGCGACGCCGTCCGCCTGGGATTCGAAAAAGCAAAGGGCGATGTGCTGATGATTCTGGACGCCGATCTCACCGTTCCCCCCGAAGACCTGCCCCGGTTCCTGAACGCCCTGGCTTCAAGGCGGGGTGAATTCATCAACGGCGTTCGCCTGGTCTACCCCATGGAAAACCAGGCCATCCGTTTCATGAACATGGTGGGCAACAAATTTTTCAGCCTGGCCTTTTCCTGGCTTCTGGGTCAAAGCGTGAAGGACACCCTGTGCGGAACCAAGGCCCTTTACAGGAGCGATTACCGCATCATCACCAGGAACAGGCATTATTTCGGAGATTTCGACCCGTTCGGAGACTTCGACCTTCTGTTCGGAGCGGCCAGGCTCAACCTGAAGATCATCGACCTCCCCATCCGTTACCGCCAGCGACGATACGGAAAAACCAACATCAACCGCTGGCGTCACGGATGGATTCTCCTGAAAATGGTAATGTTCGCCGCATTTCGAATCAAGTTTATCTGAAAGGGCCGTCATGATCCACCCGTTCCTGTCCATTCTGCCCCTGACCCGTATCCGGCTTTTTATCGCCCGGATACTCTACTTTCTTGTCAGACTCTTTCTGCCATCCCGTCACGTGGTGGTCAGACGCCGGGGCATCACATACGACCTGGACCTGTCTGAGGGCATCGATCTGTCGATTTATCTTCTGGGCTCTTACCAGCCCCATGTCGTTAAAAATTCTTTCTACCAGATCCCTGAGAACGCTTGTATCTTCGACATAGGGGCCAACATGGGCTGCATGACCCTCCAGTTCGCCAGGGAGGCATCGAACGGTCATGTGTACGCCTTCGAGCCCACGGATTTCGCTTACATGAAACTTCTCTCAAACATGGACCTCAACCCGGCTCTGAAAGAGCGCATCACCCCTGTGAAAAATTTCGCGTCGGACAGATCCATGAACCCTCCCCGGCCTTTTGCCATGGCCAGCTGGAAAACCGACCGGTTCACGTCAAAAGGCCACCCGGTTCATGGCGGGATCGAACGGAAAACAAGTTTTGCCTACTGCGTGACTCTGGATGACTTCTGCCGGGAAAACCGAATTCAAGGCGTTGATCTCATCAAAATCGACACGGAAGGCCAGGAACTGGCCGTGCTTAAAGGGGCCCGGAATATCCTCCAGACCTTCAGACCCGTGGTTGTTTTTGAAACAGGTCAGTACCAGTTGGAGGAGCACAACCTGAGTTTCCAGGATTTTACGGACATCTTCGATCCCCTGGGCTACAGGTTGATCTGTCTCCAAAGGAGCATGGAGATCACGCCCGACAACGTCGCCAGCCTGATACCGGTTAAATCAACCGTGGACATCCTCGCACTCCCTGATAAAAAGGAACAGCCATGACCCACTCCCTGTCCGGCAGCAACCGGAAGTCCCTGTTCATCTTTTTATTCTCCGTCTGTTGCCTTGCCTCGGAAATCATCCTCACCCGGATTTTTTCAGTGGTTTTCTGGTATCACTTCGCTTTTCTCGTTCTTTCGACGGCCATGCTGGGTTTCGGAATCGGAGGCTTTCTGGTCCGTTCCCAAAGTGAAAGGCTGAATACGTTCAAACCCGAAAAGCTGCTTGGAACAGGCGCCCTTGCCACTGGCCTCTGCCTTTTTTTGGCCCTTGTCCTCATCACCCACAACCCGTTCCATATTTCCGATCCCAAAACCAGCGCCAACACCATCGCCCTGGCAATGGGCATGGAGATACTTTTAGCGTCTCTTTTGACCCTCATCCCCTTCACGCTGATGGGCGCTGTGGTTCTTTTCATGCTTCAAAAAGAAAATAAACAGGTGGGCCGGATTTACGCCGCCAATCTCGGGGGTTCCGCCCTGGGTTGTCTATCCGCCCTGCTCCTCATGGATGTGGCTGGCGGGGTGGGAGCCCTTGCCCTTGTTTGTTCCGGCCTGGTTTTTTCCGGCGCCTTCATCGCGTGGAAAGAGAAAAAAACAGCCGGTATCTGTGCCGCCACCGGTCTTGTTATCGTCTTTTCCCTCGTATTCCAGGACCGTCTTTTCCCCATCCGGAGTCCCATGGGAAAACCAGCAGCAGGCATTGAAGAAAAACAGAAGGTTCTGTCAAACTGGACCAGCCTGTCAAGGGTGGATATTTACAGGGAAAAAAACTGGCAACAGCAGGAATTCGGACTCTGGGGGCTTTCTCCTGTTTCAAAGGCCCTTTTGCCTGAACGCCTGGGAGTCCTGATCGACTACTGGGCCTACACCACCATCCTGAAACACAGTGAGATCCCCGGCTACTACCGTTTCCTCGAAGACCTTCCCATGTACGGAATGTACCGCATCACACCTCCGGGCCCACGCATGATGATCATCGGTTCAGGGGGAGGCATGGACATACGGGCGGGACTGTACTTCGGAGCTTCCAGCATCGATGCTGTGGAAATAAACCCGTCGATCTTCCAAGCCATGACAGGAGAGCTGGAGTCTTATTCAGGAAACGTGTACACCGATCCCAGGGTCCGTGCCCATCTTGGAGACGGCCGGAACGTCCTGGTCTCATCGAAAGACCGTTACGACATCGTCCAGCTCAGCGGCGTGGACACGTTCAGCGCCACCCAGGCCGGAGCTTACGCCCTCACGGAAAACTACCTTTACACGATGGAGTCGTTTCAGGAATACCTGGACCGGTTGACGCCGCAGGGCTTGTTGAGCCTCACCCACTGGTATATTCCAAGTGCCACAGGGTACCCCAGATTTTCACTGCGGCTTTTCTGCCTGGCCTGGTCAGCCCTGAAAGCTCAGGGAATCGAACGTCCGGAACAGCATTTGTTCTTTTTCCATTCCAAACGATTCGCCGTTCTTTTCGTCAAAAAAAATCCCCTGACACCGGCTGAAATCACCACCCTTTCGGAACTGTGTTCTGAAAAACAGTACGTCTGTCTGTTCAGACCGGACCGGGTGATCTACAGCTCCATGACCTTCTACAGCTTCGTGAAGGCCGCTGACAAAAAAGTCTGGCTCGACGAGTACCCGTTCAACGTCACCCCGCCCACCGATGACTCTCCGTTCTTCTTCGAAAACAGAAAATTCGAAAACATTCTGTCGCCAGGCAATTTCATCGCGGGCTACACACGGTTCGACGGCCAAACCATCCTGGCCGTTCTTTTCTTCGAACTCTTGATCGCCGCCTCGATCCTCCTGATCAGCGCCATGCGGCTGGAGCGACAAAAAAAAGACCTGCCGGGGTGGCTGTTCTTCTTTTTCATCGGCATGGGTTTCATGCTGGTTGAAGTCTCATTCACCCAGCAGCTCGTACTTTTCCTCGGCCACCCCGTATACGCCCTTTCCGTGGTGCTTTTTTCCATGCTCCTTTTTTCCGGAATGGGCTCGTTCATGGCAGGCGGTGTTTCGGCCCGTTTCCCCATGCCCCTGGTCATTCTTGTGCTTTCGGCCCTTCTCTGTGCCCAGGCTTTTTTCGGAATCCCGCTGATCCGCAACCTGGCAGGTACGGGATCATTCATGACCCGAACCCTCGTTGTGCTGCTGTTTCTTGCTCCGGTGTCCTTTCTCATGGGAACGGCTTTCCCTGAGGCCGCCAAACGACTTTTCCTCAAAGGACGCGGCGAATCTCTGGGTGTTTACTGGGCTTTCAACAGCTTCGCTTCGGTCATGGGATCTGCGCTGGCCATCATCATCGCCATTTTGTCAGGCTTTACCGTGGTGGTTCTCTGTGCTTGCACCTGCTATGTTCTGGCCGCCCTTCTGTTTCCGGGGATGACCGGTAAACATCTCGAGAATTGAAACCTTCTGTGCGGGGACATGATTTATGGAAATTCTCTTTTCAGGCGACTTTTAATAAATCTCGTCGGATCAGATTTCCGGAAGCGCCCGCCTAAGAAAATCCAAAGCTTTCATGGCGAAGATCTTCTTGTTCTTGGCCCTGTCACCGAATGGGCTTCGAAAAATCTGACTCTGAACGCCCTGGCCGGAAGCGACGGCGATAAAAACGGTTCCCACGGGTTTTTCCGCTGAGCCCCCCGAAGGCCCCGCGATGCCGCTCACGGCAAGTCCCAGATCGGCTCCAGCTATTTTTCTCACATTTTCAGCCATTTCCCGCACAGTTTCATGGCTCACAGCCCCATGGGATTCCAGAGTATCCGGTCTGACATGAAGGATGTTCACCTTCGCATCATTGGCGTAGGTTACGGCCGAAAAAAGAAAATAGGCGGAACTCCCGGGAGTTTCAGTGACCATATGGGCGATCAGGCCGCCGGTGCAACTTTCGGCAAGCGCCAGGGTTTTTCCATTCTTTTCAAGGTATTCGCCGATTTCACGCGCCATGGGATAATCCCGGGTTGAAAAAACGAAATCGCCTGTCCGGTCGAGAACCCATTGCTCCGCTTTTTCAAGAAGCAGAAGCAGTTCATGCGGATCATCTCCCCTGGCGTAAAGCTTCACTTGTATCACGGGAAAAACAGCCCTCAAGCCCAGAACGATTCCGGGAAAAACCGTTTCGATCTCAATCAGTCTCTGATTCACTTCAGCTTCGGCGATCCCGAAAAGAGAAATGGTTTTCATCCTGAAATAGGTCATGGAGACTCCGGTCCTTTCCTTCAGCATGGGGAGAACGTGTACCTTCATCATATGCTTCATCTCCCATGGCACGCCGGGAATGAAAAAAAAGCATGTTTTCCCATACACATGAAAAAAGCCAGGAGCTGTACCCACCTGGTTTTCAAGACTGATGGAGCCTCTTGGAATCACCATCTGCTTTCTGTTGCTTTCCGGGACCGGCCGCCCCATTTTCTTAAAACATGCCTCGACGGATATCTGCGCTCCAAAATCATGAACAGAATCCACGTCCCATGCCTCGCACGCCGCCTGGACCGTCCTGTCATCATCGGTAGGCCCGAGCCCCCCGGTGACCACCACGCCGTCCGCCCGGTGCTCACATTCTTTCAAAAGTTGTGCGATATCTTCTTTTTTATCTCCAACACAGCTATGTCGAATGACTTCAAAACCCGCTTCGATCAAAACCTGCGAGATGTAGGCGGCATTGCTGTCGGTCACAGCTCCTGAAAGCACTTCCTCTCCTGTCGATACGATTTCCAGTTTCATGATACTCCGGACCGCACCAATGGAGAAATGCCAATTGGCGCTTTATTTTTTTTGGAATAGATTATATGTTCACAAATTATACTGTGAATGCCGTCGAAATGCCGTAGAGTTTTTTTGATTTCCATAGTTAAATGACATTTTATGCATCGTGAGGATGAAAATGAAAACAATAAAATTCAATTATGCCCTCATGCTTCTCTCGGTCTTTGTCTCCATTCTGGGTTGCGCCCATGTGGAAAGGTATTCGGACCCCGAACTTCCGGACTATTCCGTCGCCATTCTCACCACAGCAAAACCGGAGCGCATCCGGATCGCCACGGTTGACGGAATAAAAGCCACCGGAAGATACAAAAACCAACTTGTCCGTGAATTTCCGGACACGGTCAGACTTCTTCCCGGCCACCATGAGGTCGTACCCTGCCTGACGACGAAAAAAGGGGTTGTTTACGGTGAAAAATTGAAGTTCTACGCCCAGGAAGAGTACACTTACGTGATCAACCACAAGTTCAAGTGGGATAAAACCCTGAAGTTCTGGATAGAGTGCAGCGGGGTCGATGTCAGCACCGGCATGTGACAACCACTCACTTCATTCGTGATTGTCTTCCTGACCCAACATTGCCACTCAGATCACACCACCCTTGGCAGTTTATCCAAACAACTGGTCAACTCCGGTGTTTTCATGGGTTCAAAGGTTTGCCAGGCTTGACACGTTTTCACGACCAACGGCGTTCCAGAACTTTTTTCACATCGTGAAAATCATTCCACGTTTCATAGGCTTTGCCCCGCTTATCCAGAAAAGCGGCCAGATGCTTTCTTGCAAACACAAGAGAGGCTGCCATGGCCATGCCCTGATCGGTCACCCCGTCTCCCAGGGCCACCGCATCCTCATATCGGTAGGACGCCATGATTTTTGTCTTGTTCACCAGTTCATCCCCTTCTTCAAAGGATGATATCACCCGAAGGTATTCTCCGTCGGCGTTCACTTCCGCCGCATAGATCCGTTCCGCCCTTGAAGCCAGAGCGCCCAGCTGCCGAAGCACAAGCCCATGAAGTCCACCTGAAATCACCACAAAGGGAATGCCGCGCTGTTGCAGAAAATCGAGGAATTCCACGACACCTTCACGCAAAGGTGTTCCGTTCACAAAGTCAAGCATGTCAGGATACCTTGAGGATGGAATGGATTCAACGATCTGCCGTATGCCGTCCTTGAGACTGAGGTGGCCCTTGAAAATCTCCCTGAGCAGACGGTCCACCGTATCGGCCGCAAAATGTCTGCACACCTTGACAAAGGTGTCTTCCACCGTCAAGGTCCCATCAAAATCACAAAAAACTATACGTTTTCCATCGTTCATATCTCTGTCCGGCTCTTTATTTCAAGGTTATGGCTCGCACTGGCCACCACGCCCCAGACCTGGGATAATTCCTTGTCAAACCCCGGTATCTGAAAAATTCCAGGAAATCAGTTTGTCAAGAATGAGGCCGTTAAAGCGGCTGGCACCGGATGTGAACAGCCAGCCCAGGTGTGTGAAACAGGTCCTGCAAACAGCGATACGCCAGGAATACCCGTTGAACCAAGTAAATTCATAAGAAGATTGCTTTGAATAAGCACACCCGGGCGCAGTCCTGAAACACCCCAGGTCAAAAAAAATACCATGAGGGTTTGTGAATCCGTGGGTGTGTGAACCGTTCATCTCGATTTTTTCACCAACAGACGTAATCACTCTCATGCAGGCGCGGCACACCAGGAATCCCCCCTCCCCTGTTTCTCTTTCAAGGGGAATGGTCGTCGTGACGTAGCTTGTTTTGCCTTTCCGGCACGTATCGCATTTGTCTGGCCGGAAAAGTCTTATGGGTGTGGATATCATCGCAAAACCGTCTGGAAACGTTGCTTTCGCCATGGACATCTTCGATCCACGGCACTATTAATGGACACATTTTACACGGCCAGTCCCTTAAAATCAAAAAGATTCACATCGGCAAGCTGTGAGGGTTCCACGTTTCTCATGCCATTGAAAATGGTTTCTACCCTTCCCGGGAATTCCTTGTTCCAGGACTTCAGCATAGCCTTCACCACCTGCCTCTGACTGCTTTCGGCAGCTCCACATAAATTACCAGGAATCAGGGGAAACTTTTTGAGCATGGCGTACCGAGCCAGATCATCTTCGGGAATATAAGCCATGGGCCGGATCACCACTTGTTTCCCACTGTCTGTGAGAAACTTGGGAGGCATAGTCTTCATTTTTCCTCCGTAAAAAAGATTGAGGAAAAGAGTTTCAACCATGTCGTCCCGGTGATGTCCCAATGCGATCTTCGTCATGTGATTCTCTTCGGCAAAACGGTACAACGCCCCCCTTCTAAGCCGCGAGCACAGACCGCACATGTTTTTTCCCGATGGAATTTTCTTCTTCACCGTTCCATAGATATCCTGATGGATAATATGGTATTCAACGCCAGTTTTTACAAAAAATTCCGGGAGGACGTGCCTGGGGAAACCAGGCATGTTCTGGTCAAGCCCCACGGCGACAAGCTTAAACTTGAATGGTGATTGTCGTAGCAACTGAAGCAGGAGATCGAGAAGAGCGAAAGAATCCTTGCCACCGGAATGGCAGACCATGACCCTGTCGCTCTGGGAAATCATGTCGTAATCTCTGACAGCTTTCGCCATTAGATAAACAAGGTGGCGCCCCAGTTTATCCGCCTTTTTCATCCTGACGGCATCATCCATGTCCATCATGCTAAAAGAACCTCTGCCAAGATAGACTGGTTTCAACAGATTCCCTTCCGAATGACTCTTTTCGAAAAACAGTCATGCGAATCCTGTTGTTCCTGTCAACTCTGAAATTCTGATCCAACCTGAGAAGGTTTTCTCGGTATCCATCTTCCGGAGAAAAATAAAGGGCCTGGGCAGAAAAAAGAATCCCCCACCAGGGCGTTAAATCGTTCATCACTCCGACACCAAAACCTGCGCCTACAGAGGCGTTGTGCTCCAGTTCGTCCCCTGCCCTGAGCTCAAGTTCAGGCATGGCGTAGACAAGACCGGCAAAGGGAAGACTTAAAGAATACCCAGATCCTGAGTTCAGCCTGAACACCACATCTTTCCTGTCCCGGGCCACAAACTCCCGGCGAAAACCCGTGCTGATTTTCCATGAAAGAGGTTTAAAAAAACGGTTTCTCGGAAACAGGGAAACGATGTCCAGAATATCCAGTTTTTCGAGGCGAAATTTGTCCGTTTCGTTCTCGTGTCTCATCTCGACATCGAGTATCCGAAGCTCCACCCCCTCCCGCCGGGTGTAATCGGTGTTCAGAAGATCTGTGAATGCGGGATTCACACCAACCGTTTGAAAAACATCCCCATCGGAAACACCAACTGAAAAAGTGAAACGAGACGAATCATGGCCTGTAGCCGGGTCTGGCGGTGGGGGCATATCGTCCCTGCTCCCGTCACTCACTCCCAGCCTGCTTCTCAACCGAAGGTTGGGGAGGACGATAGCCTGGTACTGTTCTTTTGTGATTTCCTTTTTGATCAGCCTGTATTTCAGGTATTCACCCGTGAGCTCACTGGCGATGATTTTCGTTTCTCTATCCTCTATGAACGTGTCGATATCATCCGGCTCTATTCGTCCGTGGCAGACCTCATAAACCAGATTACGTTCCTCATCGGACAATATGGCCAGTTGCCGGCGAATCTTCGTCCCATTGGATGGCCGGAAAATAGCTCTGTCCAACGCTCCCTGTTTCTTCATCTTCTTTACCGTATCAATGGGAATGGTCCAGGCTCCGAAAGTATCGGAAAGTTTGAGTGACGGCCTTGCCGCTTCAAGCAGGAATAAAAGATGGTACGAACAGTTCTCCTTGAAAAAATAATAATCCGAATAAATACCCTCGAGCTCCTGGATATGAAGAACCATCCTTTTGAGTTCCTGTTCCGTAAGGTTCAGGGGATATTCCCATATATCCCTTTGGTCCATGTCACTGTACTGCTGAATTTTCTTGTAATACGGAAGAATGGAGAAATATCCTTTGAACCCTCCAAAGATACCGTAAAGTGTGTATTCAATGGCGTTGGAATCTTCCGGGTCCGCTGCGTAATTTACGGCATTTGTAAGAAGTGAGCTGCCGTATCCGGTTTCAACGGTAATAAACGTATGCCCGAATATGGAGGCAGGGCTGTTCAGATAATATGTTGGGAAAACAAGGGTCGCTGATTTCGGATTTAGATTTTCAACAGCGGGGCATGTAAAGACTGGGATTTTCGTCAGATCCGGTTCAAGCTTTTCCTTCACCCAAAGATACCGGGCGATATATCGGCATACAGACGGTGCCGTGTCTTTTTTTTCAGGATCGAAATAGGTCTTTATCAGGGCTTCAAGTTCAGCCTGGGGTTTATGCTTTCCATCCTGCGCGAGAAAAAAAGAAGGATCGTCAACCACACTTTCAACGCCCAAAAGCGTCTTTTTGTAATGCAACAGAACCCACCAGTAAGGGTCTTCACTCAACTTCTTCTGTCTGGCGGATTCTATCAGCATGGATGTAACATCAGAGCTGTTTTCCGGCGAACAGGGAACATTGGAAAGAAGAAAAAAACAGAATAGATAAAATAAAAATCCGGGAGACAGCCATCTCCCGGATTTTTTCAAATTCATGTAAATCATAAAAATCAAATCATCAAATACTTGCCATGATGTCATTAATGACGGTCACAACATGTTTGTCACTGACATTGGCGTCGGGATAAATCGTATCGAAATTTGACTGAAGCATGGAAAACACCCGGGGCTGATTGTCTGAGGAAACCTGGGCAATTTCAGCGAGAGCGGAAAGTGTTTCGCCATTTCCTGCAGCGATATCCTGAGCCAGTCCGTCTCTGTTCTCAGCTACGAAAATTTCCATGCGTTCATTCATGACAAGCTTTCCACCGGTGTCACAACCCAGGGTTCCAGTTGTCATACCAAAAGTCTGGTTACCACAGATGCCGTTGAGAAAAGTCCCGAGCAGGTTCCAGACAAGGCCTTCTTTCTGGCCGATCAGTTCATGACCAAGGCCGCATCCACAATTCTGGGAAACGTTTTTTGCATAGGCGGAACTTGCCATCATAAAAACGACAGCCACAACAAGAATCATTTTCTTCATAACATTTCTCCTTCTTTAGAATTAAAAACAATACGCTCAAACAGACTTCAGTTAAAAACCGTCTTAAGACGGCCAGAACCATGATAATGAAGCAATTGAATCAATCATTCAAGATTTAAATAGCAAGTACGATCCCAGCTTATCGTAATGTTCTGAGGATTTGAATTCAGCGCCGACTTTGTTGCCGGTTGAGCTTCGTATTATGATGGCTTTATTAATTAGAGATTTTTCTGCATCGTCCAGATAAAATTCCACAAGAATTTCATCTCCAACGGTGAATTTATTAAGATTGCTATGTTCAAATTTTATCCCGGACCTTGAAATATCAGTAACAATAATCGGTGTTCTGTCCAACCCCTTGTTCAAGTAACAATTCCCATTGAATCGAATGCTTTTTCGATAAAATCGTCTACGTTCAATCACCGCATTGAAAACATTTCCACATTTGCATTTGCATCTAACATTGATCTGACATTTATTCGAAATGATTTTTGTGACATCCACAATTCTGATGTTATTACAATCCGGGCAGACAATGGTTGCCACATTATCTTCATTAACATAAAATTTATGTTTCGATGTCTCATTCATAAGTTTTCCGGATTATTCGTTGTTATACCAAATTATTATCAACTCACACAGACCCTTCTCACTTCGGCGATGTCCGTAAGTCCTTCGAAGGATTTTATAATTCCATCCTGAATAAGAGTCGTCATGCCCTGTTCGGCTGCAATCTCAAAAAATTCATGCGTGTTGGCCTGTTTTTTGATCATTTGTTTTACATCTTTGGTTCCGTCCATTAGTTCATGGATGGCCAAACGTCCTCTATAACCTGTGTTGGAGCAATCGTCGCAGCCCTTGGCTTTGTATAAAACAAGGTCATTGGAAAAATATATGCCTGTTTTTTCAAAGTACTGTTTTCCGTACAAATCGGCTATTTCATTGAACTCGTCAATGGAAGGATGATATTTTTCCCTGCACTTTTTACAAAGCCTTCGAACAAGACGCTGGGCAAGAACACCAAGAAACGCATCGGAAAAATTCAAAGGATTCAAACCCATATCAAGGAGTCTTGTAATCGTCTCAGGAGCGCTGTTTGTGTGAAGAGTCGATAGTACAAGGTGCCCTGTCAATGAAGCTTCAATACCAATTGACGCGGTTTCATAGTCACGCATTTCACCGATCATAATGACATCAGGGTCAGCTCTCAAAAAAGCGCGCATAACACGCGCAAAATCAAGACCAATTTTTGGTTTGCATTCAACCTGTCTCAAACCAAGCTGAGTGATTTCCACGGGATCTTCTGCAGTCCAGATCTTTACACCAGGTACATTGATATAACCCATTGCAGAATGAAGTGTCGTAGTTTTACCAGACCCCGTAGGTCCGACAACAAGAATCAATCCATAGGGCTGCTTGATAATCCGTTTCAAAACAGATAAATTCCTGTTCGACAGGCCCATTTCGTCGATTTTCATAGCCCCTGAATCCGCAAGAATTCTTAAAACAGCATCTTCAAAACCACCAGCAGTCGGCAAAGTTGCAACTCGGAGTTCGAAGGGCTTTATTCCTTTTCTTTTAAATTTAATCTTTCCATCCTGGGGTAGTCTTCTTTCAGCGATATCAAGATTACTCATGATTTTAATTCGAGAAATAATTCCCATGGTATTGGAGATTGGGACTTTCAAAACATCCTGACAAACACCATCAATACGATAACGTATATTAGTTTTTTTAGTTATAGGAGAAGGTTCTATATGTATATCCGAGGCGCCTTTTCGATAAGCTGTGATGATGACTTGATCGACGATTCTTACTATCTGGCTTGATGTTTCATTGAGATTCGGATCGAATTCAATTTCTTCTTCATCATCCTCTTCAAATTCAACATCCATAATAGCATCAAACTGTTTTTCTTCATTTTCATAAGCTTCCTCAGCAGATCTTTTACTGCTGTCATAGAACAGTTCGATAACTTTTTTAATATCTTCCTGTATTCCTACTGCAAATTTAATCTTTTTTGCATTGATCAACGCATAAATATTATCTGTTTTTTCAAGATTTTTTGGATCGTCGATTAGTACTTCTACGAGTCCCTCGGTCATATCCCAATTCAGAGGAACCCAGTTATTCTGCATTAGATATGCCTTTTTAAGCTTACCTAACAATTCAACAGGCACGGGCATTGATTTTTCAAATTGTACAAAAGGACAATTATAATATCCAGAAAGTGATTTACCAATTTTTGATTTATCAACCCTCAGATCTACCATAAGAACATATTCAACACTCTTACCAGTTTTCTTCGATAAAACAAGGGCTGACTGCAATTGTGCTTTTGTTACAATTTTTTCTTCAAGCAGATACCCATAACGGGAATCATACGATTTAATCCCTTCAATTGACTCGATTTTTGAATTAATATTTAAGTAAGCTGGATCAGTCTTTTTTACATCCTTGTAAAGTTCTAAAGCAAATTTATTGTGTCCTATCTTTTCAAGTTCAAGACCGAATCTGTACTTTATATCGTTTTCAACGGACGTTCCGAAACTTTCTCTGGAAAATAATAATGTTAAATAATTTAAAGTATTAGAATGAGGATTTATAATAAAAAGTGAATCCGATATACCTGGGAAAAGTCTCTCAACTGGATAATTAATTCTGATTAATTTTAGGTATTCTGTAAAAGCCTCTTTATGGAGCCCCAGTTCAGAAAAAGCTTTTGCACTGTCAAGAATTTCTGGTGCACTTTCACTGTCTGACCATGTTTTTTTTATATTGGTTAGTTCTTCAGTTGATAATTCTTGAGTTAAATCGTCATCATCGATTTTTTTTATAAGTTCATTTAAACGGGTTATTTGAGCAATAACTGATTTTTTAGTCAGAGAATCTATATTTTTGTAATCTATTAATATTGAATTATATATTTCAAGAGATTCTCTATACAAACCATGTTCATCATAAGCAACTGCCGTATCTATCTTCGTTTTGATTTCAGTATCCAAGTTGGCTCTCAATCATTGATATTTAAAACAATTTAAACCTCTTTGAACTCGATTTTTTTCCTAATTCAGCTTCAACAATCTGACAATTCAATCGTAAGAGAGATATTGGAACATATAATTTCATAGCAATGATAAGATAATTATTTAAAATTTTTTTGGCGTAAAGCCGAATTTCATCATAAATGATCAAACTTTCATTTGAACTATCAAAAACATTCGTTAATGTTTGAAAATTAACAGAATCTTTTAAATAATCTTCAATATCATTATTTGAATTGAAAGAATCGGCAAATTTTGAATATTCAACATTTTCATTATTTCCAATAAGAACAACACCAATTACACCGTCTATAGAAATAATGTCTTTAAAAATTTTTTCCATCTATAAATCCATGACTAATTATTAATTGAATTAATAATTTTTTCTGGAGAACATTTAAGATCAACAGTAATCTCATAACTTTTATCAGTATCGATAGGAATTATTATAAGATTTTCTGATTTATAATTATTGAAATATGATCCTTTATAGTTACCAGAATTAAAAAAGAAACCCAATAAAGATGCTTGTGCATTAAAATTATTCCAACTATTATTGACCTTTAAAGACTTCAAGTCCTTATCTAAATTAATTACATTTTTCAATCTTGAAAGTAAAAAAGCTTCCTTATCATTTTCATCTGTCCTGGAATCGCTCGCACCAGTAACTTCTTCCATAGAGTCGAATTCATTGAAATCCTGTTCTGTCGTTCCTTTTTCGTCTTTTAAACGCAAAGCTTCGAGAAGAATCGCTTGGAGATCATCTGTAATTTCCCTCCCAACAACATGGCATGTGTTTTCGATAGAAATCATCACTTTATCCCAAGCCATAATCTTATAAGCCGCGTCTTTTCCAATTGTATTTAAAAATCTCGCGTTATACAATTCTCCGTTTTTAAAAAAAAGAACTCCTTTTTCAAATGTTTTTTCATTAATAATTCTTATAGTACAGGTTTTGGATTCCATTTCAATCAACTGAATAAACATTTCAAGAGAAGCGTTCTTAAGTATCCCACCTTCTGTTTCCTTTTTAACCAGATTATCTATGCATCCAATCAGATCATCTATAATCAATGGCTTCGTAAAATATGCGGCAGCACCTGTTTTTTTAACAACAGTATTCGTTTTGGGTTTGTCAAATGCAGTAATTACAATGACTGGAATGTCTGGATAGTTTCTTCTCATTTTTTCGAGCAGAGTGTAACCATCCATGTTGGGCATTTGCAAATCGGTTATGATTATAGAAAAAACATTGTTTTTAATTAACTCGATAGCGGAAAAACCATTATTAGAAGTGACCAAATCATATTTATCACTGTACTTATCAAAGATTTTTTTAATCAAATTAAGAAAAGGTTGATTGTCATCGACAACCAATATATTTTGTTTCATAAAATAAAACCTATTCTAACGATTTAGATGTGTTAAATAATTTTTGTTTTCAAACAATCAAGTTCTGGCTTGTATTTTTCTTGAAAAGCAATCAAATGTTTTTTCAACCAGTTAGACATTTTATTTTCATCAGATATTTCTTTAAGACATTCAATGACAGAATCAGCGACAATCTCATGTTTTTCTTTCCCGATAAATGAGATAACACCATCAGAAAAAGTAAATTCTGCTGAAAAAGGATCTAAAAATTCATATTTATCAACTTTTTCAAGGAATTTCTTTTTTAAAAGCAAATAAAACAAATCCTTATTTTTCTTAATTCCAATAAAATATTTTTCAAAAAGAATCATTAGATTCTGAACCATTTCAAGATAATGCATCTCTATCTTGATATTTTTATCAGGTAAACTATAATTGCTATTTGTGGTTGTTATGGTAAATATCTTTTGATCAAGTGGTATGCCTTTAACACAAAAATAAAGGTCATTTTTTTCATTATCAGCAATGCAGTTTGCTTTTAAATTTTCAAGAACCGACAAATCCTCTTTTAATTCATATTTAAGTTTTTTAGATGTGGAATATATGATGTGACCATTTAAAAAGAAAAACAGATAATGACCTTTTTCACAGTGCTTGACTTCAAAAAATCCAGTAAGCTTTTGGGTCTTGTAAATCTTGAGCAACTCTTCAAGGTCTTTAAATTTTATTGTGTATTCCTTTTTTAGAATCGAGTTATCGTTTAAATTCGCCCAAAAGGTGACCACATCTTGAGAAATTTCATACACAGAAATAGAATAATTCTTAAATTCAGAAACTTCGAGCAATAGATCAATCGCACTTTGTCCTGTTATAATCTTATTTTTATCTACAACCGTTCCATTAATAATATTTTCATCATCAAAGAAAATAATACCATCCGAAGCAGGAGACTTGAAATAAATGCAACCTGAATTCAGAATTCCTTGATAATGTTCAATTAACTTTGGAATAATTGTATAGTAACTATTTAAATCATAAATTATTTTATAATTTTTTGGAAATATTATCATGATCAAATTCCATGTTATTCAGAAAATTATCTTCTTTTTCTTAATCGTTCGATAGAAAACCTCAAGCTGTCTTGCATTCTTATGATTGCATCGGCTAAGGCACCAATTTCATCTTTGGATGATATTTTTATGCTCACATCCAACTCACCAATGCTTATCCTGTCAGCAGCATCTGTTAACTTGCCAATATTTTTAGACAAACTGTAACCATATAAAATGATGCACATACCAATGATAAGAATCAAAAAAGAGCATATTATGACATTTATATTTCGAGTTTCATCCGTTGTTTCATTTGATTTCTTTTGTAACTCAATAATCGGGCCAGTAAAATCGTCAATATAGGTAGTGCTGATGATAATATATTTCGACTGTTCAATATGTTCAACAGCAATAAATTTTTCTTTTATTTGCCCATCCTCAGTCCATTGGTAATATCCGAAATTACCCTTGCCTAATCGAATTTTATTAATAATCCCTTTAAAATTTTCATAACTATCACCAAGATTAGCTTTAAAAGATTTCAACAATGATTTACCAATTAATTTTTGGTCAGGGTGACACCATATGGTAAAATAATCGTCACTTTGATCTGGAGAAGGGATTTCAATTAAAGCGGTATAACCTTTTAAACCAACTTTTTGAATAGAGATTCTATTTAAATCGAGATCAAAGAAAAAGTCATCTTTATTAAGATCAGGATTATTTTTCAAAAAAATTGAACACTGAGACGCAACTGATTTTGCCTGATCTATAATTATTTTCTCAGTAAGCTCTTTTACAACCTCAGTACTTTGTGATGTAATTTCAGAGGCCAGATTATCCATCTGTTTAAGGGAAAAAAACGATAAGCCAATAGTAAGTAGAACTGGAATAACAAGAAACATTAAAAGCATTTTACTTCTAATACCAAAAACAAACTGTCTTTTTCTTTTTTCTTTTTTCCTTTTTTTATCTTTTTCTTTGATATTTGTTGTTTGGTCTTTATCATCAATGCTTTCATTAATCTGTTCATTTTCTAATTCATCTGCTTTTTCATTTTCATTTGATTCAGAATCAGAAATACTATCTAAAACTTGATCTTGCTGTATATCAGGTTTTACACTATCCGTTGTAAAAGTGTTATATTCGTTAAGCGTTAAATGGATAACATGATCACATATTCTGCATTTAATTTTTGTTGTGTTTCCTTTGATATTGTTTTTTAATTTTTCAGCATCAAGTTTATAAACTTTTCCGCATTCTTCACAAATTATAACCATTTATAATTCTCCTACTCAAATTATCAAAAAACAATAAATGAAAATGAACTTCACAGATTCTTCAATTTAACAAGCATATTTTGCTGGAATTTGATTTTTTTATCGGTTCGAGGTATAGAATCAGAAATGTTTTCGATGAGTTCTGGCGCCCTAAAGACAGGAAAATTGTTACGATCAAAATCTAAGGCTTTAATTTCTTCGTCAATTATGATTTCAGCCATAGGACCTATTGCAAGTGCAAGCTCTTCCAAAAGGTATTCGTAAAAACTGTTATCGATACATTCAACAGAATTAAGATCAAGCTCAATCAAATTCAAGTTTTCAAGTCTTATAAGAATTTCTTTAATTGTAGATATATCTATATTTAAAACTCGAATTATATCCTGAACTTTTCGTTTCCCATCCAACGCCATTAAAAACTTAAGCATTTGGCTGTCAAGAGAAACTTCACCTATGTCTGATTTTACTTTTTTTTTAAAAACTAAGTTTGATATATTTCCTGATAGATCCATTTTTTAAATTCTTTATTTTAATTTTGATTTCATTCGCTTTTTAAGTTCATTAATTTTAGCTTTAATTTCATTCTCTATGTAATCATTAATCTCTTTCTGAATATCAGCGGGTAGTTCTTTAAAATTAATTAAATTTTTTTTTTTCTCTTTTTTTGGATCATTTTCTTTATATTTTTGAGGAAACATTGTTTCTTTCAATCTTTTGAATTTTTCTGTTTCCTTAATAATTAAAAGATTTTTATTGTAAAGATCAAGATTTTGATTAAAAATTTTTTCTATGCAATTAAACGAATTATAAAGGAATTTTAGAACATCGGGATTGGCATTTGATTTTTTATAAATCATATAAATTCCCAATGACTTTAAAAGCTTTAAAAAAAGGTATATAACTCTGTCACCATAATATTTACTAATTAAAACCTCGAGTTCACTCAAATATCTATTCAAGTTATCGTCATTGATTTCCCAATCCATTTCAAGAAGAATGGCTTTTAAATTATCAAATGGTCTGTCTTCCTTAAAATTTATTAATTTATCATCACCAACGACAGTTTTCTTTGGGACATCAATTTCAACTTCAGATTTTTCATCACTATCCATATTATCAAGGATATCATCTTCTGAAAAAAAATCATCTAATCGACTACTTAATTCATCTAAAATTGAAATATCCTTTTCATTTTTCAATTCTTAGTCCCTCCCAAATCTAATTTTTCTCTTAAAGAAATAACAGTGAGAGAAATTATCTTTTTCATTGTAGCTGCGACATTTTCTCCGGTAACAGCGCTAGCCGGAAAATAGGGAGCTTTCAGTGTTGAATTGAGATCATTTTCTAATGAATCAATAGACAAGATCGGTATACCTTGTTTTCCAAGGTCTCTTTTATTGTATTGCAACACCAAGGGAATCGTGTTTAAATCTTTGTTAAATGATGCCAGATTCTCTCTTAGATTTTCAAGGGATTTAATGTTCATCTCCTGTCTTAAAGTCATTGAATCAGCGACGAAAACAATTCCATCCACACCTCTTAGAACAAGCTTTCTTGTTGCATTATATTTAACCTGACCTGGAACTGTGTAAAACTGTATCTTAATAGTGTATCCCTTGATCATTCCTATATCAAACGGTAAAAAATCAAAGAAAAGGGTTCTGTCGTTATAAGTTTTTACCGTAACCATCTCACTTTTGATTCTGCTGCGAAATTTTTTGTTGATATATTCAAGATTTGTGGTTTTCCCACCTCTACCTGGTCCGTAGTATACTATTTTAACCTGAACTTCTTTTTTCTTAGGATTTATTAAAGCCAAGATCCACCTCTTATATTTATTCAAATAAAAAGATCAAAAAAAATCACACAAGTTCCTTAATTTTATTGTTGGCTTCATTAACCTTTAATCTTAAAAAACCTAAAGAAACTTCTTTGCCAAAAATAGTAAGCAACAATAAATCAGTCCCTATCTTGCTAAAGTGGATACTGTCATTTTCACCTTTGTGAAAAAGAAGTGAGAATTCTTCTTCACCGATAATATTTGCCATGGCACTTACAGCACCAAAATTTGCGGCAGCTAAAGCGGCAAGAGAATAAACATCATGTTCACATTTACCATTATCAAGATTTACAATCACATTTCCAGCAAGATCAATTAATACAACGCATTCAACACCTAAACCAATTAACTCTTCTTCGAGAATGTTTTCAATAGACTCAAGTTGGTTTTTGTTAAAATCAAATGTAAAATCCATTAATTAATTACCTCGCATATTTTTTGATTTAATATTTATCTCTGAAATAACAGTGATCAATGATCCATCTTAATTTCATTCATAATCATCATAGATAATTATATATTTTTTTTCAATTTAAATTATATAGGCGCAAACAAATCGTTAAACTTTGTATCAGATCGTAACTTTTGAATATTTTCAGCAAGTTCATTGAATTCGTATAAACTGTCAAAATTTAATTGAAACTGAAAAAAATCTCCATCTCCATTAGAGATGTTGTTAAGTTTATATTTTTCACCAAGTGAAACAAGTTCTATCTTTTTTTCAATTTTTTTCTGGTATTGCGTTATTTCAGGGAATCGTCTTGCAAGAAGATAGTTTTTTAGTATTTTATAAATTTTATTCATGTGTTTTGGAGTATCGGCATTTGCGTCAATAAAATTGACAACTTCTTCTAAAATATCTTGAAATCGTTTTTTTTCCTTCAATTTAATTTCAATCATCAAATTGAAAATATCTTTTTGAAAATTAGAAGGAAGTTTCAGTTTCCCAAAAATGTTTCCTATCATTAAAATTTCTGTTGCGTTATAATCGGGCAATTCATAGCCTATTGAAAATGAAACATGACCTTTATCTATCAAGTCCAGAATCTCTTTGGGTAAATTAATAATTTTTAAAAATTTTGAAATTAACTCATTCCCATTCTCAATATGTAACAACTTGCTCAATTCATATGAAAGTGATTTATTATCAGTATAATATTGTTTGATATTGTGAATACAATTAACCATTTCAAGAAAAGTCAATTTTCTATTATTGGAATTATCAAGAATTGCGATCTTATGGCAAAGACACAGATCCTCATTTTCAATAATCAGGCAATTAACTGAATCATAACCGAGTCTCTTGCATGAAGTAATACGTTTAAATCCTGAAATAATAGTATAATTAAGCTTTTCATTTTTCAGAATTGGTGGACTTACCAACCCAAATGCTGCGATCGAATCACAAATCTCGTCTATGTCCATATCATTTGTAATTCGAAATAAACAATTATTGATATCAATATCTTTAATCGAAATTTTTTTTAGTTGATAATTCACCATGGTCTCAAAACATTATTTTTTAAACAAATTCATAGCTTCTACATATTTCGACGATGTTTTATCAATGATTTCTTGAGGTAATTTTGGCCCTGGCGCTTTTTTATTCCAATTTATTGACAGAAGATAGTCTCTTACAAATTGTTTGTCATAGCTTTCCTGGGGGCCACCAGGAGAGTATTTTTCTTTTGGCCAAAATCTTGAAGAATCTGGTGTAAGTATCTCATCAATTATAATGAGTTCATCGTTATAAATACCAAATTCAAATTTTGTATCAGCTATGATAATGTTTTTTTCATCTGCAATAGCGCTGCATTTTTCATAAATTTTAATACTTGTCTTTTTAATTTTCTCAGCAATATCTATCCCAATTAAGTCTATAACGTCGGTAAAACTTATGTTTATATCATGTTTTCCGACCTCTTCTTTTGTGGAAGGAGTAAACAATGTGCATGGTAGTTTATCAGATTCTTTTAACCCGTCAGGTAATGAAATTCCACAAATTTCTTTTGCCTCTTTGTATGAACTCCAACCTGAACCTGATACATACCCGCGAACGACGCATTCTACAGGAATGGGATTCGCTTTCTTGACAATAATGCTCCTGTCTTTCAATATCGAAGAATACGGCCGGCAAATTTCAGGAAATTCTTCTACGTTGCTGAGAACAACATGATTTGAGATAATGTCTTCAATCTGTTTAAACCAGAATAATGATATCTGGGTTAATACTTTACCTTTCATGGGGATGGGATCGGGTAAAACCACATCAAATGCAGACAATCTATCTGTGGCTACAATTAGGTAAAAGTCACCTAAGTCATAAATATCTCTTACTTTTCCACGTTTCAAAAGATTCAGTGTTTTAAAATCTGTTTCAAAAATTGTTTCTGACATTGTTTATGGAACCTCAAATTTTTAAAGATGAAATTTTTTTATAAAAGATGATAAAATTGTGTTGCATTCATGTGTTAGGTTAACAAATTTAATTCCTGACTCAATCATTCCGTCATTTCTTTTTCTGGAATAAATGACATTACCTTTGATGTCTGCCATCTCATTTTCAAAACCGATACTTAGAAGAACGTTAAAATCAGGGTTTATTGAAACATGGGTTTCCAATAGTATTCCACCTTCACTTACATCGATAGTTTTTCCCATGCCCTGTTGGACAATCTTGTTCTGATTATCCAGACATACATAAGAAAGAAGGTTTCCAGAATCAAATCTTGGGTGTTTTCTATTATCCATATCCCTCTCTTCTATTGTTAAGCGAAAGCATTTTTAGTTGTAACAGAAATACACATCGAGGTATATTCAATAATGTTTTTAACAGTTGTGGACAGTTTATCGTATTCGAGTTGTAGACTGCTCAAGTCAAGAATCTCTAATTGAAGATCGTCCGTTACGAATACGGACATCGAAAAAGGTTCGAAATCCAACCCCAAAAAAGGAATGTTTCCGATGAAATCATCTTTTTCAAGTGTCATCAATTTAATATAATTTGCACCATTTTTTTTTATGACGAAAGCTTCACCTTTTATGATTCTAAAAACTTTTTGAACCTCATCTCCTTGGTTTATCATCATTTTGAAATTAGAAGTGTCAAAGTAACTCCCTTTAGAATCTTTTTTGATATCTATGTATTTTGAAGTTATTTTTTTTAGTCTATTGTCAAAACTAATTAAAACCTTTTTAAAATTTTCACTTATATATGATAGCTCATTATAAATTTTTTGTGTGTCCATGACACCAAGCTGAACTTTTCCTCGTGCCACAGCAGTTGCACTACGTTGGTTTTCAGGTTGCAAAATCGTCGTAAGACTCCCAATAAATCCTCCTGCCCCTGCTGTCAAAACTAAAGATTTGCCAGTGTCCGTGTGTTTTATGATATCGACATAACCATCAAGAATCACCCACAACCAATTACCATGCCGCCCCTGGGTCACGATATTGAAACCATCGGGGTATTCATCTTCATCAACGACCATGGAATATTCTATAAATGGTCCTTTTATAAATGTCTTCGGCCCCTTACATTCTTTATCATCGATATTTCCAGTTAAAGAATCATCTAAATATTTGGGGATCGCACCTTCGTCAAGCATGCGTAGCGCATCAAGGACAATAGCCATCATCCTTTTTTTTACGCAATCGTTTCTGTTGATGTCTTCCTGAATGAATTCGAATCTTCCGCAAACCCATCCAAATAAAGAATAGAGCGCATTAATTCCCGTTTCATTCGTGGCTGATGCATCATATGGATTCCCATTTTTTATATATATTTTCCCGGACTCAGTTGAATGATGGCTGTGTAATATAAGTATCCCAGTACGACTGTCAGTGCTAAGCAGTTGTAGAAGATCTCCTAAGTTTAAAAAGGACAAGTCGCCTTCCAACACTTTTTTATTCATTTTTCTATTGCGACCATTTTAATTCACGTTGAAGGGATACCAATGTCAATTTCAAACATTCCTGCAAGGTGTTTCCAACACCTGCGCCTCTTATAGCACTTGCTTGAAATGAGGGGACCTTCAATTGTCTGTTCAAGTCTCTTTCCATTTGTTCCACAGACATGATCGGCAACCCTTCATTTGCAAGGTCACGCTTATTGTATTGCATAACCAGAGGTACACGTGTGATACTCAATCCATAATCTTTAAGATTCTGCTGCAGATCTTTTAAAGACAGCATGTTCTTTTCTCGGCGAACTTCAAGAGAATCCGCGACAAAAACGATCCCGTCGACTCCTTTCAGTACGAGTTTTCTTGTCGATGAGTACTTCTGCTGACCTGGTACTGTGAATATCTGAACACGAACGTCGCATCCTTTGATTTTCCCTAATCCTAAAGGCAAAAAATCAAAAAAAAGTGTGCTGTCTCCTTCCGTATCAACAGAAACCATTTCACCTGTTACCTGTTTTTTGAAAGCTTTGAATATATATTCCAGATTTGTCGTTTTCCCACATCTTCCTGGCCCGTAATATACAATTTTACACTCAATTTCTCGTTTTTGAATATTGAATATTGCCATTTATCTGCGATCCCACGTCATGTTTTATTATTAACATTTATCTAAATACTATGAATTTTTATATCCAGACTGTAATCGCCTCGTTTTGGACCTGTTTCAATACGCGTATTTGTTTCTACAACACCAGATCCCTTAAAAATTGCAATTGGAGAATAAAAATCCATATCATCAAGCCTGACCCCAACTTTCAGACTCTCAATAAGTAACTTATCGTTGCTTGAGACAATAAGGCTTAAAACGTTACCCGCTTGAAAACTCACATCAAGCTCAACATGGTCCCCTTTTTTGGGGCCATGGTTGAATCTGATTCCAATCGACGTTATGTCGATGATATCATCATCCTCATGATCGTGTTTTTCATCAACCGTTTTTTTTGTGGGTTCCTCTTTTGAACCGGGTACGTCAATTGGAATTGAAACACCCTGTCTTTCCATTATTTCCTGAAGATAGTTCTTTATAGCCAGTTTTTTTTCTTCGTTAAGAACATCACTTTTTGTCCACTGATAATATTGACTCAGAGCATCCTCAATTGAGCCAATTTCGATTATACACTTTAACGAATTCTTGGCAGCAGGAATTGCAACTTGATCTACACCAACCAAGTTATTGAATTCTTTTATCGCTCTTTTGTATTGTCCGAATTTTGCAAGCGTTATAGCGCTTTTCAGTGCCTTTACCGCTTCGCTTCCCAAAGAATCATCAGCGGTAAATAATTTTTTTATAAGGTCTTGAACTTTTGGTGACACTTCTGGCTTACTTGCTGATTGTTCCCACCTTGTGATCCCAGTATTCAAAAAATCAATCTTTTTTGAAATAGCGGAAATAAGGCTTTCTTTATTCGGGATTTGATCGTTGGTGTTTATAAGTGTTATGGCTTCAAGATACTTGGCTTTGGATTCTTTAAGAAGACGTTGCGATTTATACAATTCAGCTTCTTTCAAAAGCATCTTGACTTTATCTTTAATACTCATCGACACCCTCGACAGCCAGACTATCATCACTATAACGATCTATAATAAAAGGGCAAACCATTAATCGACTTATCATAAAGATCAAATTCCCCTGTAATTTATCAAAATTATAATTGAAACACAATCCATTGTTTATTTTTCATCCTGTATAAATAACGGTTGTATAACACGTTAAAAAAATTTCGGGATTTCAATCATACTTTTTCATCAAAATGGATTGATCGAGTTTATAGATAAATTATATTTAAAAAATTAAGGTCGTTGCATAATCAATTAAATATTTATTAAACCGGCAATAAAAAACTTAAATTATTGGCAAGGGAGCGGTTTAGGTG
>CAZWTY010000025.1:0-47826 GCA_964637565.1 uncultured Desulforapulum sp.
TCGATGACCTGTTTGACGGCGGATAAACGCTCCGAATCCACCGCTGAAGGGAAAAATTCACCGCCGTTTGATGGATGGGCCAGTTTTTTCTTGATGGTGAATTTTTTCAAGGCCCTTTCCAGGGTGATTTCCAGGGCTTCTCCCGTGACAGGTTTCAGGATGAAGTCAGATGCTTCGTATTTAAGGCTGAGAACACCCAGTTCGATCCGATCCGGATCGGCAAGGGCGATCACTTCGGTCTGGGGGCTCTGTTTTCTCACACGGCACAGGAAATCGATTCCCTCCATGTCTTTGACATCGAAAATGAGAAGGGGATAATAATCACGTGTCAAAAGAGCCAGAGCCTCCTGGTCTCCAGGGACGCTCTGAACGTCGTAATCTGCGGAAAAAGAAAACGAGAGCAGTTCGGTGATTCCCTCGGTGTTTTCAAGAACAAGAACTTTGGTTGCCATGATCAGCTGTGTCCTGCATTGTGTTGTTTTTCAAGCAATGGAAAAGTACAGTCATCATAAACAAATTAGCCGGTGAGGTAAACAAAAAATTCAGAGAGGATCGGGCGTATGGCTTTGAAACGCAAGGGGGATATTATGGTTTGGAAGACGATTTAACCCGTACCGCCGAAGATAATTCGGCGATACGGGTTACGATGATTCGCATTAAACCTGGACAACCGTGACAGCGCAGACCTTGAACTCAGGAATTTTGGAGACAGGGTCCAGAGCCGCGTGGGTCAGGCGGTTGGCGGCCGCTTCGGCGAAATGGAACGGAATGAAAACCGTCCCCGGAACGGCTTTGTCCGAAACCATGGCCCTGGCTTTGATGCCGCCTCTGCGCGACGCCACCTTGACCATGGAACCATGGTGAATGTTAAGTCTCATGGCGTCTTCCTTTGCCATTTCGACAAAGCATTCGGGAGCGCGTTCGTTGAGCCCGTCGCTTTTTCGTGTCATGGTACCGGTGTGGTAGTGGTAGAGGACCCGTCCCGTGGTGAGGACAAGTGGGAACTCGTCGTCTGTCTTTTCAGCCGGAGGCACGAAGGCGATGGCATGGAACTTTCCTTTTCCACGGGTGAACTGGGCCGTGTGAAGGATGGGTGTGCCCGGATGTTCAGCCGTGGGGCAGGGCCAGTGAAGTCCTTCGTTTTCGATGCGTTCGTAGCTGATGCCCGCATAGGAAGGCGTGACAGCTGCGATTTCCTCGAAGATCTCCCGGCTGTCGGCGTAGGTCATGGGGTACCCCATGCGTGTGGCCAGATCGCAGACGATGTCCCAGTCTGTCCTTGCCGAACCCGGTCCTGTGACGGCTTTGCGGATTCTCTGGACTTTGCGTTCGGTGTTGGAGAAGGTTCCGTCTTTTTCCGCAAAGCAGAGGCTGGGCAGGACCACATCGGCCAGTTTGGCGGTTTCCGTCATGAAGATGTCCTGGACCACCATGAAATCCAGGTGTTTCAGGCTTTCTTCCACGTGGTTGGCGTCGGCGTCGGAGACAAGCGGGTTTTCACCCACGATGTAAAGGGCCTTGATTTTTCCTTCGTGGGCCATGGGGATCATTTCCGTGACCGTGAGCCCCGGTTTTGCGCTGAGACCTTTGACGTTCCAGGCTTCTTCCATTTTTTTCACCATGGCCGGATCGCTGACGCTCTGGTAACCGGTGAACACGTTGGGAAGTCCGCCCATGTCGCAGGCGCCCTGGACGTTGTTCTGTCCGCGCAAGGGGTTTACCCCGCCGCCCTCGATGCCCAGGTTTCCGCAGAGCATGGCCAGGTTGGCCAGGGATTTGACGTTGTCCGTGCCGCTCACATGCTGGGTGATGCCCATGCAGTAGAGGATCGAGGCGGCTTTGGCCCCGGCGTAGAGACGGGCCGCGTCCACGAGATTTTTGGCCGGAATGCCGGTCAGGCTTTCCACCGACTCGGGGGTGAAATCTTCCACGCTCTTGACCAGGGCGTCGAAGTCCTCGCAGCGGTTCTTTACAAAATCCCTGTCGTAGAGGTTTTCCTTGATGATCACGTGCATCATGCCGTTGATCCAGGCCACGTCCGTTCCCGGATTGGGCCGGAGCCACTGGTCCGCGAAGGATGCGATCTTGATTTTCCTGGGGTCCACCACGATGAGCTTTTTCCCGAGGAAGGTCACGGCCCGCTTCACATAGGTTGAAATCACGGGATGGTTTTCCGTGGTGTTGGACCCGGTGATCAGAATCACATCGGCTTTCTCGATGTCTGAAATGGGGTTCGTCATGGCGCCGCTACCGAAACTTGCAGCCAGACCGGCTACAGTTGAGCTGTGTCAGAGACGGGCGCAGTGGTCCAGGTTGTTCGTCTTGAGCACCGCCCTGGCGAACTTCTGAACCACGTAATTTTCTTCGTTGCTGATCCTTGCCGAGGTGAGCACCCCGATGCTGTCCGGACCGGATATGTCCCTGACAGATCCCAGCCGTTCGGCCACAAGGCCAAGGGCCTCGTCCCAGGTCGCTTCACGGAACGAACCGTTTTCCTTGATCATCGGCGTCTTCAGACGCTCGTCTGACGCGATGAAATCAAATCCGTACCGGCCTTTCACGCAGAGGCTGCCGTAATTGGGGCCGGTATGTTCGTGACCGGTGATTCTCACCACCTGGTCTGCCTTGACATGGAGATTGATCTGGCATCCCACACCGCAGTAGGTGCAGGTGGATTTCACGGTTTTTTCTTCCCAGGGCTCTCCCCGGTAGATCACGTTCTTTTCGGTCAGGGCTCCCACGGGGCAGGCCTGGACACATTCACCGCAGAACACGCAATCCGAATCTTTGAGGGGCATGTCGCCCTTGGCGATGATCTTGGCCTTCACGCCACGGTAACCGAAGTCGATGGCGTCGTTCACCTGCACTTCCCGGCAGGCCTGGACGCACTGGCCGCAGAGAATGCATTTGGCGAAGTTGCGGATGATGAACGGGTTGTCTTTTTCGATGGGGTAGACCGGAGCCACTTCAATGAAGGGAGTCTCCTTGGCCGGATGGAAGATGAAACGATGTTTGTCCGCCCCGTAGGTGTGGGAAAATTCCTTGAGCTTGCAGCCCAGAACGTCCTGGCAGCCGCATTCAAGGCAACGTTCCGTTTCTTTTTTCAGGTCCTCTTCGGTGAACCCCAGTTCCACTTCTTCAAAAGACGTGACCCGGCGTTCGGTGTCGGCTTTCATGATCTCGTGGCGTTCCAAGCTGGGATGGTCGTTGAAGTCGACATTTCCGAGAACACCGAAGTCTTCTTTGGCCATGTAGAACCTGAAGAGGTTTTCCGCCGTAACAGGCTGTCCTGAAAGATAGAGATCTAAGGCGTGGGCCGCTTTTCTTCCGTGGGCCACGGCTGAAATGATGATGGAGGGGCCTGAGACCGCGTCACCACCGGCGAACACGCCGTCCATGGAGGTAAGGAGCGTTTTGTCGTCGGCTGCGATGGAGTTCCATCGTGTGAGTTTCATGTCGCCGATATCCGAGGTGTCCACGCGCTGGCCGATGGCCTCGATCACCGTGTCCACTGTCTCTTCGTACTCGCTGCCCTCAAGAACCACTGGCCGTCTCCGGCCCGAGCTGTCCGGTTCTCCCAGGCCCATTTTCACCAGTCTCACCCCGCTAAGCACTCCGTTTTCTCCCAGGTACTCCACTGGGTTGGTGAGCAGCCGGAGCTGGATGTTTTCTTCTTTGGCGTCATGGATTTCCTCGACAGCGGCGGGCATTTCAGCTTCTGTCCGGCGGTAGACGATGGAAACCGAGGATGCTCCGTAACGCAGGGCGGTTCTCGCCGCGTCGATGGCCGTGTTGCCTCCGCCAACGACAAACACTTTTCCTTTGAGTTTCGGGGCGATTCCCAGGCTGACGTCCCTGAGGAAATCAACGCCCTGGATCACGCCTTTCAGGTCTCCACCCGTGGTGCGGGCGTCGCTTCCCAGCTGGGCTCCGATCCCGAGGAAAATGGCATCGTATCCGTCGGCCCTGAGACTGTCAAAGGTGAAGTCTCGGCCCAGTTTTCGGTTGAACTCGATGGACACGCCCATGTTGAGGATCGAATCGATTTCTTCCTGGAGATCGGCTTTGGGAAGACGGTATTCGGGAATGCCGTAACGCATCATGCCGCCGGCTTTGGGCATCATTTCGAAAATCGTCACCGAATGACCTTTTTTCCTGAGAAAAAAAGCGGCGGAAAGACCGGCAGGTCCGCTTCCGATCACGGCCACTTTTTTTCCTGTCTCCGGTCCGGCAAGGGGCGTGGAGTAGACCCCGTTGGCTTCCAGGTCTTTAGCCGCAGCATAGCGTTTGATGTTCTTGATATCCACCGGAGAGTCGATGTAATTTCTCCGGCACTTGTCTTCACAGGGTTTGGCGCAGACCTTGCCGCAGATCATGGGAAGGGGGTTGGTTTCCTTGATCAGGCGGATGGCTTCGGAGTAAAGACCTCGCCGGCACAGGGCGATGTAACCCTGGATGTCCACTCCGGCCGGGCAGGCCAGCCTGCACGGGGCGTAACAGTCCGCTTTGTGGTTGGACAGAAGAAGTTCAAGATTGGTCTGCCGGGCTTTCTGGACGGCAGGGCTTTCCGTGTCCACCACCATGCCGTTCATCACCGGTGTGGCGCAGGTCCGTTTCAGGCCGGGAGCTCCCTTCACTTCCGCGACACACAGGGAACAGGACGCGAAAGGGGAGTGGTCCTTGAACTGACACAGGGTGGGAACATCGGCTATCTTATGCTCCCGGATCACATCGAGCAGGGTTTTGGACTCGTCCGCCTCGACAGGGATCCCGTTTATTTCAATTTTTGCCATGATCTGTCTCCTCAAATATAAATAAAGCACGAACCTTACTATAAAAAAAAGCCCGCGACAAGTCGCGGGCTTTTGGCGTAGATATTTTTTGCTAAAAAAGAATCAGGCGCTGATTTTCACCGCGCAGACCTTGAACTCCGGGATCTTGGACACAGGATCCAGGGCCGCGTGGGTCAGGGTGTTGGCCGAAGATTCAGCGTAATGGAAGGGAATGAATACCGTTCCAGGAACCGCTTCATCGGAGATCTTCACCTTGGCCCTGATGTTTCCGCGGCGTGACGCGATGGTGACATGTGCCGACGATTCGACACCGAACCGGGCCGCGTCTTCTTTTGCCATTTCGACGAAGCATTCGGGAGCGCGTTCGTTGAGCCCGTCGCTTTTTCGTGTCATGGTACCGGTGTGGTAGTGGTAGAGGACCCGTCCCGTGGTGAGGACAAGTGGGAACTCGTCGTCTGTCTTTTCAGCCGGAGGCACGAAGGCGATGGCATGGAACTTTCCTTTTCCACGGGTGAACTGGGCCGTGTGAAGGATGGGTGTGCCCGGATGTTCAGCCGTGGGGCAGGGCCAGTGAAGTCCTTCGTTTTCGATGCGTTCGTAGCTGATGCCCGCATAGGAAGGCGTGACAGCTGCGATTTCCTCGAAGATCTCCCGGCTGTCGGCGTAGGTCATGGGGTACCCCATGCGTGTGGCCAGATCGCAGACGATGTCCCAGTCTGTCCTTGCCGAACCCGGTCCTGTGACGGCTTTGCGGATTCTCTGGACTTTGCGTTCGGTGTTGGAGAAGGTTCCGTCTTTTTCCGCAAAGCAGAGGCTGGGCAGGACCACATCGGCCAGTTTGGCGGTTTCCGTCATGAAGATGTCCTGGACCACCATGAAATCCAGGTGTTTCAGGCTTTCTTCCACGTGGTTGGCGTCGGCGTCGGAGACAAGCGGGTTTTCACCCACGATGTAAAGGGCCTTGATTTTTCCTTCGTGGGCCATGGGGATCATTTCCGTGACCGTGAGCCCCGGTTTTGCGCTGAGACCTTTGACGTTCCAGGCTTCTTCCATTTTTTTCACCATGGCCGGATCGCTGACGCTCTGGTAACCGGTGAACACGTTGGGAAGTCCGCCCATGTCGCAGGCGCCCTGGACGTTGTTCTGTCCGCGCAAGGGGTTTACCCCGCCGCCCTCGATGCCCAGGTTTCCGCAGAGCATGGCCAGGTTGGCCAGGGATTTGACGTTGTCCGTGCCGCTCACATGCTGGGTGATGCCCATGCAGTAGAGGATCGAGGCGGCTTTGGCCCCGGCGTAGAGACGGGCCGCGTCCACGAGATTTTTGGCCGGAATGCCGGTCAGGCTTTCCACCGACTCGGGGGTGAAATCTTCCACGCTCTTGACCAGGGCGTCGAAGTCCTCGCAGCGGTTCTTTACAAAATCCCTGTCGTAGAGGTTTTCCTTGATGATCACGTGCATCATGCCGTTGATCCAGGCCACGTCCGTTCCCGGATTGGGCCGGAGCCACTGGTCCGCGAAGGATGCGATCTTGATTTTCCTGGGGTCCACCACGATGAGCTTTTTCCCGAGGAAGGTCACGGCCCGCTTCACATAGGTTGAAATCACGGGATGGTTTTCCGTGGTGTTGGACCCGGTGATCAGAATCACATCGGCTTTCTCGATGTCTGAAATGGGGTTCGTCATGGCGCCGCTACCGAAACTTGCAGCCAGACCGGCTACAGTTGAGCTGTGTCAGAGACGGGCGCAGTGGTCCAGGTTGTTCGTCTTGAGCACCGCCCTGGCGAACTTCTGAACCACGTAATTTTCTTCGTTGCTGATCCTTGCCGAGGTGAGCACCCCGATGCTGTCCGGACCGGATGTGTCCCGGACAGATCCCAGCCGTTCGGCCACAAGACCCAGGGCTTCGTTCCAGGACGCTTCACGGAACGAACCGTTTTCCTTGATCATCGGCGATGTCAGGCGCTCGTCGGACGCGATGAAATCAAATCCGTACCGGCCTTTTACGCAGAGGCTGCCGTAATTGGGGCCCACATCGTCACGGCCGGTGATGTGCTGAACTTTGTTGTTTTTCACGTGGAGGTTGATCTGACAACCCACACCGCAGTAAGTGCAGGTGGATTTTACGGCTTCCGTGTCACAGAGTCTTGCTTTCTTGTAAGCATCTTTGGGAATCAGGGCACCTACGGGGCAGACCTGGACGCACTCGCCGCAGAACACGCAATCGGAGTCTTTGAGAGCGCGATCACCTTTGGTGACGATCTTCGTTGCGGCTCCCCGGTAACCGAAATCGATGGCGTTGTTCACCTGGACATCCTTGCAGGCCTGGACACAGCGGCCGCAGTTCAGGCACTTGGAAAAATTCCGGATGATAAAGGGATTGACAGCTTCCATGTCATAACGGTTCTGGGTCTTTGGAAAACGTCCGCCTTTCACCTGGTACCTGTAGGACAGTTCCTGAAGACGGCAGTCTCCGGACGCCGGGCAGACAAGACAGTCTTCATGGTTGCCTGAAGAGAGCATCAGTTCAATGATCATTCTTCGGGATTGAATGACGGAGTCTGTTTCCGTTCTCACAACCATGTTGTGGGTTGCAGGCACGGTACAGGCGGTCATGAGACTGCGGGCTCCTTCGATCTCCACCACGCAGATCCGGCAGGCTCCCGTGGGTGTGGTTCCCTTTAGGTGGCAGAGCGTCGGAATATCGACGTTGTTCCTTCTGGCCACGGTCAGGATGGTTTCACCCGGATTGAACAGGTACTCCTGGCCGTTGATGACGATAAGGTTTTTGTTTTCCATGATCTTTTGTCTCCCGAGAATACGTTTCCGGCCCTCGGAACGAGGGACCGGATCCAAGATTGGTCCGTCTACAGGGTTCACATGGAGGCGGGCGTAAGGCCCGCCCCTTCAGGCCGGTTTAAAAAATCGCATCAAACTTGCACTTGTCGAAACAGCTCATGCATTTGACGCACTTGCTCGTGTCGATGACAGCCACTTCCTTTTTCTGCCAGGTGATGGCATTGGCCGGACAGGCTTTGAAGCAGAGTCCGCATTTTTTGCATTTTTCCGGATCGACTTCGAATTTCAGGAGGGCGATGCAGCGCTTGGCCGGACAGACCTTGTCCTTGATATGAGCTTCGTATTCGTCCCTGAAAAATCTCAAGGTGGAAAGAACCGGATTGGCCGCAGTCTGGCCAAGGCCGCAGAGAGCGGACTGGCTGATCACCCTGGACAGGTTTTCCAGGGTTTCGATGTCTCCGTCTTCGCCTTTTCCGTGGCAGATTTTTTCCAGGAGTTCCAGCATGCGCCGGGTTCCTTCGCGGCAGGGGGTGCATTTGCCGCAGGATTCGTCCTGAATGAAGTCCATGAAGAACCGGGCCATGTCCACCATGCAGGTGTTTTCATCCATGACAATGGCTCCGCCGGAGCCCATGATGGCGCCGACTTTGGCGATTTCCTCGTAATCGATGATGGTGTCCAGTTTGTGTTCGGGAACACAGCCGCCGGAAGGGCCGCCGAGTTGGACAGCCTTGAATTTCTTGCCACCGGGAATGCCGCCGCCGATATCGTAGATCAACTTGCGGATGGGAAGACCCATGGGCACTTCCACAAGGCCGATGTTGTTCACGTCGCCGGACAGGGCGAAAACTTTCGTTCCCTTGCTTTTTTCCGTACCGATGCTGGCGTACCACTCACCCCCGTTCAGAATGATCTGGGGAATATTGGCCAGGGTTTCGACGTTGTTCAAGATGGTGGGTTTGTCCCAGAGGCCTTTGAGGGCCGGGAAAGGGGGTCGTGGCCTTGGCATGCCCCGTTTTCCTTCGATGGAACGCATCAGGGCCGTTTCCTCACCGCAGACAAAGGCTCCGGCACCCTGGTAGATGTCGATGTTGAAGGAAAATCCGGAATCCAGGATGTTGTCCCCGAGAAGACCGTATTCCTTGGCCTGGCGGATGGCGATTTCAAGTCGCCGGATGGCCAGCTGGTATTCGGTACGGCAGTAGATGTACCCCTGTCTGGCGTTGATGGCTTTGGCAGCGATGAGCATCCCTTCGAGGATGGCATGGGGGTCGCTTTCAAGAAGGCTCCGGTCCATGAAGGCTCCAGGGTCGCCTTCATCGGCGTTGCAGAGAACGAATTTCTCATCGCCGGGGCTGGCTGCGGCGAAACTCCATTTCATGCCGGTGGGGAAACCCGCACCGCCTCTTCCCCGGATCTGTGAGATTTTTACCTGTTCGACGATCTGTTCGGGAGTCATCTCGTTCAGGGCTTTGGCCGCAGCAAAGTAACCGTCTCTGGCGATATACTCGTCGATGACTTCGGGGTCGATGGCCCCTTTGTTTCTCATGGCCCGGTAGATCTGGTTGGAGAAGAAGGGGATATCATTGATGTTCGGAATGCTTTCCCTGGATTTCTGTTCGACGAAGAACAGCTTCTTCACGGGACGACCCTTGAGGAAATGCTCTTCCACAAGCAGGGGAACATCCTCGACCTTCAGTTTCTGATAAAACACGCCTTCCGGCTGGACAAGCATCACTGGGCCGACAGCGCAGAACCCGTTGCATCCTGTTTCGATGATTTTGATTTCTTCCGCCAGACCTTTGGCTTCGAGCTCTTTTTGCAGCGCCTGTTCGAACTTCTTGCTTCCGGTGCTGTGACAGCCGGTACCGCCACACAACATCAACTGCATTCTGGTTTTACTCATGAGAATCTCCTGCCTCGTTCAAGAGCAAAGCTTCACAGCTCAGTCTTTTATTGATGAGCCGGGGATGGATCCACCCCCGTGGCGTTATTTGTAGTTGTCAAGGACGCCCAGAACTTCATCGGGTTTCAGGTTGCCGTGAATATCCTCTTTGACGATCATGACAGGGGCCAGGCCGCAGGCTCCCAGGCAGCGGACCGCTTCCATGGAGAAACGGCGGTCCGGCATGGTTTCCCCTTCCCTGATCCCGTATTTCGTGGAGATATGGGTGATGACTTCCTTGATCCCCTTGACATAGCAGGCCGTTCCCGTACAGACCTTGATCACGTTGCGGCCCTTGGGTTTCAGGGTGAACAGGGAATAGAAGGTGGCCACACCATAAACCTGGCTGGCCGGCAGGTTCATGCCTTCCGCAACGTAGTCGATCAACTGGACAGGCAGGTACCCCACGATGTCCTGGCTCATGCGGAGGACACCGATGACCGAGCCGGCAATGTCTTTGTTGGCGTCAATGATTTCATCGATTTTCTCCCACATCTCGTCGCTGACATCGGGATGGCTGGGATAGGATTTAATGGACATAACTTATGATCTCCTGCGGTTTTTGAGGTGTTGCTCCGTCATTGGACCGGCGCAGACCTCAGGCCCGGTTTCCGGAAGAGGAAACCTGAATTGATGAAAAAGCCCCAGACACGTCAAACGGTAACAGTCGGAGACAAGTCCGTGAATCGACGTTGTAACCAACTGAAATTTTATTAAAATTCATGAAAGAATAAAATAGGGGTATTGCAACGTTACGTCAACTCAATTAATTCGGTAAAATTCCACAATAAAAGTCAAATGTCAATGAATTGATTTGCCTGGTGGCGGCCGCAGCGCAGCCGTTTTCTTTCGCCATCCCCCAAGCTGTTGACAGGTTAGGAGAAAATAGTCTATAGATTCATGAAAACAATCATTTAGACCGGCGATGAGACAATCACGGCTCTTTGAAAGGGTTCTCCCGACAAGAGATGATTCCCTGAACGTCTGCCGGTCCATCACGCATCATCCCAACTATCCCAGCGCGTCCTGACTTGAAAGGTTGAACGGAACCATGAAGCTCAATGAAATTGCACGGATTCTGGAGTCTGAATTTCTTGCGGGTGAAGACAAGAAAGACATGGACTTCAAGTACTGCCGGGGATGTGACCTGATGAGCGACGTCCTCTCCACCAGCGCGGCGGACAGTGTGTTTCTCACCGGTCTTGTGACGCTCCAGGCCATCAGGACCGCTTCGGTTTCCGGTGCGGGGGCCATTGTGTTCGTCCGGAACAAGAAACCTTCTGCCGAGGTGGTGGCCCTGGCCAGGCAGGAGGACATCCCCCTTCTCGTCACCCCTCTTTCCATGTTCGTTTCCTGCGGCAGGCTTTATCAGCAGGGTATGACCGGGGTTCACGGGAACCGTTGAAATCCTTTTTGGGAATTGACCGTTTGCCTTGATCTTTTCCTCAGGTCTGAGTTAGTGTTTGATACACCGTGTGAAGGATGTCATAGTGGGTCTTGTCCATGAACGGTGAAAGACCACGGATTCGGTTTTCAGGAATGTAATAAGATGTCGTCTATTCAAAAGAGTTACCATGTCGCGAAGAAAGATTTCATACACGCCGGTGAAGCGTCCATCCATGTGAAAAACCTTCTGAAATCCATGAACTATGATTCCGATCTCGTCCGTCGTGTCGCGATCTGCGGTTACGAAGCGGAGATGAACCTCGTGATGCACGGAGGCGACGGCCAGCTGTCCGTTGATGTCAGTACGGAACGGGTCGTCGTCGAAGTGGCCGACAACGGACCGGGAATCGCCGATGTGGAGCTGGCCATGCAGGAAGGCTATTCCACGGCCAGGGACGAGTACCGGGAAATGGGTTTTGGGGCCGGTATGGGGCTTCCCAACATGAAAAAAAATTCCGATTCGATGGAAATCCGGTCGGAACTTGGCCATGGGACCCATGTCACCATGGTTTTCTATTGTAAAGGCTGAGGCTATGGGAGAGGACAAAGGAAGCGTGAGACACTGTTTCATCCATTTCGAAGAAGACATGTGCGTGGGATGCAGTCTCTGTGTCAAACGCTGCCCCACGCGGGCGATCCGCGTGAGAAACGGCAAAGCCATCATCAAACACGCCCTGTGCATCGGTTGCGGTGAATGCATTCGCATCTGCGAAAGCGGGGCGATCAGCGCGTCCACCTCGGAACTTGAATCCCTGAAAAGCGACAAAATCACCATTGCCCTGGTGTCTCCCGTGCTTTATTCCCAGTTTCCGGGAGTTCTTCCAAGGGATGTGCTCCAGGGCCTCAAGAACATGGGGTTCACCCACACGGTGGACATGTCCTATTATTTCGAGATGTTCCAGTGGGCCACGGCCGAGTACATTTCGAGAAACAGGAAGACCGGCGAGTCGCCCTGGCCCCTGATCTCACCCGTATGTCCCGTGGTGCTGAGGCTGATCGTCTGCCGCTTTCCCAGCCTTCTTCCCCATGTCCATCCGATCATGAGACCGGTGGCCCTGATGGCCAGGGACGTTCTCACCCAGTTCAAGATCCATTACGGAGTGGATGACCAGGATATCATCATCTATTATATCAATCCCTGCCCCAGTAAGATGGGTGTCCCGAAAAAAGAGCTGGAAAAAGCGGGGAAGGAAGCCGAGCTTCATTCCACCGGAGCTTTGGGCATCAACGACATCTACGGTGAACTGTCCCGGCATATCAAACATTTTGAAAAAAACGACAAGATCCCCTTTGCCCAGGCCGGATTCGAATTCGAACAGTGCACGTCAGGCGGCGGACTTCTCTGGAGTATGAGCGGTGGAGAAGCCGAGGCCACAGGTCTCGACAAAACCCTGGCGGTGACAGGCCTGAACGAAACCATCACGTATCTTGAAAAAATCGAACTGGGGCTTTTCAACGACATCGAGTACATCGAATTCAGGACCTGTCGTGAAGGCTGTATCGGAGGGGCCCTGAACGCCATCGACAAATACCTGGCCAAAAGCGCGGCCATCAAAATAGCCAAAACGCTGGGGGTCGGAACCCGGCTGAACCGCGAACGGGTTCTGAGGCTCTACGACAGCAACTGGTTTTTTCCCAAGGTCACTCCCCAGGCGTTGAAAGCCATGGGAATCCAGAAGGAAAGGACGTTTTCCTTTGACGAACTCAGGATGATCGAGGAGATCGTGCAGATTATCGACGGCAAAAGCTGCGGAGCCTGCGGTTCACCGGATTGCCGGACCTTCGCCGAAGATCTGGTGCTCGGGGAGGCCGATCCCTCGGACTGCATGTATCTCAAAATGAGGGGCATGACCAAGCAAGAGCTTTTCAGCCGGGTGAATCCACCGGTCAGCGATACGTGATAAGAAAAGCACACGAAGCCTTATGACATCGAACCAGGGAGCAAATATGAACGTGAAAGACATGGCCGACAAGTTCGGTCTGACCGTGGTGGCAGGGGAATCGGGGCTGGGCCGTGAGGTTCAGGGGGGGTATTCGGGCGATCTTCTCAGTGAGATCATGGGAAACGCGGGGATCGGCTGCGTCTGGCTGACTGTTCAGTGTCACCAGAACATCGTGGCCGTGGCGGTTCTCCGTGAAATGGCCGCCATCGTGATCACCGGCGGGGCAGCTCCTTCGCCGGAGACCGTGGACAAAGCCAACGCCGAGGGAATTCCTGTTCTGACCTACCCGGGGTCGTCCTTCGAGCTTTCCGGCAAGCTGTACGCGGAAAGCTGAGATGGAAGGCCATGGATTCCAGCTGTACCGGGCGGACCTCCACCTCCACACCTGCCTTTCCCCCTGCGGAGACTGGGACATGACCCCGCGGGCCGTGGTTGAACACAGTCTTGAAAAACGGCTGAACATCATCGCGGTGACCGACCACAACACGGCGGAGAACGCCGGAGCCGCCATGGAAAAGGGAAGAAAGCTGGGGCTTTGTGTTTTTCCAGGTCTTGAGATCTGCTCCGTGGAGGAAGTGCATGTGCTGGCCCTTTTCGACACCCTGGAATCGGCCCTGGCCATGCAGGATTTTGTCTACGACAATCTGAAAGGTGAGAACAACCCGGACATATTCGGCTACCAGGTAGTGGCCGATGTGGAGGACCAGGTGACGGCCCAGAACCCGCGCCTTCTGATCGGCGCCGCGTCAGTGGATTTAAATCATCTGGTGAACCATATCCATGACCTGGGAGGGCTTGCGGTGGCGGCTCACATCGACCGGACAGCCTTCAGCATTCTGGGGCAACTCGGTTTCATTCCTCCGGATCTTTCGCTGGATGCCGTGGAGGTTTCTTACAGGTTGCGACCCGAAGACGCTGAAAAGACACTGCAAATTGCCAGGAATATCCCCTGTATCACCTCGTCAGATGCCCATTTCCCATCGGAAATCGGGCGTGTTTCCACCAAATTCCTTATGAAAACCCCTTGCATATCCGAGTTGAAAATGGCTCTTCGTGGTGAAAACGGACGAAGAATCATCCGTTCCACGCCGTCATAGCCGGTTGATTTCTATGGTGAGGTGGGAGAGCCCTTTCACATCACTGAGGCTGGCCCTGATGTCGCCGACGGTCGTGTCTCCTGTTGAACGGACCGAGAGAATGGCGCTGAAATGGCCAGGACCGACACGCCACACGTGAAGGTCCTCCACATCCAGTCCGTTTATCTGGCCCACTTTTTCAGAGACAGCCTGTAGAACGGGGTTGTTCCTGCTGTGATCGAGGAGAACGGCTCCGGACTGGGCCATGAGTTTCAACGCCCACTGGGTGATCAGCAGGGCTCCGGCAATGCCCATGGCTGGATCCAGGAAAGACCAGCCGAAAAACATACCAAGGCCGAGGGCCACAATGGCAAGGATGGATGTCAGGGCGTCGGCGAGAACGTGGACGTAGGCAGCCCTGATATTGTGGTCGTGGTGGTGCTGATGGGAATGGTCATGGTCTTCTTCCCCCTCTTCATCATCATGATGGTGGTGATGGTCGTCCTTGAGAATGAATGCGCTGACAAGATTTACGGCAAGTCCGATGACGGCGACGATCATGGCCTCGGTGAAACGGATGGAAACCGGGTGGATGAAACGTTCGACCGATTCCCAGACCATGGTGGCGGCGATGAACAAAAGGAAAAGGGCGCTGGTGTATGCGGCCAGATCGCCGATCTTGCCGGTCCCGAACGTGAATTTCCTGTTGTTTTTGTGCTTTCTGGCCATGGCGTAAGCGAAGGCCGTGATGCCAAGGGCCGAGGCGTGGCTGGCCATGTGCCAGCCGTCTGCCAGGAGCGCCATGGAACCGAAGACCATGCCGCAGACGATTTCAAGTCCCATGGTGATGGCTGTCAGAAAGATCACGGCCCAGGTTTTGCGTTCGTTGGCCCGCTGGTTTTCAGACAGGAAGACATGGTCGTGCACGCTTTGTTCCGTCACGGTTGTTCTCCGTCCTGATCGGATGACAGGCGATGTGTCAATGGCCTTCTCCCGGGATCATGCCGCTGATCCGTTCGGCGATTTTCTCAGCGGACAGTCCGAACAGCTCGTCCAGCTTGAGACTCTGGAGGTAGGTGTCGTCCCAGTTGACACCACGTTCCTGGACAAGGTTTCGAATCCGTTCATGTTTTCCGCCAAGGGCCTTGATACGGGCGAACAGGGGGATTTTTTCGTCCTTGAAGACCACGTTGAGGGACATGATAAACTCGATCACGTTGGATGTTTTCGACTTGATGGGGATGGACAGGATGTTCTTGTTGTCCTTGAGGCCTTTGCCGATGAACACGTTGCCTTCCCTGACAATGATGCTCTTGGTTCCGGAAAGCCGGTGATCCGTTTCGACCCTGGAGGGGATCTCCTTGAAAACCCCTTCCTTTGTCACCAGGTGGATGGTGGTGTCGGCCGTGGCTTTGCCGAGAATGCTCAGGTTGTCGATACGGTACAGCACATGGCCGTTGACGCCTTCGATGACAGACTGGAGGTTTCTCAAAACCAGGATGTTCGAGCTGGTGAGCTGGTTCAGGGTGATGCCGTTGGCCTCCAGGATTTCGAAGAGGAACCCTTCGACTTTCTCACTGATCCGGCTGGTGCCCACGGTAACTGTCTTGGCCTGGTGCTTGATGGCGTCGATGGGCCTTGCCAGGCTGTTGATGCTCTGGTTAAGGCAATCGAACAGGGCGTCGAGCATGTTGAGCGGCGTCCCTTTGGTGGCGAAGTCCAGTTCGAAGTCGGTGACGGGAAGCTTTCCCGAAAGGTATTTCAGGAGCAGACACAAATCCGAAGTCCTTTTGTAACCCATGATCGTGGGAATTTTTCCCTCGTTGATCCGTTTCCTGAATTCGTTGTAGAACTCGGTGATTTTTTCCCTGAAGGTGTTTTCGAGGAAAATTTCGTAAACGTTCATGTCTTTCCGTGCATAACCGTCGATGATATGGGTCAGTTCTTCACGGTGGTTGTAAAGGAAGCGGGAACCCTCGTTCAGGGAAAGGGCCGCATAGTATCCCCAGATGTGTCCGGCCAGGGTGTTGAGAATGGGGGCCAGGTGTTCGCTGATCACCGGAACATGGAAAACGCTTCGGGCATAGGGGGCGAAACGGTTTTCCCCCTCGTTGGCGATCACGATGGGAAGGGCCTTGTGGGCGTTGAAAATGGCGGTGTCCTTGATGACGTCGCCCAGGACACTTTCCCGTGTTCCTGCGGCGCAGACAAGGATCAGGGGTTCGGAGGAAAGGTCGATGTGTTTCTTGTCTTCCACGAAGTCCGATGAAATGGTTTTGTAGCAGAGTTCACTGAGCTTGATGCGGATTTCATCGGAAGAGGCTTTGTTGAATCCGCTTCCCACCACAGCCCAGTATGTCCGCTGGACCGCGTAGGTTTCGGCTGATTTTTGTATCTCCTCGCGAAGGGACAGGACGGAACGCATGGCTTCGGGAAGTTCGATAATCTGCCGGATTTCCTCGGAAACGAAACCTTCGTCGCGCTTGCCCGTGATGGCGGCGATGTGGAGCCCCAGAATGGCTCCGGCCACGATCTGTGAGTAAAAGGCCTTGGTGGAGGCCACGGACATTTCGATGTCCCGTCCGCTGCTGGTGTAGATCACGCCGTCGACTTTGAAGGTCAGGTCCGAATCCCTGCGGTTTACGATGGCCAGGGTGTACGCGCCCCGTTCACGGACCATGTCCACGGCCAGGTTGGTGTCAGTGGTGGTTCCGGACTGGCTGATGGCGATGACCAGAGTGTCGGCCATGCTGTCGGGGCCTTCGTCGGGGCTGATGAAAAAACCTGAAAACTCGGAGGCTTTGAGGGCCGTGACCTGGATGCTCGTGTCGTTCAGGTAGTGGTTCATGATACCACAACAGGCCAGGGCCGCCACTCCGGCCGTTCCCTGGCCCACGAGGAACACCCTTCGTATGGTTTTGTCCTTGAAAGCCGTGACGATGGAAGAGGGGACCACGCTTTCGTCCAGACTGGTGACGTAGCGTTCCCTGTTGTCGGTTTTCTTGATTTTCCAGCGGTTCTGGATCGTCCGTTCGACGGAAACAGGGGATTCGGTGATTTCCTTCAGGAAATAATGGGAAAAGTTCTGGCGGTCGATGTCCCGTGACGTGATCTGGGTGTGTTTCACGTCGGCTTCGGTAAGAGCGATGGGGGTTCCGTCGTAATGCATCGCTTCGATGCCGGACACAAGGGATTCTGGAATTTTCGCGTTCTGGTCGAGAATGAACAATTGGCCCTGGGATTTTCCCTTGGGTGTTTCGACGATTTTCTCCCCGTCCATTTTGATGAAGTAGGGCGTTTCTTCCACAAAACCGTAAACTTCGGAAGCCGGCATGAAATGATCTTTCGCGATGCCCACGAAAACAGCCTGGCCGCTGCCCCTCTGGCCGAGAAACAGTTTTCCGGGCGCAAGGTCGCTGTGCATGGAAATGGCATGGGACCCTTCGAAGTCGTTCAGCGCTTTCAGAAAAGCGGTGGTGAGATCGCAGCCCGTTTTCAGGTGACGCTCGATCTGCATGGGAATGATTTTCGTGTCCGTGGTGATTTCGTTCTGTATTTTGTCGTAGCGGTCTTCATATTCATTTTTAAGATGAATATAATTGTCGATGTCTCCGTTCAGGCAGACGTGGATGATACCGCTTTTGGGTGTTCGTCCGCCTGTGGTTTCATTGTCCACCGGGTGACAGTTGGATTCGGAAATGGCGCCCACCGAGGCCCAGCGGGTATGAGCCGACACCGTGTGGTTCAGGTGGGACCCTATGGTCAGAAGCTGGAGGATGCGGTCCGAGGCGATGCTGTGTCTGAGGAAATGGACATTGTCGCCAAGGCTTCCGATTTCAGCGGCCACCTTGTAGGCAAACCCGAGACTGATCCGTTTTCCGTGGCGTTCGTCTTTGATTTTGTTGATGGAGATGCTGTGGTTCAGGAGTACATCCCCGCTTGTTCTCTGGGTCAGCTGGCTGGACAGCTTTTCATCGGCCAGGGCTTCCATGAACTCGTCGTACTGTTGCTGGGACAGGGTGAAAAGCAGGGAAATACCGGCCGAATCACGGCCACGGACCTCCAGCCGGTCGATGGCGTTGAGGACGCTGTTGATTTTCTTGAAAACAAGTACCATGGATTCCGTGGGTTCCCCGTGGGGGGGATTGACCAGCTCTCGGATTTTCCGGATATTGGAAAAGATCTCTTTTTCAAGGCTCCAATGAACGTCAAGGAGTGTTTCGACCCGTCCTGTGAGGATATCCACGTCATGGGGGGGGAGTATGCCGGACTGGGTTTCCGCAGCCGAACGTTCGGTGGCGATGAGGGATTTCACCCGGCCCGCCAGTGATGCCAGGGCCGAGAAGACGTCCGGATTGAAATAGATGGCGGTGAACTGTTCGTCGTGGTTGAGAGCCCGGGTTTTTTCACGAAAGGACTCGATCATTTCAGCCCCTCCCAGGTAGTGTTCGTCCAGGGTGAGTTTCCGGTCAGAACAAAGGGAAAACGGATACGCCTCGATATGTCCCAGTTGGGAAAGAAGGGTCTCCAAGTCCACATGGACGGGTTTTGATTCCCCCTTGTGGTAGGACACGATCCCTGAAAGCCCGCAGTTAAGCGTCGTTGAGCTGTATGGAAAAAGTACAAGACAGGGTTTGCGAACGTCTGTTTTGACCTTGCCCAGGCAGATGTTGGTCGTAAAGGTTTTTTTTAATTGACGGACGATCTTTCGATATGGATTTTGAGGGGTCATAAGTCAGGGGTTATCCTTTCACGAAGCCGGGTAACCGGCGTGGATCTTGTGTGCAAAAAGGTGGTTGTCGGTGGTATGGATTTCTGATCTGGAATCGCAGGCATCGGACAAGGAGAGGGGGTTGACCTATCTGATCCGGACATCCTGCTGAAGAAGATGATCACGATTGCTCGCCATGAGTTCTTTCGTCTGTTGTTTGGTGTTGGCAAACTGGTTTCCAAAATAATGTTTCATGGTCATGCGGGCATAATACGACGCCTTGGTGCCGATGTATTTTTCATGACCCACGAGAACGCTGACAGCCAGTTTCTGCTGTCCGTTCTTGTCTTCGGCGAAACCGACAAACCAGTCGAACCGGACGTCATGACCGTTGTTGTAGATGGACCCCGTTTTCCCGCCGATGTTGAGATGGGCCAGGACAGGATCGTTTTCGAACCCCTGGAAACTTTTCCGGCTCGTTCCGTCGGTGATGGTCGTGGCCATGAGTTCCTTCACCACAGAGGATGTTTCAGGTTTGATGGCCTGATGAACGGGCCTGAGTTTACCTGAATAGATGACTTTTCCTGTTTCGTCAACGATCTGTTCGACGATGGTGGGTTCGATGAACTGTCCGTTGTTGACGATGGTGCCGGACAGCAATGCGGCGTGCAGCGGGGACAGGTGAGTGTCCCGATTGAATCCGGAGGCGATTTCAGCCAGTTTGTAGGGGTCGTCTATCAGGTTGATCGGGCTGACAGGCAGAGGCGCTTCGAAGGTGATGGGATGGTTGAATCCAAAGGCGCTGGCGTATTTTGCAAGGCCTTCCTTGCCCACGTACTGGCTGCCGATCTTGCCGAAAACGGGGTTGACGCTTTGGGCAAAGGAATCTCTGAACGAGATCGTGTTGGAATAACGGCCGGATGTATCTTCAAGCTGACGTTTGTAGAGGGTGTATCGTGACCCTGTGAAGTTGAGATAGGATACCGGGCTCAGGCCGCAGGTTTCAATGGCCGCTGCCGCCGTGATGATCTTGAAAATGCTGGCCGCCGGATAATCGCTGGAAAGACAGGTGTTGTTCGACGGATTTTTGTGGTCATAGCTGGCCATGGAAAGAACTTTGCCGGTCTCGGGGTCCAGGGCCACCATGGCCAGGTAACGTGGACGGCCTCGACCGGCTTTTTTCGCATGGTCGACCTGGGAAAGAAGGAAGTTCTGGAGGTCCATGTCGATGGAGGTGTTGACATGAAGTTTTTTGCTGCCTGTTTCGAGCAGGAAGCTTTTTTTCGTGATGTTGGTCAGGTCGTTTTCACGGAGAAGACGACGGATATCCTGTTTGCTGAACGCATCCTTGGACAGGAAAGAGGCGATGAACGACGGTTTTTTGGCTTCAGGCGCACGGGAAATGGCCGGTTTTTCCACGGGCCTCGGTGCCGTTTCAACGGCGGCCACAGGTTTATCCGCAGATTTTTTTTCTTCCGAAGGCTGAAGGCCAAGACTTAGGGTGTAACACACGATGATGAAAACCGGAACGACACACAGAACCCTGAGGGTGGATTTCATCAATTTTTTTCTCGCAGCCTTTTTCTTAAGGTCGTTTTGAAATTCCCGCCAATTTTGTTTTTCTTTTATCATACTGGTATCACTATAAATATGTTTGTATGTTCAGCGATGAATTCTACTGCTTTAAGGAAACTCTGAAGACGATGTCGTTCGAATTATAGGAATTTATGGCCTATGTTTTTCAGAATGTCAATAAAATAAACGGTCTCGGGTTTTTTTTGTTCAGGGGGTGTTTTGAAACCCCCTGGTAAATCGACATCGTCAGTCTGTGCAATTCCTACCTTTTTTCAGACATCGGGACAAGGTCTCCGAGGGTTGTCACGAAAGGCTCAACCCGCTTATTTTACTTGGGTTCCCGGTTTGATCGTTTGGTCGAAAGTCGCCACGTTGAAGGCTTCGCCATCCCATGCCGCAAGGATCATTCCCTGTGATACCTGCCCCATGAGTTTGGCCGGTTTCAGGTTGGCGACGATGATCACCTTTTTGCCAGTCAGCTCCGCGGGTGTGTAGCTTTTCGAAATCCCCGCAACGATGGTTCGTTCCCGGCCTTCTCCCATATCCACGGTGACCTTGAGAAGTTTCTCCGCTTTGGGAATGGATTCCGCACGAATCACGGTGGCGGTTCTCAAATCGATTTTAGAGAAATCGTCAAACGTGATCTCCGGTTTGAGAGGCGGATCGAGGGAGCTGACAGGAGAAGGCGGGGCTTCCTCGATCTTGGCCTCTTCCTTGGGACGGCTGGTGTCGATTCTGGGGAAAAGAGCCTTGACCTTGGTCAGGCGAAAGCCGGGTTCAAGCCGTCTCCACGCCCTGAGGTCGTCCAGGCCGGGGGTGAGTTGAGATTCACCGAAGCCCAGGTGGACGAGCATGGTTTTCGAGGTGTCAGGCATCACCGGGCTGATCAGTCCAGCCACTATTCTCAGGCCTTCAAGCAGGTTGTACATGACCGTCTTGAGACGCTCCGACGTCGACGGATCTTTGGCCAGATCCCAGGGGGCCGTTTCATCCACGTACTTGTTCATGCGGCCGATCAGTCTGAATACAGCGGCGAGCCCTTTGTGGAACGCAAAAACTTCCATGGATTCGGCATACTCGGACACCACCTCCATGGCTTCGGATTCAAGAGACAGGCCGTGTTCCTTTTCCTCTGTCTCATTCCAGGACGGAACCACGCCGTCGAAATATTTCAGGCTCATGGCGATGACCCGTGAGAAAAGGTTCCCCAGGTCGTTGGCCAGGTCACTGTTGATCCTCTGGACAATGGCTTCTTCTGAGAAATTGGAATCAAGGCCGAACACCATGTCGCGCATCAGAAAGAACCGGTAGGCGTCCACTCCGTATTTTTCCTTGAGGGCCAGGGGGCTGGCCACATTGCCCAGGCTTTTGGACATTTTGTATTCGCCCATGTTCCAGAATCCGTGAACATTCAAGGAGTTGAACAGGGGAATCCCGGCGGCCTTCATCATGGTGGGCCAGTAGATGGCGTGTGTTTTGAGGATGTCCTTGGCGATGATGTGCTGGACGCTGGGCCAGTACGTTTGGTAGGTTTCGCCTTCCGGGTATCCCAGGGCCGATACGTAGTTCAGAAGGGCGTCGAACCATACATAGGTCACGTAATTTTCGTCAAAGGGCAGGGTGATGCCCCAGGTGAGACGGGATTTGGGTCTGGAAATGCAAAGGTCTTCCAGAGGCTCCTTCAGGAAAGACAGCACTTCGTTCCGGTATTGTTTCGGCCGGATGAAATCGGGGTTTTGGTTGATGTGGTCGATAAGCCAGTTCTGGTAGGCGCTCATCCTGAAGAAGTAGTTGGACTCTTTGATCCGCTTTGGTTCCTTTTTGTGATCCGGGCAGAGGCCGTCCACCAGTTCCCGTTCCTGGTAGAAGCGCTCGCATCCCACGCAGTAGAGCCCTTCGTATTCCGAATAGTAGATTTCACCCTTGTCGTAAATGTCCTGGAGAACGCGGGTCACCACACGTTTGTGACGTTCTTCGGTGGTCCGGATGAAATCGTCGTTGCTGATGTTGAGCTGGGGCCAGAGATCCTTGAAAAGGGCGCTGATCCTGTCCGTGTAGGCCTGGGGGGCCATGTTCTCTTTCTGGGCCGCCTCGGCGATCTTGTCTCCATGTTCATCCGTTCCTGTGAGGAAATAGGTGGGAACACCTTTCAGCCGGTGAAACCGCGTCGCCACATCCGCGGCGATGGTGGTGTAGGCGTGACCCAGATGGGGCATGGCGTTGACGTAATAGATCGGTGTGGTTATGTAAAACGGTTGCTGGCTGATCGTGTTCACGGTTTGTCCCATTCCTCGTTGTCGTTTTCGGGAGGTACCCCGTTGTTTTCGTCTGGGAGGCTGTGGTCGGCCTCGTTGGTGAGACTTTCCTCCAAATCAGGAGAAGGCTGGGGAGCGGCAGGACCCTCGTGGCGCGGATAATTACCGGCCCTTCTGGACGATGTGTTCCTGTCCCTTGATCTTTCACGGGGCGAGGAATCCTGGATGCGTTCCGTTTTTCTGGGTTTCTGAAGTTCGTCCTGGGTCAGCTCGACTTCACCGAAGGGAAAATCCATTTCCGTATCGTCTTCAAGCTTCAGGGTCAGGCGGCCGCAAATCACGTTGTGACGGATCACCTTGCCGCGCCCCTTGGGGCTGTTCACGGTTTTCCCGATTTTGGGAAAATCTTTCTTCAACGAACGGTAGGTTTCGTTCTCGAAGGTCAGGCAGCACATCAGGCGTCCGCAGAGGCCGGATATCTTGGTGGGGTTGAGGGAAAGCCCCTGTTCCTTGGCCATGCGAATGGATACGGGCTCGAATTTTTCGATATACGACGAACAACAGATCTCGCGACCGCAGCGGCCGAGGCCTCCGCACATCTTGGCCTGGTTCCGGATGCCCACCTGTCTCATTTCGATCCTGACCCGGAACTGCTTCACCAGGTTTTTCACAAGCTGCCTGAAATCCACCCGGCCTTCGGCTGTGAAGAAAAAGGTCAGTTTGCTGGTATCGAAGGTGCTTTCGACGGAAAAGAGGTTCATGTCCAATTTGAGGTTTTCCACCTCTTTCTGACAGTATTCGAAGGCCTCGTTTTCCAGCTGGATATTCTTTTCCCTCTGCTCGGTGTCCTCGTCTGTGGCCAGGCGGAACACCTTTTTAAGGGGGCTTTTGGATGACCGTTCGGTCAGCGGCACGGGAGCCGTGGCCACCACTCCGTAGCCCAGGCCCTGTTCCGTGGTGACGATGACCTTGTCGCCCACGTCGAGCACAAAGGGACCACAGGCAAAATCATATATTTTTCCGGCAGGCTTGAATCTGACACCAACCACTTTCTGCATATTAAATCCGTTTCATCTGAATGGCCATGGTTTCGAGGCATAACCTCACCGAGGCGTTGGCCTTAATGCCCTGGTGCGCGGACAGGACGCGGTCCGCCATATGGAGCAGGGAGTCTGTGGAAAAACGTCCGGACAGGTTTTCCAACCTGTCGGCGATATCCCGGTTGAGCACCCTGTCCCGGTCAAAAGGAAAGATGATCAGGTCCCTGATAAAAGACAGGGTTGTTTCCAGGGCGTTCAGCGCGGTTTCTTTTTTTCGTGACAGTTTTTCCGCAAAGGAAAGGGCGTCGAAAAGACCGCCTTTCAACAGCCCCTCGAACTCGGCGAACAGGTATCGCCTGAAAACGAGGGGGTCTGGCCGGTTCTGGCGCTCATCACACAGCGCCATGGCTTTTCCAAGGCTGCCTCCGGCAAGGCAGGTGATGACATCCGCACGTTCCGCGTCCATCCCCTTAACGGACACAAGGCGGGAACGTATGCTTTCAGCGGGAATGGGTGTGAACATCACGGTCTGGCACCTGGAAAGAATGGTGGGAAGCACATCGGACGCCTGATCCGTGATCAGGATGAACATGGTTTTTTCTGGCGGTTCCTCGAGCATCTTCAAGAGTGCGTTGCCCGATTCCTGGTTCATGGTGTGCGTATCGTGGATGATCACAACACGCATCGAGGCCTCAAGGGGCTTGACCAGCAGTTTGCTGCACAGATCCCGGATCTGGGCGATTTTAATGAGTCCCCCGGAAGGAACCACCGTCAGGATGTCCGGGTGGGTTCCCGCCATGATTTTCCGGCAGGACCTGCATGGGCATGATCTCTCATCCGCCTGTGCCACTGGTTGGACGGTGGTTCCCACAGACCCGGACGCTTCAGAAGCCCGGCAGTTCAACGCCATGGCCATGGCTCTGGCTGTCGTGGATTTCCCGACTCCGTCAAGCCCTGAAAACAGAAGGGCGTGGGGTACAAAGCCATGACGGATCATGGACATCAATCGGGAAACCGCCTGGTTCTGGTCTGTGATGGAATCAAACATACGCGCAAACTTTCGAGACTTTTACCGGACCCATTATGGGAAACGGCCAAAATCCTTCAGACATCAAGGGGGGAACGGCGTCAGGACACGCAACCGGCTCCCCCCTGGGGTATTCCCACTGGAATCAGCGGTGCGGGTCATGTCCTTTTAATGAAAACGTCGAATCATGACCGTTGACCGGGATTCCGGATTTCTGCAATGGACCTTATTTGTAATCCACCCGTTCCTTGAGTTCTTTTCCACATTTGAAGAAAGGAAGTTTCTTGGGTTTGATCGTCACTTTTTCCCCGGTTTTCGGATTCCTTCCCGTATAACTCTTGTATTCTTTCACGAAGAAACTGCAAAGACCGCGAATTTCCACACGGTCGCCTTTCACGAGGGCATCGGTCATGGAATCGAAAAAAATCTGAACGACTTCAGCCGCTTCAGCTTTTGAAATATCAGCCTCGTTTTTCAAAGCGGAGATCAACTCCAACTTGTTCATAATTCCTCCTTGATCAAATCCAGAATAAAGCCGGGTTTTACCTCCGGTCGAATGCAAAGCCATTTAATAAACATTATCGGATACTAAGTCAAGCACTTATACGAATGTTATTCAACTCGTTTCACGTCGTCCTCATCCACTTCCACCGAAGCGGATTGTCCGAGAATGTCGATGTGGACAACCACCCGCCCCTGGCCTTTGTACATAAAAAACACACCGGTCACACCGGCGAAGGGGCCGTTGACCACGATGATCTTTTCCCCTTTCCGTAATTCCAGGCCGGTCAGGATGGATTCCCCTGAATTGACCATAATCCGGAGAGACTCGATGATGGGCTGGCCCACGGGAACCGGACCGTCCTTGTTTCCGATCAGGCGCACCGCTCCCGGAGTTTTCAGGATGGACAGGTACCCCTCCGAGTAAAGGTTTGTCCTTACGAAAACATAGCCCGGGAAAAGGGGAAGATCCAGCATCACCCGGCGATCCTTTCGTTTGCTCCTCACGTGGGCGGTGGGAAGAAAGGCCTCGATGGATTTTTTCTGCAAAATATCGTTCACCACTTTTTCCGAACGGCTTTTGGTGTGAAGAACATACCAGAGGGCCGGATCGGGTTTTACGATCAGATCAGTCATATGATTTCACCTATTTCGATCCGATTTCTCCCAGGCCGGAAAGCTGGACGACCAGGCCGTAGCGTTTGTCTCCGGGTTTGTGGGTGTAATCCACCTGCACACCCCAGCACTGGGAAGTGTAAAGGAAACCCGTGCTTGTTTTGAGGTCTTCCTTTTCCATGAGGTTCCGTTCGTTAAGGCCGTAGACGGACAGCTTGTCGGTGACCTGAAGGTTGAGATAGGTTCTCAGATACTTCACATCGTCCCGGGTGTAGCGGTGCTCGACACGGAGGATGTCCCCCCGTTCGTCTTTCATGGAAAGGGCCGCGTTGCCTTCCAGGAGACACCTGTCGTAGTGGGACCATTTGCCGTCGGCGTCGAAACTCAGGTATTTAAAAGGTGTGAATTCAATTTCTCCGTAAAGGGGCAGGAAAGGTTCCCTTGTCGTCTTGTTCAGGAATTTGTCGGAATCCCTTTCATTGGCCTCGTTGATGTCATAGGTCTGTTCGATTTCAACACGGCAGAACTGGTTGTAGTGGAATTTTTGAGGTTTTTGCAACAACAACCCGTCCCCGATTTTTTCCTTGTCCTTATCCTTTTCTTTTTCCTCTTCCTCGTCTTCCGCCTGTTTCGAACGGCTGGTGAAGGTGTTGGTCAGATTCAGTGTCAGGGTGTTTTCACGTTTTATCCGGTCCAGGGAATCGAAGAACGGGTACTCGGTCTGATCTTTCTCGGGAACGTAGCTGTAGGTCAGCTTGGGTGTGAAGGCATGGCGTATCCTGTCTACATTTTCACCGCCAAGGTTGTAGATCCTGTAAAGGCTGGTGGATAGATCGATGTTGATATCGTAAAGCTGACGGCTGTGGGTTCCGTCCAGATCGTCGGAAACACTGGAATCCCCTGGAACATACCAGGTGGTCTGGCGGAAACCCATCGTGCTTTCAAGGGAAAACAGGTTCTTGTATCTCCAGGGCAGGATGAGCGTGGGAAACAGATCGACTCTCTGGCCTTCACGCAGGGTGTTCGTGGTGTCCTTCCTGAAGAAGTAGTCGTACTCGGTGTCAAAGGCGTAGTATAGTTTCGATCCGAAAATCTGGCGCCGCGCGGAATTGAATTCGATGGTGGGAAGTTTCTGGACCGTCGTGTCGTTCAGGTGGTCCACCCGTTTGACCACGTTGTCGTACCAGATGGTGCTGGCGTTCAGGCTGTAAGTCGACCAGGTCTTGGTGAGAACCATGCTGTTGGTACGGATGGCGTCGTCTTCGGATTCGATGTCCCGGCCGAAATTCCTGAAAAAATTCTGCTTGGTTGCATCGTACCCGTTTTTCATGTCACTGAACTCACGGAGGTAATCCTGGTCGCTGACCACGTCGGCGTCGAGCTTGACCAGGGCACCGCCCGGAAGGGCCTGATCCTGTTTCATGCGGAACCAGTACCTGTTGCGGTTGTCACGGATCGGTTCGTCTTCGTAGCCCCATTTTTCCATGGTTTCCACGCTTCCGTCTTCGACCTTGTCGTCTTTCATGTAATCGAAAAGCAGGATTCCCTTGGATTTTTCTGACAGGATGTAACGGTACTCCAGACCTGTCATGTTGCCGCGTTTTTCGATGTAACGGTTGTAGAATGTGGCGTCACTGCTTTCGTTGATGGCCCAGAAAAAAGGCTGGAGGTACTCAAACCCCTTACGGTCGGACAGGCCGAACTCAGGAGGAAGAAGACCGGTCTGGCGTTGGATTTTTACAGGAAAAACGAGAAAAGGCGTGTAGATTACGGGGACTTTTCGTGTCCAGAACGCGGCGTTGTAGATCGTTCCGTAGCCTTCAACGGTGACCGAGAGGTCATCACCGGTAAATTTCCAGTCGGGGTTTTCCCCGTCGCAGGTGGTGATGCTGACCTTGTCTGCCGTATAGGTGTTGTCGCCTGTTCTCCGGATCTCGTTTCCTTTGATATAAACGTGATTCGATTCGATAAAAATCGAGGTGTTGTAAAGAACCCCCCGGTCGTTTTTCAGGTTGAGGAGAACCCTGTCCGATGTGCTTCGGTCTCCCCGTGATTTCAACTCCACGTTGCCCCGGGCAAAGATGCTTTCCCCGATTCGGTCGTATTCCACAAATTCGGCGTTCATGGTTTTGTCTTCATGGGTGACCACCACGTTCCCTTCGGCAACGAGCATGCCGCTGTTTTTGTCGTAGGCCAGGCTGTCGGCCACGATGTGCCAGGGCGATTCATCCTGGGCGCGGGCCGTTCCGGGCCAGGCCGTCATGACAAGGGAGATTAGGGCAATGGACATCCACAGGAAACGGACGATCTTCTGGCAAGTGTTCCCTAAGATCGGGGCAAGGCTGGGCATTCGATGGTCACAGGTCGGGTTTGCGCGCATAAGAGTCTGGTTCTGTCACATCAACGGTGGATTGAAACCGGTTGTTTCAAGGTTTTTTCCGGACCTTGAGATCAACCGGATACTGGATTTACAGTGTTTTGTGAAAAAAGCCGTACGCGTCGGATAACCGCTTGAATACGGCAGGGAAAAACAGTATAAAGCCAAATTACGGCCAAAAGTCAAGGGATTGTTAAGCCTTGAAACATGAATCGAACCCGGCAAAGACGGCTCAGACTATGTTTATCACATTTGAAGGAATCGAAGGGTCGGGCAAGACCACCCAGATTGAAAACACCAGGCGTTACCTGGAGGGTCATGGCAAGAAGTGTGTCACAACCCGGGAGCCTGGGGATACCCGGATAGGCCGACAGATCCGTAAAATCCTCCTCGATCCCGAAAACCGGTCCCTGGTTCCCCATGCAGAGCTTTTCCTCTATGCGGCGGACAGGGTCCAGCACATCCAGGAACGGATCCTTCCGGCCCTGAAAAATGGCCAGGTGGTGATCTCTGACCGTTTTTCTGATGCCACCACCGTGTACCAGGGCTATGCCCGGGGAATCGATCTCGGCCTGATCCACGACATCCATCTTAAAGTCCTGAATGGCCTTAAACCGGACATCACGTTTCTGTTTGACCTGGACCCGGTTGTGGGTCTTGAAAGGGCCTGGGCCGCCCTTGACGGTGGGGGGCGTTCAGACGACGAAAGCCGGTTCGAGCGGGAAACCCTGGATTTTCATGAAAAAGTGAGGTCCGGCTATCTTGCCCTTGCGGAAAAAGAGCCGGACCGAATCGTCATGATCGACGCCTCTCTTTCTCGGGAACTCGTTTTTCAGCAGATCACGTCCCATCTGGCCCGTCGTTTTTCTTTCCATACCCCTTGATAAGGTCCGTTATGAGTTATTCCATTTTAGATGCCATCGGCAACACCCCCCTTGTGGAGTTGAAATCTCCGAAAAAGGAAGTCAGGGTTTTCGCCAAACTCGAATATTTCAATCCCGGCGGCTCGATCAAGGACCGGCCGGCCCTCAACATGATCGTTCAGGGTGAGAAATCCGGACTTCTCACGCCGGACAAAACGGTCATCGAAGCCACCAGCGGTAACACCGGCATCGGTCTTGCCCTGGTCTGCGCCGTGAAAGGATACCGTCTGAAACTGGCGATGAGCGAAGCCGTCAGCATGGAGCGGCGTCAGATACTCCAGGCCAGGGGAGCTGAAATTGTCCTGACGCCGGGGCAGCTTGGAACGGACGGGGCCATTCTGGAAGTCCGGAAAATGGCCCGGGAAAATCCGGATCGTTACTTCATGAGCGACCAGTACAACAACCCCGCCAACTGGATGTCCCATTACCACGGAACTGCCGAGGAAATCTGGAGACAGACAGACGGGCAGATCACCACCCTTGTGGCCACCATGGGGACCACAGGCACCCTCATGGGACTTTCCAGGAGGTTCAAGGAACTGAATCCTGACATCCGCATCATCGGTGTTGAACCCTATCTGGGCCACAAGATCCAGGGTCTGAAGAACATGAAAGAAGCCTATGAGCCCGGGATCTACGAGAGGAACAGGCTGGACAGCAAAATCAACATCGAGGACGACGCGGCTTTCGAGATGACCCGGCGGCTCGCAAAAGAGTCGGGCCTGTTCGTCGGGATGAGCAGCGGAGCGGCATGCGCCGTGGCCATGCGCATCGCAGAAACCATGGACAAAGGGACCCTGGTGGTGATTTTCCCGGACGGGGGTGAACGGTACCTGTCCACATCCGTGTTTGCCGTCCAGGATATTCCGGGTCCCATGCTGTTCAACACCATGACCCACAGGAAAGAACAGTTCGTGTCCAACGAACCGGGCAAAGTGTCCATGTATTCCTGCGGTCCCACGGTCCACGACCGGCTCCACCTGGGCATTCTGAGGCGGTTCGTTTTTGCCGATCTTCTCTGCCGTTACCTGGACTTCCGGGGTTTTTCGACCACCCATGTGATCAACGTCACGGATTACGACGACAAAACCATTCAGAGGGCCGAACTGGAAAACGCCCCCCTTGAAACGGTGACGGACAGATATCTGGCCCATTTCATGGAAGATCTCAACACCCTGGGCGTGAAACCCGCCTCGGCCTATCCGAGGGTCAGCGACCACCTGGACGATATGGTGGCCCTGGGGGTCGATCTTGAAAAAAGCGGCCTGGCCTATAAAAAACAGCAGTCCCTTTATTTCGATGTCTCCCGGCTTGAGGAATACGGAAGCCTTTCCGGAGTCGACCTCGACAAGATCCGACTGGGGCATACCGTGGACCTGGGGGAATACGAAAAAGACAATCCCCGGGATTTCACCCTGTTCAAACAAAGCAGGCCAGGGGAAGAAGAACGGGGAATCTATGTGGACACTCCCTGGGGCAGGGGACGGCCAACCCTTCACATCCAGTGTGCCGCCATTTCCATGAAGTATCTGGGCCAGCATTTCGATATCCATACCAGCAGCCGTGAGTTGGTCTTCCCCCACCATGAAAACGAACAGGCCATCTGCCGTGCCCTTCACGGAAAACCCCTGGCCAATTACTGGATTCATTGCGACCAGGTTTTTTCCGGAGGGAAGAAGGTGGATGAAAACGAAAACAGGCTGACTCTGGACCAGGTGGCCGACATGGGGTTCTCGGGACGGGAAATCCGCTTCTGGATGCTCGGCACCCATTACCGGAAAGCCCTTCATTTTTCAGAAGACCGTCTTCTCGAGGCCAGAAGGGCGTTGCAGAAACTTGACGCCTGCATCCAGGACCTCCTGAACGTGAAAGAGGGTCGGCCTTATCCGGATCTTGGCCAGATTGTCTACGACATCAAGCATGGATTCATCCACGCCATGAACGAGGATCTCAACATGTCCGAGGCCATGGCGTCGATACTGGGGGCCGTGAAAAAGCTCAACGTTCTGATTCAGGACAAGGCCATTGACCAGGATGGCGCCGGAGAGGTGATCAAGGTGTTCAGGGATCTGGATTCCGTTCTGAATGTCTGTGATTTTCACAATCTTTTTGCCGACAGCCTGGTCAGGAGCCTGGTGGAGAAGAGGGAGAAGGCCAGGGCCGAAAAGGACTGGGAGAGGGCCGACCGGCTGCGGGCACAGCTCGAGGAGCTGGGGGTAAGGATACGAGATTCCAAAAGCTGATTTTCATCATCGCGATAAAACGTCCAGCCTGGAAGTTTTCCGGCAAGAAGCGCCAACCCGATTGACGATAATTTAATAAGGATGACAGACCATGACGCCGATAGTGTTTCCCCATACCTTTATATCTGACAGCCGGAAAGAAAAGTACCTCAAGATTTTCGGCTCCTTTGCCATACTCAGCCCTGTGGCGGAGGACTCAGAATATGACGACAGCGGGGTTCTTAGAATCGTCCCCGGGGCCTGCGATGATCCCCGTTTTGAATCGGCTGTCAGGGCCTATCGGCAGTTTGCAGCAGACAGCATGGACAGGGCCGGTTCTTATCTGAAAGGACAGGCGGGAATTCCCCTGTTCGATCCGGATGGGTCTGCGGCCATCCGTTCGGAGGTATGGAAAAGCGCTTCTGACGGGCCGGAAGACAGTTCGCCTGAAAGCCCGAGGGACCGGTTGCTGAGAGCCCGGGTCGTTCTTGCGATCGCCAGGGATTACGACCAGAGGAAGCATGAGATAGAAAGGGATCTCGAAACCCTTGCCCGGCGTGAACGCCTCCTTATGGAACAGCTTCAAGGAGAAGAACTGTTCGAAGACGGTTTTCAGGTATCTCCATCGGCCCCTCCGGATACCGGCCATGAAGACCATATGAACCTCAGGATTTCATCGTGGTCCGAAGTCTTTCTTGGTCTATGCCCGGAAAAGGAGAGGATATCCGGTCTTTTCTTCCTTGTCACGAGCCTTGAGGCCATCGAAATCATGAAAGATAAGGTTCCTGAAATGATTTCTGTCTGCGGTCTTGATTCCCGCTCGGTTATAGCTGAGAAAATACAATCAGTGGCCAGGGATCTTTCGATATGTGATATTTCCGAAATAGATCTGAAAAGCATCGGGTTGGATACGGCGAAAGATGGATCAGATCTTGTCTTTCATGTCGCACCGGGAATCCCTCCTGAATTGTTTTTTTTACGGATGACCGATGCCGTGCCCCTCGAAGGCGGGAAAAAAGAGACGATCAGAAATACGGTGGTCGGTTTTTTCCATGAACAGATGGTGTGAAAAGGTCTGATTACAAAGCTTTTTGGCACTTTTTTTGCCTGGAGGAAATTAATGAAAAACCATATTGACAGGCAGAAAAAAATAGATATAAGAATAGACCGGTTTGTTGAAACTTGAAAAAAAAGTTCTGCAAGAACCGAACTTGGGTTATGTAAACTGTTATAATAATTATTTTTTTTTGAGGAGGCTTTGAACATGGGTTTTACACCGACGGTTGACGCTGACAAATGTGTGGGTTGCGAAGAGTGTGTGGACGTCTGTCCCGTGGAAGTATTTGAAATGAAAGACGGCAAATCCGTGGTTGTCAACGGTGAAGAATGTCTCGGCTGTGAGAGCTGCGTTGAAGTCTGTGAAGCTGACGCTGTGACCGTTGAGGAAGACTAGGTTTCGTTTGTTTCTCCGGCCTGTTCTTCAGAGGGGGCCGGAGAAAGATTCATTTGTCCCGCATCCCTTCATTTTTCAATCCTTTATCATTAAAAACAGAAACAGGCGTTTCCAAGGACGATTCATTGGATCCGGTCCCTCGCTGTTTTTCGTTAGGATGTATCAACAATGCTGTGCGTGATGAAGGTCGGGATGACGATGATCCGCCTTGCCTTGATCATGAAAAGTGTGGTAATGCGTACCCATTATGAAACAATATGTTATCGATGAATTGAGACTCCATGATTACGAAAAAGTCAGGGACTTCCTGGACAAGTCCTGTGTGCCCGGAGGGATTGAAGGGGTTTACTGGCTTCCTGTTCCCGAAGAACTCCTGACGGACGAGCAGCAATCCCACGACGCCTGCAAGCCATACCGTTTCGGGCTTGAGCTCTATGAAGACCATCTCAGCTGCGGCCTTCTCGTCAGGGCGACAGGCAACATCCGCTGCCACTGCATCGCCTATGCCAACAAGGCTCAGAGGGACTGGCTTATCGAGACTCTCGACGCCATGATGGAGAAAATCGGGGTCATCATCTGAGTATCACTGTTGATGAGAGGGACGTGAAGAACCTCAATCATCGTTTCCAACATCGAGGGACATTCAGAAAATGCTGAAAATCATTCCCCTGGGGGGGCTGGGTGAAATCGGTCTCAACATGATGGTCATCGAATACGGGGACACCGGTATCGTGATTGACGCCGGACTGATGTTTCCCGAAGACTACATGCTGGGAATAGACATCGTGATTCCCGCCATGGATTACCTGGTTCAGAGCGACGCCCGGATGTCGGGGATATTTCTCACCCATGCCCATGAGGATCACATCGGGGCTCTCCCCTATCTTCTGAAAGAACTCAGGATTCCTGTCTACGGCACACCCTTCACCCTGGGTCTTGTCCGTCACAAGCTGGAGGAACACGGCCTTCATGACGTGGAGTTTGTGGAAGTCCATCCGGGTGATCCTGTGTGCCTTGGCCCCTTTGAAATCGGATTCATCCGAGTCAGCCACAGCACCGTGGACGGTGTGGGGCTTTCCATCAAGACGCCTGAAGGCCAGCTGATCCACACCGGAGATTTCAAGATCGGTCATGGCGGGGGGGGGAACACGGTGACCGATGTGAACCGTTTCGCCCAGTGCGGGGCCGAAGGTGTGCTGGCCCTGATGTCCGACTCCACCAATGTGGAAACCGAAGGCTACACAACGTCCGACCAGGTGGTGGCCGATTCCCTGCGTTCGGTTTTCGAAGGAAGCAAAGGCCGGGTGATCGTGGCCCTGTTCGCGTCCAACGTGGCCCGGATTCAACAGATCATCGATATCGCCGCCCGCAAGCGAAGCAAATTGATATTCAGCGGACGAAGCCTCGAGATGACCGTGGAGATCGCCAAGAAACTGGGTTTTCTCAACGTGCCGGAGGGTATGGAGATCGACGTGAAGGACGTGGATCATTACCCTGCCAGGAATATCGTCATGCTTACCACGGGCAGCCAGGGAGAGCCCATGTCGGCCCTGGCTCGAATCGCTGCGGGAAGCCATCGTCACATCCACATCGAGAAAGACGACACCGTGATCCTGTCGTCCAAGATGATTCCCGGTAACGAAAAAGCCATTTCCAATATCATCAACAGCCTGTACAGACTGGGCGCCAACGTGGTCTACGAACGGATGTCCAACGTCCATGTATCGGGCCATGCGTACCAGGAAGAACTCAAGATGATGATTCGGCTGACCAACCCCGAATATTTCATCCCCATTCACGGGGAATACCGGCATCTGGTTCACCACGCCCGCCTGGCCGAGCGTTCCGGAATCAAAAGGGACAATATCATCCTGGCTGAAAACGGCCAGGTTATCGGTTTTGAAAAAGGTCAGGGAAAAATCGTGGGCCGTGTTCCCACGGGCCGTGTTCTCGTGGACGGCAAAGGGGTGGGGGATGTGGGACGAAGCGTCCTCAAGGAACGGCAGATGTTGTCCGAAGACGGCCTGGTGGTGGTCACCATCGTGTTTGACGAGGAAACGGGCATCATCATGTACGGGCCGGAAATCGTCTCCCGGGGATTCGTGTTCTGGACAGCCACCGGCCATCTGATCGATGACGCCCAGTGTGTCATTCTCGAAGTCATCGAAGAGGTGGGCCTCGACATTCCCAACCGGATCGATGTGATCCGGTCCAAAATCCAGAAGGCCCTGCGCCAGTATTTCAATTTCACCATCAAAAGGCGGCCGATTATCGTTCCCGTGATCATGGAATTGTGATGAAGAAGACACGGACGACACGACACACGGAAAAAAAACCGGCACCTGCTCCCGAAGCACCCTTTTTCAGGCTCAGTGAATCCATGAAAAAAGAGATCGTGGGCACCGTCCTTTTTTTTATGGTCATCCTGACTCTGGTCAGTTTGATTTCCTACAGCCCCACCGATCCCTCGCTGAACCATGCCGGCGCCGAGGGGGAGGTGGGGAATCTTTTCGGAATCATCGGGTCCTACCTGGCCGGGATCCTGGTGGGTCTTTTCGGGGTGGGCTCTTTCTGGATACCCGTGGTTCTCCTCCTGGCCAGCGTCCGTTTTCTCGGACAGAAAAAAGAGAGAAACATCAAATCCCTGATCTGTGGCGGTCTGATCCTGGTGATCACCACCGGGGTCTTTTTTTCCATGATCACCGAAGACAAGGTCTTAATCCTTTTCGAACACCGCTTTTCATCGGGAGGCCTCATCGGCATCCCCCTGACCAACGCCCTTTTGAAATACGCCAACATGACCGGAGGCAGCCTGATTGTCCTGGTCCTGGTGATCATCGGCCTGATTCTTTCCACGGATTTTTCCATTGTGGGGTTTCTTAAAAAAAGCTGGGCTCTGATTGTTACGGGAAGCCTGGCCATCTGGAAAACTCCATCCCGGATCAGGGGCGCCTTCAGCGATTACATGGCTCGGAGGGAGCTTAAAAAACTCGATGACCCCCACCGGGACGAGGTGAGAAAAAACAAAAAAGACCCGGAAAAAAAAAGGCCTGAACCGGCCATCCGGATCACCACGGCCAAACCGCCGAAAGCGGTGAAGGTCCAGCCGGTGACAGAACAGGAAGAATTCGATTTCATGAAAGCCGGAGACACGGGATTCAAGCTGCCCGGAGTCAGCTTCCTGAACAATCCGAAAAAACGGCCTGAGACGGTGGATGACGAAAACCTGAAAATGCGGTCGAAAGTTCTTGAAAAGAAGCTCGAGGATTTCGGGGTCTACGGACAGGTTTCCGCTGTGTCGCCAGGCCCGGTGATCACCACCTTCGAGTACAAACCGGCTCCGGGTGTGAAGATCAACAAGATCGTCAACCTGTCCGACGACCTGGCCCTGGCCCTTCGCGCCATCAGCATACGCATCGTGGCCCCCATTCCCGGCAAGGACGCCATCGGGATCGAAATCCCCAACGACACCCGGGAATCGGTGTGTTTCAAGGAGATCGTCACCTCGTCATCGTACATGAGTTCCAAATCTCCCCTGACCATCTGCCTTGGGCACGACATCGTGGGCGTTCCTGTGAGCGCGGAACTGGACAAGATGCCCCACCTTCTCATTGCCGGAGCAACCGGAGCGGGTAAGAGCGTGGGGCTCAACGCGATGATTTCCAGCATTCTTTTCAGGGCCACTCCCGACGATGTGCGGATGATCATGATCGACCCCAAGCGAATCGAGCTTTCCGTGTACGACGGCATTCCCCACCTGATCACTCCGGTGGTCACCGACATGAAGAAGGCCACCAACGCCCTGTTCTGGGCTGTGCGTGAAATGGAACGGCGTTACGAACTCCTGGCGGAGCTGAAAACACGCAACATCGGCCAGTACAACAAAAAGGTGGAGAAGGATTTCAAGAACGGCCAGCCAGCCAACCGTCCCGAAGGCGACGAAACGGTTTACGAACACAGCCACGAAAAGCTGCCCTACATCGTGATCATCATCGACGAGCTGGCCGACCTGATGATGGTGGCGTCGCGTGATGTGGAAGTGTCCCTCACCCGTCTGGCCCAGATGGCCAGGGCCTGCGGCATGCATATTATCCTGGCCACCCAGCGGCCCTCTGTGGACGTCCTCACCGGGATCATCAAGGCCAACTTTCCCACCCGAATTTCCTTTCAGGTGTCTTCCCGCATCGATTCAAGAACCATCATCGACGCCAGCGGGGCCGAGGCTCTCCTGGGCATGGGCGACATGCTTTACCTGCCCCCGGGAACAGCAAAGCTTCAGCGTATCCACGGGGCCTACATATCCGATGACGAGCTGAACCACCTGATCGAGTTCTGGAAAAACCAGAAGGCGCCTGAATACGACGAATCCATCCTGAAACCGCCTCCGGAGAAAGCCGAGGATAGCGAAGAAGAGGGGGATTACGATGAAAAATACGACGAGGCCGTGGCCCTGGTCACCAAGACACGCCAGGCGTCCATCTCCAGTGTTCAGCGTCACTTGCGGATCGGCTACAACCGGGCGGCACGGATCATTGAAACCATGGAAAAGGAAGGGATCATCGGACCTGCGGACGGCGCCAAGCCCCGTGAGATTCTGGTGGGAAGCTACGACAACATGGGCGGTTGAACTTAAGCTGCCTGACGATATGACATATTTTTGATAAGGATGAAACGACTGACATGACACCAGATATCAAACTGATCGACGAGATCAAAGGGTTTCTCGATCCGGAAGAGGGCATGAGGCTGTACGATGTGGCCTGCGAAGCGGCCAAGATGGGTCCCATGCTGGAAATCGGAAGCTACTGCGGGAAATCGTCCGTGTACCTTGGAAGCGCCGCGAAAACCCACGGTTCCGTGCTGTTCACCATCGACCACCACAGAGGTTCCGAGGAACAGCAGTACGGGGAAGGGTACTTTGACCCGGATCTTTACGATGAAAAGGAACGGAAAGTGGACACGTTTCCCCACCTGCGGAAAACCCTGGAACGGGCCGGGCTGGAAGACTCGGTGGTGCCCATGGTGTCCACCTCCCACGTGATCGCCAAGGTCTGGGCCACCCCCTTGAGCCTTGTGTTTATTGACGGGGGACACACGTACCGGGCCGCCTTCAACGACTACTCCTGCTGGTCCCGGCACATCATGCCCGGCGGTTTTCTGGTGGTCCACGATATTTTCAAGAATCCGGAGGAGGGGGGACAGGCCCCTTACCATGTCTATCAACTCGCCATGGCCTCGGGCCAATTCGAAACTCTTCCCATGACCAAAACCCTGGGCGTTCTCCGTCGTTACCGTTGCGGAGACATCCCGGCGGATCTTCCCGCTTAGGTCAATCTGCAGAACGGGCTTACGCCCGGTATCTTGGTGGGCGCGAGCCCGCCAGGTTTAGCGTGATCGTCAAAATCTTTTTTAAAAAATTGTGCCTTTGGCGGCCAGCTTTTGAAAAGCTGGGCAAACGGGTTTTTTAAATAATCGTTTTCACGATTAGGGACAGAATCATTAGGGTCAGAACCATCAGGGCGGAGGCATGGAAAAGCCAGGGTTTGCTCCAGGCTGAAGGCAGGGTCATGATTCGTACACGGGGCTGTTGGGGGTGTCTTCGGTTTTCCATGGGGTCTCCTTTCGGTTGCGTATGCCCGGAAGCGCCGGGGTTCACGGCAATGGAAAGGACGTCGTGATAAAAAAATGACGACGCCTTATGATCAAGCCATCGTCATTTTATCCGGAAAGTTAAAGTTTTTTTTATGCGGCCTGGGCTGAGGCTATGGTTTGTCCTTTTTTTTGAAGTAGAGCACCAGGCTTTTTCCCATGAGGGGGTTCAGGAATCTGTCCAGGGCTTTGGTCAGAAACGGTTTCTGGAGAATATCCCAGGTAAGGAAACGCTTGTACAGGTTGACGGCCGGGCTGTCTTCCCGGGTGGGCCCCACGTAGCATTTCAGCCACCAGTAAGGGGAATGGAGGCTGTGGGCGTGATGGGCGGTTCGGTACGTGCTTCCGGCTTCCTCGATGAGCCTGACCAGGTTCTTCTTTTTGTAGATACGGATATGGCCCTGGTTGGCGTTGAAATACTCGTCGGACAGGGCCCAGCAGATCCGCTCCGGCCAGAACCGGGGGACACTGACCACCAGGTCGTGTCCCGGCTTGAGAACCCGGAGGATTTCCGAAGCGGCTTTTTTCTCGTCGGGGATGTGTTCCATGACTTCGGAACAGATCACCAGGTCGAAGGTGTTGTCGGCAAAGGGAAGTGAGGTGATGTCCGCCGTGGTAAAAGCCCAGGTCCCTCCGCAATGAGCGCCCAGGCTGTCATGGAACTTCAGCCGGTTGACGCCTTCCCTGAGATCGTTGACATTCAGGTCCGCTCCGATGACGGTGACGTTTTCACGGGCGTAGAAGGCGCTCACGTGGCGTCCCGGTCCGCAGCCGATGTCGAGGATTTTAAAGCCGGGTTCGATGTGAATCTTATTGAAGTTTACCGTAATCACGCAGAGTCTCCCTGTAAGCTTGGACGGTCTTTTCGGCCGCGTTTTTCCATGTGAACTGTTCCATGACCCTGGTGTAGCCCTCTCTTCCCAGCCGTTCCGCACGCTCGGGATCGTCCAGGAGTTCCATGATGGCCTTGGCCAGAGCCTCGGGATTTTTGGGGGGTACGAGAACGGCCGCATCGCCGGCCACTTCGGGCAAGGCCCCGCCGGTGGTGCAGATCACGGGAATGCCGCTGGCCATGGCCTCACCCACGGGAAGGCCGAAACCCTCGTACACGGAAGGAACCACGGCAATGGAGGCCAGGGCGTACTGGCGGACGAATTCCTCGTCGGTGATCCGTCCGGTGAAGTCGATCAGATGGCCGATCTGAAGTTTCTGGATCAGTTTGACCACTCCTCCGTTTTCCTTGGGCTGGCCGATCACGGTGAGCCGGATGTTGCGTTTCTTTGAAATGTCGTGCACGGCCTGAAGCAGGTAGTAAAGCCCTTTGAGGGGCATGTCGGCGCTGTTCGTCACGATGATCCGGTCTTTCTCACGCTCGATGCCGGGCATGGGGTAAAACGTCTGGGTGTTGATACCGTTGGGAACCACGTTGAAACGGCTTTCCGGAATGTCGAATTCGCGGATGATGTCCTGTTTGGAGAACTCCGAGACGGTGATGATCCTGGGAAGAAGGCGGGCCACCCGTTTCTGCATGCCGATAAACGAGTACCAGCGCATGTGCTGGATTTTTTTTCTGAAAGAGCGGACGCTTTTAATGGCGATCCTGCGGTCCACCGTGATGGGATGGTGGATGGTGGCAATGGTGGGGATCTTCCGGCTCAGGGCCAGGACTCCGTAGGAAAGGCTCTGGTTGTCGTGGATGATGTCAAAGTCCTTCAGTCTTTTTTTCAGGAATTTCATGGCGCGAAGGCCGAAGGTGAAAGGCTCCGGGTAACCCTGGGTGCTGACGCTCAGCCATTCGATAAGGTTGATGGGGTCTTTCAGCTCGTAAGGCTTCGGGGTCCTGAACATGTCCGCCGGGTCGTAGAGGTTCAGACAGTCCAGCATGGAGAGTTTCACGTCCGGGTCCAGCAGGGGATCGGGCGGTCCGGCCACCACTTCCACCTGATGGCCGAGATCGGTGAGAGCGCGGCTGAGATTTCTCACATACACACCCTGACCGCCGCAGTGAGGGTTGCTTCTGTAGCTGATCATACAGATTTTGAGCGGCTTTTCCTTTTGTATAGCCATGGTGACGAACCTCGGAACACTCTTTCAGTTTGGGCGGCCCGGTCCTGACGCAAGCAATCCATCCGACCGCTGCCCCGAACCGCCGGCAGATTCCCAATCCAATCTGATGATTTAAAGGGAATCCAATTTAATACATGCGAGCTGCCGTTTGCGTCAAGGATTTATATCGCTTATCTTCTGGTTGCGGCTATCGTTTCAGACATGATTTGCGATCCTCAAGAATCTGTGCTCAGGCGTCTTGACCGATTGATCCGGATGCCTGACAGGCGGTCCCGGCCCTCACCTGATGTATCCTTATTGCTGTTGACACGCAAGTGCCTTTCCTTTATGTACGTCCACAAAAAAAACATCTTACTCATGGCATAAGAAATACTGGTAACAAAGCAAGGGGAGGGAGTGAAAATGGCGGCAACTCGAATCAATGGTCAGGTGGATGTTGTTCTTATCGGCGCGGGAATTGTCAGTGCGACCCTGGCGGCCTTGCTGAACGAACTCCTGCCGGATCTGAGCATCCGGGTATTCGAGCAATTGGAAGGTGTGGCCATAGAGAGCAGCGAGGCCATGAACAACGCCGGAACCGGTCATGCCGCCAATTGCGAGCTGAACTACACTCCCGAAAAGCACGATGGCAAAGTGGATATTTCAAAGGCCCTCACCATCAACGAGGCCTTCGAGGTCTCTTTGCAGTTCTGGGCGCACCTTGTGGAAAAGGGGGCCCTGTCGTCGCCCGAGCGTTTCCTCAGGCCCGTTCCTCACATCAGTTTCGTGTGGGGGGAAAAAAATGTTCGTTTCCTCCATGCCCGCCATTCCCAGCTCAGTGTTCATCCCATGTTCCAGGACATGCGGATCTCCGAGGACGAGGGGGAACTGACCGAATGGATGCCCCTGGTGATGAAAGGGCGGGACGCCCGCACACCCAGAGCGGCCACTCGCGTGGACCGCGGCACGGATCTGGATTTCGGTATGCTCGCCCGTGAGATGTTCGACGGATTGAAATCCCGGGCGAATTTCTCACTGCATCTCAACCATCAGGTGAAGGACCTCACCAAGGAATCGGATGGCCGCTGGCGGGTTCAGGTAAAGGATCTGGCAGAAGGTGGACAGGGTGAAGTGAGCGCCAGATTCGTCTTCATCGGTGCTGGAGGTGGCGCGCTGCCTCTGGTCCTCAAGTCGGGAATCCCCGAAGGCCAAGGTTATGGCGGCTTCCCGGTCAGTGGGCAGTGGATGGTCTGTTCCAATCCCGAGATCATCGCCCGGCATCATGCCAAGGTTTACGGCAAGGCCTCCGTTGGCGCGCCGCCCATGTCCGTGCCACATCTGGATACCCGGATGATCAACGGCACACAGGCCCTGCTCTTCGGGCCCTACGCCGGTTTCACGATGAAATACCTGAAACGCGGGTCCTACCTTGACTTGCCCAAATCCATCCACCTGCACAATGTCTGGCCCATGGCCGCCGCCGCCATTCACAACCTGGACCTTACCCACTATCTGGTCGGCGAGGTGCTGAAAAATCAAGAGGGCCGGATGGCCGCCCTGAGAGATTTCATGCCCGAAGCACGCACGGAAGACTGGAAACTGGCCATTGCCGGGCAGCGGGTGCAGATCATCAAGAAGGATCCCAAACTGGGAGGTAAACTGGAGTTCGGAACCGAGCTGATCACCGCAGCGGATGGCTCCCTGGCGGCCCTCATGGGGGCCTCTCCCGGCGCCTCCACGGCCGCCGCCACCATGATCATGCTCATCCAGCGATGCTTCCCCGGGCAGGTCAAGACCGAAGCCTGCCGTGTAGCCCTCGCCAGGATGATTCCATCACACGGTCACTCACTTGCCAGGGAACATGAGCTGCTTCGAAACGTTCGAGCTCGGGTGAATCGCGTGCTGGGACTGAAACAGGCCCTTTAAGCCAGGGTCGAAGTCCTGCCCGGATCAGGCGTGAGCCAGCTTATTTGAGGGAATCATTGTTCGCCCGCTCGGCCGGAAATCCGTGGGTAAATATTAACGGACATTGATTTTTAAAAGAATGATGACAAAAGCTGACGTGATAGCCGTGAGAATCAATGAGAATACAAAAGCGATGCGGATCACCTTGTTTTCCTCACCCATCTTGTCGATTGCCGCCGCCGCATTCTGAAGTTTTGCCGGAGATATCACACTGGCCAGCCCGCCGCCGAACGCAAGCCCTGCCGTCACGATAATGAGGCCTGTCAAGGGCATGGAGAGGTTACGGGCAGTCGTGAGAGAGTACTTTCCGAACATGGCGATGGTCGACGCTTCACTGCCGGTGATGAACCCTCCGAAAAGGCCGATGAACGGGATGATGGCCCCGTAAGCATCCTGGAAGAACAGCGCCGAGTAGTCGGCAAGGATCTTCACCATGCTTGGAACGGAGAACTGTCCCGAAACCATGTCGTAACCCGACATGTTCATGACCTCGCCGATGGCAAAAAACACCGCGGCCGCAAACACAGGCCTTGGAGCCCGTTTCAGCCACAACAGGATCGAATCCTTCACCTGTTGTTTTGTCGGCTTAAGGAAGGGAATGGAGAGAATCGTGCTGATGAAGATCCAGGTGTAAGCCTGCCATAGCACGCGGGTGTCCAGGGGTTTCCCATCGGCGGTAATGCCCAGAATCGGCAGCTTCATGGTTCTGTAAAGATAGTTGAACACATCTTTCGGCACATTGAGCGCCAGGATGACCACGATAAGAATCAGCCACGGCATGATCGCTTTCCAGAGGGGGTATGTTTTTTCATATGCAAGGTCGTCCTGCCCGAGACAGCTTCTGTCGATGATTTTCTTGCCCGTGATTTTAAGGTAGAACCCCATGGTAAAGATGACGGCAAGTCCGCACAATACACCGGAAAGCACCACAAGGTTATCGTGCCTGTTGGTGAAGTAAGCCACGACACCGATGACTGCTCCGGTGAGCAGGCACACAAACCAGCCTTCCTTGATCCCCTGCCATTTTCCCACGATCCAGAGCATGCAGAAACCGATCAGCACCGAGACAAGCGGAAGGAACATGAAGAAGACCATGCCCGCCTGGCTCAGACTGATTTCATGGCCTTTGCCGAGAAAACTGTTGGCGATGTCAACGAAAACTACAATAGGAGCCCCAAGGAGCGCGTATGTGCAAAGCGAGTCATAGCCGATGGCGGGAAGGGCGATCGCAACATACGTGGAATAACCCATGGCCAGGAGAATGGGGGGAAGGAGGGACACGGGCGTCGCACCCACCGAAACCATGAGCGTTCCGAAACCGATGTTGATCATCATGATCTGCACGGCCCGGTTCTCGCTCGACAATGTTTTCACGAAGACGATGATCCGCGCAAGAGCGCCGGTCTTTTCCATATACGCCATTTGAAGCAGGGAGGTGGCCACGATGAGGGAAACGGAAAATGAGCGGATAAAACCAGCCGCAATCGAACGCGCGATGACCTGGACCGAGGTCTGAAAAAAAAGAAAGGCGACGATACAGATCGCGATCAGTCCGACAACACCGCTGACATCCGCCGGCTTTCGGAAAACGATGAGCATGAGAAGCAGTATGGCAATGGGCAGGAGCGTGAGGAAAAGGGATTCAATGGACATGCGGTCTCCGACTATAAAAATTCATGGCAAAATTCGAATGGACTGTCATACATGCCACGGTGTCTTAGATCAAGGTTTTTTGGTCCGGTTTTCATGGAAAAGGTTGTAGGGTTGTAAAAAGTAGGGACATGTCATCATGAGTCAGTGTTATGATTTCATTACCGTGCCCCGTTTTAATAAGTGAAAGAATCCGGGAGAGTTTAGCTAAGTCAGGAAGGTTTTGTTTTTGAGAATGCCGGATAATAATATATAGGTCTGAATAGTTTGGGCACCTATTTAGGCCAAAGGAAGAATAGATAACCGCCATACAAGGCAAGGAGTGTTACCCCTTCAAGCCGATGGAGAAATCGCCCTGTGTAGAGCATCGGGATCAGAAGGACCGTGAAGGCGATCATCACCGAAAAGTCCACGATGGTTATGCCGGGTGCATAAAGAGGTGAGAAGGTGGACGCTATGCCAAGTATCGCAAGAATATTGAATACATTTGAACCGATGATATTCCCGACGGCAATATCCGGCTGTTTACGGAAGGCAGCAACCACTGACGTGGCAAGTTCCGGCATGCTTGTTCCGGCAGCCACAATCGTCAGGCCGATCACAGCTTCGCTTACCCCCAAAGCTTTTGCCAGGGCCACTGAATGATCGACGAGCAGGTTTGAGCCGAGTATGAGAATTCCCAAGCCTGCGCCGATGAACAAGACATCAATGAACCAGTGTCTTGAAACTGAAGGAGTTGAAGCATCGATTGGATCACCGGCACCTTCTCTACGGCCAAGAACGACACTCATCCAGGTATAGGCGACGATCCCAGCAATAAGGATCAGCCCCTCTATAAGACCAAGAGTCTGGTCAAGAAATAAGAACGGTAGCAGGATTGCCACTCCCAAGGCGATCGGCGCGTCGATCTTGATAACCTGCGTATGAACCGGAGTTGGGCACACCAAGGCCGTGATGCCAAGGATAACCCCTATGTTAAAGGAGTTCGAACCCACCACATTCCCAACCGAAATATCACCCTGGTGGGACAAGGCAGCTTTAATGCTCACAACCAGTTCTGGAGAGCTGGTCCCGAATGCTACAATTGTAAGCCCAATCATCAGGCTGCTTAATCCGGCCCGAAGGGCAAGTGATGCGCTCCCTCTGACAAGACCTTCGGCACCAACAAAAAGAAGAAGGAGAGATAATGATATGAATGCAATATTGATAATCATAATTTATCCACACTATTCCGAATGAATTATTTCGTGGCTCTCGGATTTATAAGTCATCTCGGTACAAAATACAAGCCGCTTGGGGATGCTAATTAAAATGTTAGATATGTTTCATGGAATGTTAGCCATTTTAAAAATCCGACCCATATTGTCATCATGGAAAAGGTGTTTTGGCGCTCATGATCATGCAGACTTAAAAACAATGTGGAATGTTAAATATCACTTGACATGAAAAACGATTCTCATTTATAAATTGCCATACACTTAATCCGCACAACGGTGTGTGGATACATTCAAAAGAACGACAAAGGCGTCTGTTTTCTTTGATTAATTACGCAAAGGGACTGATGCCTTTTTGTATTTGAAGGCATCGACATGTTATGAACCGCTTAATTTCAGTATGATTTGTTAAGGAGAAGACCATGAGATTCGAAAAACACAACGATGCCCTTGGAACAGTCAACAGAGGAAATCCCTGTGAATCCAGCCTTTGCACGCTTTGCCGCGCCGATTGTCAGGGCAAATGCGAAACCTGGCTTTCAAGCCTGGTGGGCAGAAAACTTCTCTATCCCAGGGATTTCGGTTCAGTGACCGCAGGTGCCAACAACACCACCCATGTGGGTGTATCCTACAACTCTCTGAGAGTTCAGGGCTACGCCTACGGCGCCCATGGTCTTGCCGCCAACCTGTCCAACGATCCTGACGACTGTATCTTCCCCAACGTCACCCTCGAAGGTGAATTTGGCGCAGAAGTCAAAACCAAGTTCAAGATGCCCCTGATGACCGGCGCCCTGGGTTCCACTTTCATCGCTGCCAAATACTGGGATTCCTTTGCCATCGGCGGATCTCTCGTGGGTATTCCCGTGGTTATCGGTGAAAACGTTGTAGGCGTGGACCGTGAATCCGAAATTAACAACGGTAAAATCACCAAGGCTCCCGAACTGGATCGCCGCATCGACACCTACCTCCGTTACAACGACGGGTATGGCGCGATCATCGTTCAGCTCAACGTGGAAGATACCCGTAACGGCGTGGCCGAATACGTGGCCCAGAAATACGGCAACAAATGCATCATCGAGCTTAAATGGGGTCAGGGCGCGAAGGACATCGGCGGCGAAATCCAGGTCACCAGCCTTGACTACGCCCTGTTCCTGAAGAAACGCGGCTACGTGGTCGACCCCAATCCCGAACTGCCCGAAGTCCAGGAAGCTTTCAACAACGGCGCCATCAAATCTTTCGCCCGTCACAGCCGTCTGGGCGGAACCAACATCAAAAACGTGGATCTTGTCCGCGAAGACTTCATGAAGAGCGTGGATTACCTCCGGAGCATCGGGTTCAAACGCATCTCCCTTAAAACCGGTTCCTACGGCATGGAAGAACTGGCCATGGCCATCAAATTCGCCAGCGACGCGAAACTCGACCTTCTCACCATCGACGGTTCAGGCGGCGGCACCGGCATGAGTCCCTGGAACATGATGCAGAGCTGGGGCGTTCCCTCGATCAACCTCCATGCCAAAGCTCACGAATACGCCAGCATCCTGGCAGCCAAAGGCCAGAAAGTGGTGGATATGTCTTTCGCCGGCGGTTTCGCTCTGGAAGACAGCATTTTCAAAGCCCTGGCACTTGGCGCTCCTTACACCAAGCTGGTCTGCATGGGCCGCGCCATCATGATCCCCGGTTACCTGGGAGCCAACATCGAAGGCGTGCTCCATCCCGAGCGGAAAGCCAAAATCAACGGAAACTGGGACAGTCTGCCCAAGACCGTGACCAATGTGGGCGAAAAAGCCGAGCAGATTTTCGCGTCCTACTTCGACGTTCAGAAGAAAGTGGGTAAAGACGAAATGAAGAACATCCCCTACGGCGCCATTGCGTTCTGGACCATGGCCGACAAACTGGCCTGCGGTCTCCAGCAGCTTATGGCCGGCGCACGGAAGTTCTCCCTTTCCCAGATTTCCAGAAACGACATCTTCTCCGGAAACCGTGAAACCGAGCGCGAAACCGGTATTCCCCACGTTTCCGAAGTGAACGACGAAATCGCGAAAAAGATTCTGAACTCCTAAGATCCCATTCTGTGTAAGAATCGTGGATAAAACGGGCATGCCCATTTTATCCAGGAATTTTCTTGAAACACAGGCCATGATTCAAAAAAAGCGGAAGGCAGCCTTCAACTGTCTTCCGCTTTTTTTTGTCTGCTCCAGAATTCCTCATTTTGATTTCATGTCTGCCGACACGGACCGTTGCGTCCTGACCTTTAAAATATTTTACGAAATGTCAATTTTATCGGGGGGATAAATAAAGGTTTACCCTGTTTCGCATTTGATGCTATATTTTAACCAGCTTTCGAAAACAACTCCATTAAACACAGAATACATCCTTGGCCAGCGACCATCCCGCGAATCTCTTCTTCCCGGACGAAGGGATCGCATGGCATGGCTGTCCATCGGTGTTCTCAAGGCCTTGAACCGGTGAGATCCGTTGTTCACACGTTGAAACCGTTTATCAGAAAAGGAAAAAGCCTATGATCCAGAGATTGTCTCTTCGCCAGAAAATGTCAGCAATTCCCGGTGAACACTGTTTATGGGTCAAAGAAAAAGAGTTGTATGG
>CAZWTY010000026.1:0-46085 GCA_964637565.1 uncultured Desulforapulum sp.
GGGGCGAACCTTGTGTTCGCCCTGCCCGCCATATCAAAGATCTCCGAAAAGGCAAGCCCCTGCGTTTGAACCGCAGAGGCTTTTTTTATTGGAATCGCGCAGCCAGACAATTCCAGGGCGAACACAAGGTTCGCCCCTACGCCCGGTGTGATTTGTTTTTCAGAATCTGAATGATCTCCCTCACATAGGCGCATTCACATTCGGCGGGGCAGGGCTCGGTGTTGGAGCTGTGCAGGCAGTGGCTTGGGCAGGAATCTCCACCGGTGAGCCTTTCATGAAAAACAGGCCCGTGGTAGAGATCGGCGAAAACCCGCACATCCAGAGTGAAGGTGGTGCCGCAGATGTGGTTGAACAGAAAAAAACCGGCCTTGAGGTCCACGAAATTCACCTGGTATCCCACGACAAACACGTTGTCGTCCGAAAGAAACGCCTTTCTCGTCGGCCAGATGAACCCGCAGTTCGGACAGGTCATGAACGGTTTCATCGTGTATCACCGGTGTCACCGAGCAGGCGGTTCAGTTCGGCCAGGGCCTCTTGGCTCAAACTGTTTCTCTGCCTTGCGATATCCACGGTATGACGGCCCAGGATTTTATACAGGGCCAGGCGTTCCGGTGCCTGATCGGCGATTTCCCGGAGATGGTCGGCCACGGTGCCCGCGTCACCCCGGACAATGGGCCCTGTCAGGGCCTGGACCGGGCCTGTTTTTTTGATGTTGGACAATGTGCCTTCGATGAGGGGACCCAGCACCGAATAGGCGTCGCTGGCGTCGATTCCGGCCACGCCGAGAAGGTGGTAGGCGAAATCCACCAGGGTCACCAGGAAATTGGAGGCCACCACGGCCGAGGCGTGGTACATGGTTTTGGCTTCGGTTTTGATGGTGAGCCCTTTCGCGCCCAGGTCCGCCGCGATGGTGAGGCCTGTTTCAACGGCTTTTTCATCTCCTTCCACGGCGGCGATGATCCCTTCGAACGGGTTGCGGTCCACATGGATCGTGGCGAAACTCTGAAGGGGGTGGATGGAGCCGATCAGGGTCCCCGAATGCCGGGCGCTGTCCAGGATGGTGGAGGGCAGGGAGCCGCTGCAATGGAACACCATCTGTCCGGGTCTGAAAGCTCCGGAACCGGCCATGGATTCGCAGACCTCACGGATCAGCCCGTCGGGTGTGGTGATGAAGACCATGTCCGCGTCACGGACAGCCGCCACAGGATCGGTTCCCGCGTTGGCCGATCCTGAAAGTTCCGCCGCTTTCACGGCGGATTCAAGGGTCCGGCTGGCAAAACCCCGGGCCGGATACCCTTTTTCCACAAGAACCCTGGCCAGGGTGGCGCCCAGCCTGCCGCAGCCCACGATGGAAAAACCTGGTTTCATGTAACATCTCCTTTGTTCGTTCGGTCATGGGACGGTGTCACGGCTTTTTTTTGAAAAACAGGGTCTCGAGTGTTCTGAAATGGAAAAAAAGCACGATGACCAGGATGGCCACCAGGAAGTACTGGATCATGTGAAGGTGTTTTTCCAGAAATTCGAAGCAGATCACCCACATGACAATGGCCGAAAAAGTCCCCAGAAAAACGGCGCTGAAATTGCGGAAAAGTTTCATCCTGAGGAGATAGCCGATGATCGCTCCCATCACGGGACCGGTGAAGGGAAGGGGAACCATGACAAACAGGAAAAGACCGAACCAGCCGTAACGGGCGATTTTCTCCTTGTTTTTGTCCGCCGTCTCCTTGAGGTTGGCGGTGAAGTTCAGCACCCAGGCTTTCCGGATGTGGTTCGTGATCGAATAGACGAAGAGAAAGTAAATGAAACAGACGATCATCACTTCCAGGTACATGTTGTAAAGGATGTTCAGATACGGCGTGAAACCGGCCATGATGCAGAGGCCCACCCCGGCGGCCCGCCCTCCGAAGCTGTGGGTGACAAAGGCGGCGGTAAGGATCTGGGCTTTCTTCATGTCTGTGAAAGCGAAATACACGATGGCCGAGACAAGGAGCGCCGCCATGGCGATTCCTGCGGCAAGAACCAGGATTTCATGGCTCTTAGGCTGGTTCCCGTGGTTCATCGTTTGGTCCATCCCTTTCCCTGTTGTGCCGTTTATCGTCCATCCGGTCATCAATTCGTCTGGAATCATTCCCGGAACCTGCGTCTGTCCGGTTTTCATATCTGATTCACCGCCAATCTGCAACCCAATGATTTTTTTTCGTCAAAAACAGAACGTTCTCAGGGACGGACGGATAAGTCTTGGGGGCCGCTGTCAACCCAGAGCTTGAACAACCCGACACAGACAGGGCAGAGCTGGGGTCCGGTGGCGTCGTCGATGATCGCCATGGCCTGCCGGTGACCCATGCCTTGGCGGTAGGGGCGGTCGCTGGTCAGGGCGTCGTAAGTGTCGGCCACGGCGGTCATCCGGGCCCACAGGGGAATGGCTTCACCGGCCAGCCCCTGGGGATATCCTTTGCCGTCCATGCGTTCGTGGTGGGAGAAGACCACGGGCAGGATGTCGGAAATGCTGGGGATGGTCTGGAGGATCGAGGATCCGATGGTGGGATGGTTCTTGATGTGGCTGAACTCCTCCTCGGAAAGGCGGCCCGGCTTTAAAAGCACGTCGTCCCGGATGCCGATTTTGCCGATGTCGTGAAGCCGGCCGGCGATCCTGGCCCGTTCCACGTCATGGGCGGATCCCCCGTTTTTCGCCACCATGCCGGCCAAAATCATGGACACCCGGTCCGAATGGCCCCGGGTGTACTGGTCCCTGGCTTCAAGGGCCTTGACCAGGCTGGCGATTCCCGCGACGAGCAGGCGCTGCTCGGTGTCCAGCCGCTCCTTTTCCTTGAGCAGAATCAGGAACTCGTAGGAGAAGATGTTGTTGAGGGTGATGATCAGCTGCTCGATGTTGAAGGGCTTGACGATAAAGGCGGCGGCCCCGTAACCGATCATCTGGCGCATGTTGTTTGCATCGTTTTCCGTGCTGATCACCACGATGGGGATCGAGGAATATTCCGGGGAACCGTGCAGATGTTCACACAGCTCAAGGCCTGTCATTTCAGGCATGTACACGTCGGACAGAATCAGGTCCGGCCTGATTTGGGAAAGCAGGGCCAGGGCCTCGCGTCCGTCTTTAGCGCAGCGGACATCGTAGCCGTGGCAGGAGAGCTGGTCTTCGAGCATGGCCCTCATGGATCTGGAATCCTCCACCACAAGAATCATGCGCTTTTTTTCGCCTGTTTTCATCTCAGGCGTCTGGTGTGTTGCCGTGTTCATCGTCAATGCATTTCATTCTTTCATGAAAACCCGCGGGGCGCAGGGTTCACCACCGCCCCGCAGGTGTTGTTCAAAAAGGATCCATAGTCCGTCTATCGGCCTGATCCGGACCCGGGTTCAGTATTTTTCGAAATCATGGTCCATGTCATCGGCACCTGTTTCAAGGTCGTCTCCCATGTCCAGACTGATCCCCGAATCTTTAGCGGCAAAGGATTTCTTGTTCGAGATCATTGCCGGTTTCTTGGTCGTCTTATCCGCGATCCTGGGTTTTACCACGCGTTTTTCAGCTGGCGCGAGCCTTGCGATCCGCCCGAAACGCTCGTCGCCGATGTTGAAAAAGGAGATGGCTTCCTTGAGCTGTTCGGCCTGGGCCGCCAGTTCTTCGGCGGTGGAGGAGATCTCTTCGCTGGACGAGGCGTTGAGCTGGATGACCTGGTCCAGTTGCTGGATGGCCAGGTTGATCTGGGTGACGCCGGTGCTCTGCTCGTTGGACGCGGCGTTGATTTCCTGGACCAGTTCGGCTGTTTTCCGGATATCGGGCACGATCTTGTTCAGCATTTCCCCGGCGCTTTCGGCGATGGCCACACTGCTGCCGGAGAGGGTCCCGATTTCTGCGGCGGCGGCCTGACTGCGTTCCGCCAGCTTCCGGACCGCGTCGGCCACCACGGCGAAGCCTTTGCCGTGGACGCCCGCCCGGGCCGCCTCGATGGCGGCGTTCAGGGCCAGCATGTTGGTCTGACGGGCGATTTCCTCGATGATGGTGATTTTGTCGGCGATTTCCCGCATGGCGGCCACGGTCTGGGTCACGGCCTCACCGCCCTTGGCCGCGTCTTCGGCGGTCCGCATGGCGATTTTTTCCGTCTGCTGGGCGTTGTCGGCGTTCTGCTTGATGCTTCCCGCCATCTGTTCCATGGACGAGGAGACTTCTTCCACGGATGCGGCCTGTTCCGAGGCCCCCTGGGCCATCTGGTCTGCGGCTGAGCTGAGCTCCTGACTGCCCGCGGCCACGTTGTCCGTGGCGGATTTGACCTCCACCACCACGTTCCGGAGTTTGTCCAGCATGTTTTTCATGGATTTCAAAAGCTGCCCCAGTTCGTCCTGACCGGGGATGTGGATATCCATGGTCAGGTCGCCGTCGGACATGCTGTTCGCCACGGACACGCCCTGGGCCAGGGGTTCTTCCACGTATTTACGGCTCATGTAGAACACCCAGACAAACGCGCCGCCCACGAAAAGACCCACGGTGAAAAGGATCACGAACACCTGCCACCACATGGACGAACGGAGATCGCTTTCCTTTTCCGCGATCATCTTTTCCAGATCGTCTACGTAGACCCCGGAGACCACGAACCAGTTCCAGTTCTTGAAATGACGGACATAGGACAGTTTGGGTTCGGGCTGGGTCGAACCGAGCTTGGCGAAATGATAGTCCACATAGGCCTCACCGTTGGCCGTGGCCTGGTCAACCTGTTCCTTCACGTACAGTTTTCCGTTGGCGTCCTTGGCGTCACTCAGGTTTTTGCCCACCAGGTCCTTGTTGGGGTGAATCAGCACGGTGTAGGTGTTGTCCACCACATAAAAGTAGTCTTCCTTGTTGTAGCGCATGCTGGCGATGATTTCACTCAGACGGGCCTTGCCTTCCGTTTCCGCCTGGTCCACGTTGATTCCTGTTCCGATGATCCAGTTCAGAGGTTTGAACAGGCGGACATACGAGAGCTTCCGGACCTGGCGGTTGGGGTCGTCGGGTGAGGGCCAGAAATAACTGACGAACCCGTCTCCCGTGGGAGAGGTCTGGCAGACGCGGATCATTTCAAGGAAAAGAGGGGTGCTGGTCCCTTCGGCCGTCACCAGCCTTCCGTTGATGGAATAGCTGGAAAGATCGGTGCCGTTGAGGGCCCGGTTCAGGGGGTGGGCGACCATTTTTCCGCTGGTGTCGTTGATCCAGAAATACCCGTCACCTTTGTAACGGATGCCGTTGACCGTGGCGATGATCTGGTCCCTGGCCTTGGGGTTCCTTTCGTATTCCTTTTTCATCATGGCATAGGGAATGTCCACCATGGATTTCAGGCTGTCGGCGTACTGCTGGGTGATACCTTCCGCGGTGGCCGACTGCTGGTAGGTCTTGTCGATCATGGTGTAGGTGGAGTCCACCAGGTCCTTCAGCTTGGCCTTGGCCTGGCCCATCAGTTCGGTCCTGTAGGTTTCCACGTCCGACCCTGCCTGGACGATGGTCCGGATCAGAGAATAGCCGCCGACCACGCCCACGGAGCTGACGATGCCCACGATGACGATGAAAATGATTTTCGATTTGATCTTGATGTCCCTGAAATTCATGTGAACCTCCCCTGGTTTATGGATAATGGACGTTCCCTTAAGGGGCGTCCCAATTCATTCCTTTTCATGTCCATGATCAAACCATGTGATTTCACCCGGCTTGTCAATTTTCTCCTGAAGAACCCTGAGCTTCTTCCGTTCCATCTGGACCAGCCGCCTTGAGGCCAGGGTCTGGCCTCGTTTCAGAAACACCTGGGCCGTGTCCGTATGAAAAAAAATCCGCCTGGACTCCAATCCTTCCAGATCCTTGCAGACCAGAGGGATATTTTCTCTTTCGAGAAATTCCAGAACGAAATCGGCGTTTTTCCGGCCTATGGTTTCCCGTCCCGAATCAGAGGGAATCACCTGGGCTCCCCCGAAAACCTTGGCCTTGAGACGGGCCCGGTCAGCCCCCAGTTTCATCAGGGCGTTGATCAGAAGTTCCATGGCGTTGATGCCGAACCTCGCCTCCACGTTGAAGTCTCTGAAACTCGCTTTGCCGGGAACCAGGATATGGTTCATACCCCCGATTTTCTTTTCCTGGTCGAACAGGCAGACCGCCACGCAGGACCCGAGAAAGGTGGTGATCACCATGGGCTCCCTGCTGGCGACAAACTCCCCGATGTGGATGACTTCCATTGGCTTCCGGCTGTCCCAGGGTAAGTCGTGTCGGCCCATGGTCACACTCCTTGGCGTTTCATGGGCCGGCGCAGGCTTTCAGCACTTCACCGGCAATGCGGTCTAGGGGCAGGACCTTGTCCACGCCACCCAGCTTGATCGCCTCCTTGGGCATGCCGAACACCACGCAGGAATCTTCGTCCTGGGCGATGGTCCAGGCTCCGGCGTCTTTCATTTCCCGCATGCCTTTGGCCCCGTCGTCACCCATGCCGGTCATGATGACGCCCACGGCGTTTTTCCCTGCGTACCGGGCGGCGGACCGGAAAAGCACATCCACCGACGGTCTGTGACGTGAGACCAGGGGGCCTGTTCGCCTCCTTGGGCATGCCGAACACCACGCAGGAATCTTCGTCCTGGGCGATGGTCCAGGCTCCGGCGTCTTTCATTTCCCGCATGCCTTTGGCCCCGTCGTCACCCATGCCGGTCATGATGACGCCCACGGCGTTTTTCCCTGCGTACCGGGCGGCGGACCGGAAAAGCACATCCACCGACGGTCTGTGACGTGAGACCAGGGGGCCTGTTCGCACATCCACGTAGTACCTGGCTCCGCTCCGTTTGATCATCACGTGAAAGTTACCCGGCGCGATGAGCACCTGGCCCCGGAGCACCGAATCGTTGTCCGCCGCCTCTTTCACCGTGACCTGGCAGATCCCGTTCAGCCGGTTGGCAAAAGCCCGGGTGAAATTTTCCGGCATGTGCTGAACCACCACCATGCCGGGGGCGTCCGGGGGAAGGGTTTCGAGAAACACCCGAAGGGCCTCGGTGCCCCCGGTGGACGCGCCCACAGCCACCACCTTTTCCGTGGTCTTCAGCATGGCTTTGGTGGACGGCGGCAGCATCACGTCGGCGGACAGTTTGGGGGAAACCGCCTGGATCTGGGTACGGGTGCCGGGAAGTTTCTTCAGGCTGACCGCAGCCGCAGCTTTCACGCTGTCGCAGATACGGATTCTCGATTCCTCGAGGAACTGGCGTGTTCCCAGGGTGGGTTTCTGGATAATATCCACCGCTCCGTATTCCAGGGCCTTCAGGGCCGTTTCAGACTGTTCGGCGGCGAGGCTCGAACAGATCACCACCGGCACGGGATGCTGGCTCATCAGCTTCTTTAAAAAGGTGATGCCGTCCATCCGGGGCATTTCCACGTCCAGGGTGATGACATCCGGAACCTCGTCCCTCAATTTTCTCGCCGCCATGTAAGGGTCGGACGCCGTATCCATCACCTCGATGGAAGGATCGGAAGACAGCACCTCCGACAGGGTCTGCCGGACCAGGGCCGAATCATCCACCACAAGAACCTTGATCTTTTTCCCCATGTCAGGTGTTTTTCCTTTAAATATAAGCGGTCATTCGCCATGTCTCATGCGGGCATGGATTCCGGGTCGGCTTCGGATTTCAAACGTTGTCGTTTCACCAAGATCCACGTGTTTTCATTCATCCCGCCCTGACGTATCCCGCCCGGAATGACATGGACGGAGAGTTTGGCTACATACATTGCACGGGAACGCCGGGTTGCACCCGGCACCGTTTGCCGAGTTCAACTCGGCGTTCCTGACAAAGCCATGTGCCAGAATTCAAACTCTTCTTCACCGCGCCAGAACTTTCTGGTAGATCGTCGGGGCCACGGGCCGAAGGGGGTACAGGCTGGTGTCCAGAAGTTCGGAATGGCCCATGAACAGGTAACCTCCCGGAGCCAGGACCCGGCACAGCCGGTCGATCAGTTTCTCGGTGGTGGGCTTGTCGAAATAGATGATCACGTTCCGGCAGAACAGGATGTCCATGGAATCTCCCAGTCTGTAATCCGAATCCATGAGGTTCAGGCGTCGGAAAGAGACCTTGTTTCTGAGTTCCGGCCTGACTCGAATCAGGCTTTTGTCCCGGTCCCTGCTTTTCAAGAGGTACTTTTTCCTGTAATCCAGGGGCACGGGATCGATCACCGATTCCTCGTAAATGCCCTTGACCGCCGTGGCCAGCATCCGGGTGGAGATGTCCGTGGCCAGGATGCTGAAATCGAAGGGGCCTGCCTTTTTACCGAATTCACTGAGCACCATGGCCAGGGTGTAAGGTTCGTCACCCCGGGAACAGGCGCAGCTCCAGGCCCTGAGCTGCCGGGTCCGTCCGGCGCCAGTGCGGCGGACCAGATCCGGAAGGGCTTTTTCCAGGAGATAGCTGAAATGATGGGGCTCCCGGAAAAAATCCGTCTTGTTGGTGGTGATCACGTCCGTGAATTCATAGATCTCCCAGTCCATCCCCTGGCCGCTGAACAAATGATCGCAGTACTCGGTGTAGGATGCCATCCCCAGGGCGCTGAGCCTTTTTCTCAGACGGCTTTCCACCATGCTCCGCTTGAAGTCCGGGACCTTGATACCCAGCTTTTCGTGAATGAACGAGGCCAGCCGCCGGAAGTCCCGGGTGGACAGCTCGATTCGAGTAAAATGGTTTTTGATGGCGTCAGGCATACAATCCTCGAACCCCGGGCTTCATGGGATCACGCCCTCTGGCTCTGGTCCTCGATGTTGTCGGAGACCTGACTCAGCTCCTGGGCCGTGAACACCTTGTCGATATCCAGAATGATGATGAACCGGTCGTTTTTCTTGCCCATGCCCCGGATGAATTCGGTCCTTAGCCGCGTGCCGATTTTCGGAGGCGCCTTGATCTGGTCCTGGTCCAGGTCCATCACTTCCTGGACCGAATCGGCCAGTGCCCCGATCAAGGTGGTTTCGCCGTCCAGGTTGATTTCGATGATGATGATGCAGGTGTCCACGGTTCTTTCCGTGGCGTTCAGTCCGAATTTGAGCCGGAGATCCACCACGGGAACCACTCCTCCCCGGAGGTTGATCACACCCCGCATAAACTCGGGCATCCTGGGGACCTTGGTGATCGTGGTCAGGTCGAGCACTTCACGGACCTGACGGATGTCCAGGGCATAGATTTCCTCGTCGAGGACAAAGGTAAGAAACTGACCGGTGTTTTCGGTGTTGATGCTTTCCATGCGTTCGCTCCGTGTGGCTATTGGGTTTTGGTCAACCTGGTGTTGCAGGTCGGGCGAAAGCCCGATCTATCTCAGGTCCACGATTTTGTTCACGTCGATGATCAAGGCCACCGTGCCGTCTCCCAGGATGGTGGCTCCGGAAATGTCATGGGCGTTTCTGAAGGTCCCGCCCAGGTTTTTGATGACGGTCTGATGGCCGCCGATGACCCGGTCCACCACGAAACCCACCCGTCTGCCGGAGGTTTCCATGATCACCACATGTTCCAGATCCGGGGTGTTGTCCCGGATGTCGTACTCGTCCCGGAGCCTCACATAGGGCACGATGTCTCCCCTGATGTTGAGGATGTTGCCGTTTTTGCCCGATTTTCTCTGCTCCCGGGTCAGCTCCACGCATTCTTCCACCGAAGACAGGGGAAGAACGAAGAACCCTTCGCCGATCTGGACCAGGAGGCCGTCGATGATGGCCAGGGTCAGGGGGAGTTTCAGGGTGATGGTGGTTCCCCGTCCTGTGCGGCTTGCGAGGTCGATGTTTCCCCTCAGGCTTTCGATACTTCTTTTTACCACATCCATGCCCACGCCCCGGCCCGACAGGTCGGTGATTTTTTCCGCCGTGGAAAAGCCCGGGGCAAACAGGAGGTTCCGGACTTCGTTGTCATCGAGTTCGGCGTCGGCGGTGATGATGCCTTTTTCAACGGCTTTGCGGCGGATGACCACGGGATCGAGCCCCTTGCCGTCGTCCTCGATGCGGATCAGCACATGGGCCCCGGAATGCTCGGCGGACAGGTGGATGGTTCCCGTTTCCGGTTTTCCCGCGGCCAGCCGTTCGGCCGGTGTTTCGATGCCGTGGTCCACGGCGTTCCGGATGATGTGGACCAGGGGGTCCTTGAGCTGGTCGATGACGGTCTTGTCCAGTTCCGTTTCACCGCCGGCGGTGGTCAGTTCGATGGTTTTTCCCAGTTCGTTGGCGATGTCCCGGACCAGGCGTTTGAAGCTGGCGAAGGTGGTGCCGATCTGGAGCATGCGGATGCTCATGGCGTTGTCCCTGAGCCCGCTGGTCAGGCTTTCCACATCCTCGGCGATGGAGACAAGATCCGGGTCTCCCTGGATGGCGGCTTTCTGGCTGAGCCTGGCCTGGACTGTCACCAGCTCGCCCACCAGGTCCACCAGGTGATCGAGTTTTTCAGAAGGGACACGGACACTGGATGTCTCGGTCTTCTCGTTCCTTTTTTCGAGACGTTTCTTGATCTGTCCCTGTTCGGTCAGGGCTGCGGTCACGGCGGTCCGGGTCGTGACCTTCTCATCCACCAAAATTTCCCCGATGCGCTTCTGGCTGCCAAGGGCCCTGACCAGATCCTGGGAGTTGAGATCCCCCCGTTCCACCAGAAGCTCTCCCAGCCTGGGCTGGGGCTGCTCGACCACGGCGTAGGGATCTTCTTCCATCAGCGTGTCGATGGTGATGGAAGAGTCGTCCTCCACGAAGATGAACACATCCCGGATGGCGTTCAGGCCCTTGTCCGTGGTAAGGACCGCGTCCCAGAAAAGGTACAGGGCCTCGGGGTCCAGGTCTTCGAGAACGGGGATGTTTTCGGTGTGGACCGTGACGGCGCATTCCCCCAGGTCCCTGAGTTCGTTCAGGAGCAGGAGGGGGTTGGTGCCCTGGGCGAACAAGTCGCGATGGGGCCTGAAGCGGATGCGGTAGGTGGCCATGGGAGCCGCCTGGGGAGACGGTTCATCCTTTTGTCCGGCTTCCGACGACGCGCCGAAGGGGATGAGACGGTTCAGGCTGTCGATGATCTGGAGGGCGTTGGCCTCGTCCACCGCCTCGCCGGACACCGAGGCGTCGAGCAGTTCCCGGATGTGGTCCCTGGCCGACAGGGTCAGGTTCACCAGTTCCCGGGTTACGGGAATCCTGCCGCTCCGGACAAGATCGAACACGTTTTCCACGTTGTGGGTGAACGCGGCGATATCCTCGAATCCGAACATGGCTCCGGAGCCTTTGATGGTGTGCATGGCCCTGAAAACCCGGCCTATCTGTTCCTGGTCGTCCGGTCTTTCCTCCAGCTCCAGGAGGGATTGTTCCAGTTCAGCCAAAAGTTCGAAGGCTTCCTCTCTGAACGTTTCTTTATGGGCATCCATTCTAAACTCCTTGTCGGGGCGGCTTTGCCATCACCCGGGTCACGTCGTCAGGCGAACACTTTCTTCACCACGGCCACAAGTTGTTCGGGTTTGAAGGGTTTGACGATCCACCCTGTGGCCCCCGCTTCCTTGCCTTCTTTTTTCTTGTTGTCCTGGGATTCGGTGGTCAGCAAAACGATGGGAATGAACTTCAGGCCGGGCAGGGTGCGGACCTGCCGGATCAGCTCGATGCCGTCCATGTTGGGCATGTTGAGGTCTGTGATGATCATTCCGATGTCGGTTCCCTTGATCTTTGCAAGGGCGTCTTTTCCGTCCACCGCCTCGACCACCTCGTATCCGGCCCCTTTCAGGGTAAAGGTCACCATCTGCCGCATACTGGCCGAGTCATCCACCGTCAGAATCTTTTTCGCCATTGTCAGTTTTTTCCTTTCCACAGACAGGTTGCACATTTTTTTTCCGGACAGCCGTTATGGGGATCGTAGCCCGATCCACCGAGAACGTTCCGGCAGAGCTTGTCACTTTTCCCAAGGCGCACGCTGAGGTGTTTGCCTTTTTCCTCGAAACTCCTGTTCGCGGAGCAGAGAAGCTGAACGCAGGACACATCCAGATGGTCCACAGCGTCCATGTCCACAGTGAGCGTATCCGACTCGGCCATGAGGTTCATGATTTCGTTCCTGAGTTCCGCGGCCAGGGAGATGTCCGCCGTACCGTCGATCACAAGGGCCGGCGGCTGGTTTTTGTTTTTTTTCACGCGAAGTCCCATGGGTTTCTCCTAAAACAGTTCGATGTTGTCTCCAAGATCCTCGGCCGTGGTCCCTGTGCCAGGGTGTTCTATGTCCGCGGACCCGGAAAGGCTGGATCGGTGGATCATCCTCTCTTTTTCCATGGTGTACCTTTCGATGATCCCCCGTTCAGCCAGCCTTTCACGGCCCCGGCTGTCGGCGTAGGGCGAAAGCGCCGCAAGGACGCCGTCGAGTTCCCGTCTCCGTTCCCCAAGAGCCCGGCCTGTGGCCGGAATGATCTCCAGACGGTTTTTGACGGTGCGGTGGATGGAATCCATGGTTTCCAGGCTTCCATGAAGATCACCGGCCATGGATTTCATCGAGTCCACCATGCCGACGATGGTGACCAGGGCCTCATCGAGCCGGTTGTCCAGGTCGTCGGCGGATTCATCTCGGGCCTGCTGGTCTCCCAGAGCGGAAACCACCTTGCCGATGATCGCTTCCACGTCCTTCACGAAAACGTCGGCCAGATCGGCAAGCCGTTTCATTTCTCCGGCGAGGACAGCCAGGGTCCTTCCCTCGTCGCCCAGGTTGCTGGCGGCGATGATGGCGTTGAGCCCTTTGATGTGGGCTTCCATGCTGATGTTGTGAATCCGGGTGGTCAGATCGGTCAGGGTGCTGGTGGTCTTAAACGACATGGCGTAGATATCGTCAAGCCGTTCGACCATGGCAAGCCCGCGTTTTCTTAAATCAGCCAGCCGGTGTATCGAGGACAGAAGGAGCTGGCCGGCGTTTTCCTCAGGCCGCTCGAACCGCTTTACCGAGCCGCCGGTCAGGCGCATGACCTCGTCGGCGATGGACTCAAGACACTCCCCGATGGCGTCGAAAGCCTGGGAACACTCGGCGTGGGTGTGGTCGACGTCGTGGATCATATGGTCCATGTGGTCGCCCATGAGGGCAGCCAGGGCGTGGGCCATGGCCAGGGTTTCCCTGTCCGGATCAGGGCCGCCCAGGGAGGCCATGTCCGAAAGGCCTTCTTCCATGTGTTCCAGCCGCTGACGCATGGCGTCGTGAAACTGAAGGGCCATGACAATACGGCCCACGTGACCGTAAAGCCGCTGGCCGTTTTCCGCGATGGCGGCTCCCGCGATTTCCGCGAGATTCAGCCAGCCGTCCGTGGTGCCGATGGCTTTTTCCACGGCTTTGTCCGCGTCCGAGGACACCTGGTCCATGTCGTTGAGGCCCTGGAGGATTCCCGTGTACAGCGCGTTAAAACGGGTGTTCGCTTCTCCCAGGGTGGCGCTGATGGTTTTGGACAGGTCCAGGATGTTTTCGGACAGTTGCTTGATTTCTCCGGCGATGATGGAGAAATTGTCGCTGAGGGCCCGGGAACGGGATGTTTCGATGAAGATGTTGAGGGCCACGGCTCTCAGGTACCTGGCCATGCGGTCGATGTCGCCGTTTTTGGACTGGAGTTCGCCCAGGTGGCCGAGGACGACACGGACCGAAGCGATCTTTTGGCCTGTTTTGTCCTTGCTGGACAGGAACCGGTCCAGGCTTTGCCTCACCAGGTCCTTCATCGACGCCAGAGCCGCTTTTTCACGATCTCCCTGGCTCAGGGAAACGATGCCCAGAGCCCTGGATTCCATGTCCCGTCCGGCGGTCTCCCCTTCCATAAGCGATTGCCCCAGGGCCATGAAATCTTTTTCCGAACCGGATCCGATAGCGGCAAGGGCCCGGCTCACAGCTGAGACGCGGTTCAGAATGTCCGGCCACGATACGGTCGGCACCGGGCCGCCTGTTTCCAATGTGTGTACATACGGTTCGTCAACCATGTTTCCCCGCCGTTTTTACGGTTTGAAAAGCGAAAGGAGCTAAAAAACAACAGGAACCCGTTCCCGACGAAATCCTGAACAAACAGGGTTCGGTGAATATATTGTTTAATTAAAAAAAGAATGGATGCTGGATCTGGACGCCAAGTTACAGGAAAGTTATTCAATTTGCTCCTATCCTACCAAATGGGATCAGGCAAGGCAAACTGAATTTGAACCCGAAGGTATCCATCATCCTGTCAGAAAGTCCATCCGGTTTTTCGCGATGGAGATCTGTTAACGGGAAGTCAATCCAAACTCACTATATTTCATCGGACGGGAATGCCCGGGTCTGAAGACCTATTTTTTAAAATTTTTTATGGCCATGCGGGAGGACTTTGAGGTTTCCCTCACCACTTCAGGGCGACGATGGGAACGGCCATGAGCACGGTGGATGCCGCGCCGATGCCCCCATGGCTGTCGTCACCCGCTCCGAGGATGGCGGTGACGATGAAACCGGCCGTGGCTGCCACACCGCTGGCGATATGGATGTTCGTTGCGTTCCATCCGTCATCCAGGTTGAAATAATCGGCGTATTCCAAGTAGCCGGTGACACAGGTCAGGGTGGCGAGACCGGCCGCCGCGTAACCCAGGGATTTGTGGAGGTCCTCGCTGGAGCTGGACACGGCGGCACCCACCGCAAGGCCGAGGGTGGTGTAGCCCATGACTTTGTGGGCGGAGGCCATGTTCAGGCGGCATTGTTTTTCAACGGAGGGTGTTTCGGTTTCGGTGGCCGTCACTTCCGTGTCAAGCATGGGCAGAGACGGATGGGTCACGAGAAGGGCGGGGAGAGCCGATCCCCCGGTAAGCCATTTTCCCATGGCTCCTCCGGCCCGGGCCGGACTCATGGAGCCTGAGACCAGGCTGATTAAAGCCGCAACGAGGATGGGGACAAGGCCTTTGGATAGTTTTTGACTGTGGGACATCATGCACGCTCCTTTATTAATGGGTATAAGACGCGAGGGTGAGAGCCGCGCCTTGGTTGCTTCCCTTCCATCGGATGAACCATTCCGATGGCCAGGTCACCGTGATTTTAAGTTTGTCGTCCAGGGCCTTTGAATGGAGACGCCATGGATGATTCCACGTATTCCGCCAGGGACACGGGCTGTTCATATCCGATGAGAATCAGTTTATCGGTTTCCGCAAGGGCCAGATCCTTGGCCTGGTATTTCGGGTTGATCACCATCACCGAGCCGATCTGGTTGTTTCCTTCCTTTTTCGGGGCGGCGTCGGGAAATGGCAGTAAGTAACCGATGACGACGAACGGGGCCTTGGACTCGATACTGGCCCTGGCAATTTTCCGGAAACTGAGACCGGCCAGTTCCGGCCCCAGTTCCTGAAGGAAAATCTGGGGTGTGCCCCGGCCCGTGGTGAGAAGGTTTTCGAAAATGTTTTTCACGCCAGGAGAAATGCAGCTCCTGGCAATCAGCTTTTCGGAAATTTCTCCAAGACAGATCACCTCGTCCACGTTCATGGCTTTCAGGTGGTCCCGGTTGGTGGTGAGGATCAGCTCCTGGATGGTGTGAACCTGGGGGTTCTGTTTTTCAATGGCCACGGCCATCAGGGTGGATTGGGCGTCGGCGAGCTGACCCTGGTTGGGATCGGCCAGGATGATGGCGGCCCGGGCCTTTTCAATGCGGGCTGTTTTCAGGACATCCCGGTCAAAGGGGCTGCCGTGGACGATGATGAACCGGGCACGGTCCGTTTCCCTGGGATGCCATTCGGGATTGGATTCCCAGAGGGTTTTGTCCTGGATCAGCAGCACGATGTCGTAGGGTTTTCCCGTGGCGTCCATGTGGAGCTCTTCCACAATGGCCCGGACCTTTTCGTTGCAGTTGCAGATCACCACATGGTTTTCCACGGGAAGCCCGGTATCGGTGGTTTCCATCATCAGTTCCTCAGAAAGAGTTTGCCCCGCCAGAGCTGGTGCTTCGTCAGGTCGCTGAACGAGGGCTGATCGCCGGCGATGATAATCAGGCGGTCGCCCTGGCGCAGGATCAGGTCCGCTGTCTTGAAGCCGCTGTCCGAGGCATAGGGGCAGAGCTTGAACGCCGTCAGGGGGCGTTCCGGGGGAGAGCGGTCCACCCCGACCAGTACCATGGGTTCCTCATCGTAGTCGAGAAAATAAAGCTGGGCCTTCATGAAGGTTTTGCCCACAAGGCCCGGCGGCACGGGGATGGAGAAAAATTCGCTTCCGTCGTGGTTGAACGACATCAGGGCGTCGTAAACTTCCGTGACGCCGGGGTTGAGGACGGCCTGGCTGATCAGCCGTTCACCGAACCTCCGGCTCAGCACGAACTCCACACCTTCCAGGGTGGACGCGCTGTGAAGGTTTTTTTCGCTTTGCAGTTCGGCTACGATGGGGATGTCGTCTTTTTTCCCCAGGACCGCCATGGTTTTCATCAGGGTCCTGTTGTCCACGTCCTGCTCCGAGTCGCCGGCGCGGAAAGACGCGGAGAGAAGAACCACCCGGCAGGCGTTCCGGATGTTCGCCGCATCCAGAATCCTTGTGTCCAGGGCGTCGCCCTGAAGGGCTAGGACCTTGCGGTGGATGCTGTGTTCCATGGCCTTGAGGTCTTCGGCGGCCCGGCTGACCACCAGGATGTGGTGGCTGCCTTTCAGGGCGTGGTGGATCTGCCGGATCACGTTGAACAGGTGTTTGTTCTGCCCGATGATGACGATGTGGTCATCGAGAACGCTACCCGGCGGTTTCAGGTTGAACTTGCCGCTGCGCTGGATGTGCCGGACCAGGATGCTGACGATTTCACCGGTGATCAGCCCGGCGAAACAGATCCCGGCGATCAGGAGGATGGCCGCCTCGGCTCTTCCGGGAATGGACAGGGGGGCTTTGTCCTCGATTCCCGAAAAGAGGATGATGATGATGTTCCAGTAAGACTGCCAGTAATTGACGTAGGGGCCGTCGTGGGCGTCTCCCAGGTGGATTTCTGTGACGTAGATCAGGTTGGAGCCGATGATCCAGGTGACCAGGGCGTAGAGGAAAATTTTGACCAGATGATTGGCCCTGTTTCTCTCTTTCATGGTGATGAACCAGAGGACGCATTCGGAGTACCAGCGCTGGAGAAGAAAGCTGTAGCGGATGATCTTCATGAGCCGGACAAGCCGAATGCTCCGGATGATGCTGAAGTACACGGGACCTTCGGCCGTGGCGATGAACGTGGGAACAATGGCGACGAGATCGATGAGGGCCAGGCCTGTCAGGGGGTACCTCAGCCGGTCCGGAGCCGAGTACCAGCGGAGAATGTACTCCACGATAAAGATGGCGGTGATGACCACCTCCACCCTGAAAAAAAACCGCCGGTGCTGGGGGAAAAGGTATTCCGCAGGGATCAGGAGGCAGGCCGCCAGGATGCAAAGGAGAATGATCACGTCGGTCACAAGGCTCAGGAGCGTGGAATCCTGGGCGTTGCGGAACGGTTCCATGATTTCACGGATGGTTTCCCTCAAGGTTCTTTTTCTGTGAAAAGCAGTTTTCACGGTTTGCCAACCTTTCTACGGCACGAGGGGCGCCCAGGACGCCCGGACGGAAATCATCGAGGCAAGGTTTGAACGGGCTGTGTTTCTATCTGGATTCATTCATATTTTAAGTAAAGAAGTCAGGGGTATGCGATATCAGACGCGGGAAAAATTCTAACACAGTTCCCCATGGGGCACAACAGATTATCCGGGGTGGATCAGGGCTAACGCATGTAACATTGGCATGGATCTTAACCATCGCTATCGGTATCGCTATCGAAATGTTCTGACGATCGAACCCGACAGCGATACCGATACCGATTAGCAGGAAACCATGCCCGAGAAAGAGTTTGCATAAGGTACTTAGCCCATGCCGGCGTGGATTCCGGGTCGGCTTCGGATCTCGAATGGTTTCGTTTTGCCAAATCCTGAGAGATTTCAATCTCTCCGGCCTATCGGAGGCCGCCCGGAATGACAAGGTTGGGAGCTGCGGTTCAACATGACATGTCGGTAAAATTCTTACATGCGTTTGCCCTGCGGGTTGGATCATCTGAAACGACGTGACAAGAATGGAAAGATCGCTGGTCAAAAACCGACAAATATGTCACATTGTGACGGGGGGCCGAAATCCGGCCGTGGGCCCGCAGGTGGTTTTTGATCCATTTTTCGCACGTTTCGCCCATAAATCACGGATTATCCGATCTGGCAGATATTTTGCTTTACCCTTTCAATATGGCCCCTTGGATTGAAACGTTTGCACAACCAGCAAAGCTGGGTCTGGAAAAGCACCATGCAAAAATCAGCCACGCAGTTGAAACAGAACCGGGATCAACTCAATGCCGCCTATCACAGGATGACCGCCACGGCCTATATCCGGGAAAACGCCCGCCTGCTGGACGATTATTTTCTGGAGACCTTTGTCAAAAGTTCCGTGGGTCCGCAGTTGAACCAGAACAGGAATCCCTGCGCCCTGGTGGCCCTGGGCGGTTACGGCCGGGACGAGCAGTGTGTCTATTCCGATGTGGATATCCTGATTCTGTTTGACAAAAAAGTACCTGACGAGGCCGAAGACCTGGTTCGTGAGATCATCTATCCCCTCTGGGACGCCGGTCTCGATGTGGGGCATGCCACCCGGTCCATCGACGAATGCATGAAGATGGCTTCGGCGGACATGGAGGTTTTCACCTCTCTGCTCAGCGCCCGTTTCATCTGCGGCATGTCGCCCCTTTTTTCGAAACTGACCGCCGCCATCAACGACCGCCTGATACCCTCCATGAAAAACAGGATCGTGGACTGGATCAAGACCAGTTGTGAAGAACGCCACACCAGTTTCGGCGATTCCTCGGATTTGATCGAACCCCATCTGAAAAACGGCATGGGGGGGCTTCGTGATTACCATACCATGCTCTGGCTGGGCCGGATCCGTTCGATGATCCATCAGCCCGAGGATTTCGTGACCAAAGGCTATCTCACAGACAACGAATATTCGGGACTTATGGAGTCTCTGGATTTTATCTGGGATGTCCGGAACAGGCTTCATTTTCTGACCGGGCGGAAAACGGACCAGCTCTATTTCGAGCACCAGGACGCCCTGGCCCGGTCCCTGAAATTCAGGAAAAAAGACGGACAGAAGCCTGTGGAGCGGTTCATGGGCGAGCTTCACTCCCGTATGGATTTCATCAAGCAGCACCATCATATTTTCCTCACGGAACTGGGGCAGCCCCGGACGTTTTTTTTCGCCACCGATCTGTTCAGGAGAACCCAGGTTCCGGGGCTAACCATATCCAGGGGGGCTTTGCGGTTCACTTCCGACGAGAAAATCAGGAAAAACCCCGCGATTCTCATGGACATTTTCGCGGAAAGCGCCAGGCTCAAGATGCCCCTGTCCGTGGGAGCCCGGCGAAAAATACAGGAATACGGCGAGCTTGCCGCCCAGTTCCGTCATTCCAGGGAAACCACCCGGACGTTCGAACGGATTATGGCCTCGGTGTCCGACGAGTTCAACGTGCTGAACGACATGCTGAGCACCGGTTTTCTCCTGAAGCTGATTCCCGAGTTCAACACCATTTCCAACAGGATTCAGTACAACCAGTACCACATCTATCCGGTGGACAAGCATTCCATCCATGTGCTTCTGGCCGTGGTCTCCTTCGCCTCGGAAAAGAGCATGGAGGAAACCCCGTATTACGGTAAAATTTACGGGGAAATTCAAAGCAAGAAGGCCCTGCACTGGGCCGCCCTTTTCCACGACATCGGAAAAGGCGTTCCCGGAGGCGAGCATTCCATCACGGGAGCGAAAATCGTCCGGAAAATTCTCGAATCACGGGGAATGAATCCCCGGACCGTGGAGACGGTGGCCTTTCTCGTCGAGCATCATCTGTACCTGATCAATGTGGCCAAACGGCGGGATATCGACGACGAGGAGACGGTCATGGCCTGCGCCAGGACAATTATCGACGCCGACCGGTTGAAGATGCTGTACCTTCTCACCGTGGCCGATTCGGTCTCCACCGGGCCCAACGCCTGGAACGGCTGGACATCCACGCTCCTGCGGGATCTTTATTTCAAGGTGCTAGAAATTCTGGAATCAGGAGAGGAAGTGTCCAACCGCAAGGAAAAAACCATCCAGAACAAGAAGGAAAAGATCCTGTCCGGGGAGTACAGGCCGGCCATGGGGCAGGAGGCGCTTTCAGAACTCATCGACAGCATGCCGCCACGGTATCTTCTGTCCATGCCGGAAAAGAAGATCACCGAACACATCGCCCTCTACGAATCCCGGGGAGACCAGGACTTTGTCCTGAAAATCAGGAAGATCCACCAGTCCAGCAGCCGCCAGGCCGCTGTCTGCGGTCTGGACAAACCCGGCTTCTTCTCCAAGCTGGCCGGCGTGTTCACCCTGAACGACTTCGACATCCTGGACGCCCAGATTTTTTCCTGGGGACGAAAGACGGCGCTTGACCTTTTCACCATCAAGCCTTTTTACGACCTTAGCCGGGAGGACGAGCGCTGGGCAAAAGTTCGCAAGGATCTGGAAAATGTTCTGAACGACCGCCTCGACCTGGCTGAGGCCCTTGAAAACAAAAAGCGGAACCCTGTTTTCAAAGCCAAGCCCAGGGCCTCGGACCAGGAGGATCGTGTGGAGATCGACAACAAAAGCTCCAGTTTTTCCACCATCATCGAGGTGTTCACCTACGATTCGCCGGGCCTTCTCTTCACCCTGACCCACGAGCTTTACAAGGCCGGGTTCGATATCGTTTACGCCAAGATCGCCACACACGTGGAGCAGGTGGTGGATATCTTCTATGTGCGGAATCTTTACGGCGGGAAAGTGAACGACCCGGTTCTTCTTTCCGGGATCAGGCAGGACCTTCTCAGGGCCATTGGAAAGCCTGTGGCCTGGGGTAAAGATATTGAGGCTGCGCATGTATTACCTGTACTGTCTGTGGATTAGAGCCATGGATTCATGGGAACAGGCGATCTTAAGATCTTGTGAAAGCTTGGGCATTGGTGTATGCTGGCCAAGTTTATCTGATCATGGGGAACAGGGCTCTTCGCCCTCCCGTGCGGCCTTAACCATGACAAGACGGGAAAAAGGAGTTTGGCGATGAAGAAAATTGATGCGATCATTAAACCATACAAGCTCGACGATGTGAAAGACGCCCTGAATGAAATCGGCATCAAAGGCATGACCATATCGGAAGTCAAGGGTTACGGTCGTCAGAAGGGGCACAAGGAGATTTACCGGGGCGCGGAGTATGTGGTCGATTTTGTCCCAAAAATCAAAGTCGAGGTGGTGGTGCCTTCGGACATGCTGGAGCAGGCCATTGAGGTCATCAGAAAAGCTGCCAATACAGGCAAGATCGGAGACGGGAAAATTTTTGTCACGCCTGTGGATGTGGCCCTCCGTATCCGCACGGGAGAACGGGGGGAAGGGGCGCTTTAATTTTTTCGGAAGTATCCTTGTCAGAAGATGATGAGCCCGGAGGCCACCGCCTCGGGGCTTTTTTTTTGAGAGCAGGCCCGTCCTGTTCGAAGCGTGTGGTAAAATGACAAATTTGCCGGTTTTAAGGGCGAATGCCATACAAAAATGAATGAAATATTCAGGGTTGTCACAGATATGTCGCGAACAACAGGCGGCTTTTTTATTGCTGAAACCAATATTGATCATATAATCAAATAGTTGAATGTTTGGCTGCTCCGTGGTCCGGAAATTGCTAAGTGGGGTCCGAGATGTGTTCGCTATTAATCCCACGACCCATGGAGGAAAACATGTTTGTCAAACGAATCCGGAACGGCCTGCTGCTGTCATGCCCCGCAACCCTCATGATTCCCATGGCCGCCATGGCCGATCAGACCCAGGTCATCGACACGGGCGGTACGTCCTGGATGCTGATGTCCACAGCCCTTGTTCTGCTCATGGTCCCGGGACTGGCCATGTTCTACGGGGGGCTCGTACGGACGAAGAACGTGCTTGGAACCATGATGCACAGTTTTGTATCGCTGGCCGTCATCGGAGTTCTCTGGGTGGTCTTCGGTTACGCCCTGACCTTTGGCCACAGCCTGTTTGGCGGTCTGATCGGCTGGGATTCCGATTACTTTTTTCTGAAAGGCATCGACGAGCGTATCACCCATGGAATTCCCGAATACATCATCGCCATGTTTCAGGGAAAATTCGCCATCATCACACCGGCTCTGATCAGTGGAGCCCTGGCCGAACGGGTGTACTTCCGGGGGTATCTCCTTTTTATCGCCCTCTGGTTCCTTTTGGTCTACTGCCCTTTGTGCCACTGGATCTGGAGCCCGGATGGATGGCTGTTCAGGATGGGGGTCATTGACCTGGCCGGCGGGCTTGTCATTCATGTGTCCGCCGGAGTGAGCGCCCTGGCCGTGGCTCTGTTCCTGGGGCCCAGAAAAGGATTTCCTAAAATGATCGTCCAGCCCAACAACCTGGTGATGACCCTTATGGGGGCCGGACTTCTGTGGGTGGGCTGGTTTGGATTCAACGCCGGATCCACACTCCAGAGCGGGCTCGATACGGCCCGGGCCCTCACCATGACCCAGATTTCCGCGGCAAGCGGGGCCCTGACCTGGCTGACCATCGAAGCGTTGGCCTTTCGCAAGGCTACAGCTCTGGGCTTTGCCTCGGGGATTCTTGCCGGCCTTGTGGCCATCACTCCGGCCGCAGCGGTGGTCCAACCCCTGGGGGCCCTGACACTGGGAGCTCTTTCGTCCATCATCTGTTATTACGCCCTTAAACTGAAGATGCGTTTCAACTACGACGACTCCCTGGATTGTTTTGGCATTCACGGCGTGGGAAGCGGAATGGGGGTCCTCGTACTTTCCTTTTTCATCAGGGACAGCTGGATGGCGTCGGCATCGGAAGCTGCCGGCCGGACATGGACGTGCTGGGACCAGTTGTGGATCCAGGTCAAAGGCATGGGGGCCACGGTTCTTCTATCCGTGACCATGACCCTTCTGATCTGTTGGATGGTTCAGAAAACCCTGGGCTTTCGTATCCATGAAGAAGGAGAGATTCTGGGGCTCGATCAGGCCCTTCATGGTGAAAGGGGATATGATTTCACCTGAAGCGCGATGAAAGCCCGGTCTGAAAAAAAGATGGCGGATGTTAAGGCCCTGTGGCATAATTCCCCTTGACTGACCTCCAAATTTTTTATAGTAAGTACCGGTCAGACAAACGTCAGGCCTTTCAAGGGCCGACGGAGCTTGCTGGGAGATCGTCTAAAGGTAGGACTGCGGATTCTGATTCCGCCTATCGGGGTTCGAATCCCTGTCTCCCAGCCAACACAAAAAGGAACAGGGCTTACGGTTTCCGTAAGCCCTTTTTTTGTTTCCAGGTTATCTTTTTACATTTACATCGAACAGGACTGCACCACTGTGCCTGTATCAACATGGTCTCCGGCGAAACGGTCCACATGCTGAAAGGCCACGCGGTTGCCAGGTCCCATGACGAAAAGCCCGCCCTGCTGCCAGAGGTCTCCGGCGTGCCGACCCTGGCGAAAGCCCTGACCCATGGCCTTGAATCCAAGGCCAATGGACCTTGGCCCCAGGGTTTTGAAGAAACCGCGCTCAAGACCGAAGGCCCGGTAGGCGCTGAGATCCTCGTTCACATAGATTTCCCCGGTGAAACCGGAATTTTCCGCAAAGGTTTTGGCCTGTGCCGGCGTTGAACTGCCAATCACCACAACCTCCACGCCTGTTCCTTCCAGCTGTTTTTTCATGTCATTCAGGGCAGCAGCCTGCTGCCGTGCGAACATTCACCCAAAATGCCGGAGAAAAGCCAGCACCACTTGCCTGTCTTTCCACAGTGATTCAAGGACCACGTCGCCGCCTTCGGTGTTTTTTACCGTAAGGCCTTGGATTTTTGAAGACAATTGTTCGTAGTTCATCGTCACGCTCCTTTGGTTTTGTTTACCGGAACATCCCACCACCAGGGTACACGACAGGAAGACCAGCATAACGAAATGTTTAACCATAAGACATCCTTTCTAAACGGTTTCTATCGTGGTTGCCAGATCCATGCACATCGGAACGATATTCTGACAAGCCTCTTACATGGGCCGCCGAAGCGGATATGTTTTTACTGAACGTCTGATTATCAGGAGGATGTTACAGAGGTATGACCGTCGATGTAAAACATATGACAGGACAATGACGGCTGAGGGAGAGATCATGTGCCGATGTCAGACAAGTTTGCCAGCCCTGCCCAGGATGGCCATCCGTATCCGCATCTTTACGATAGTCCGCCCCATTTCCGGGCATTGGGTTATCCAGTCAGGACAGCCAGTCTGATCTGACGGCAGGATTGTTGGGATGTCCTCTGGATCTCGACGGCCAAATTTCAGCGGAAATTGCCCGGTTCAGGCATCGTTTCCGTTGACTTTGTTTCTCAGAATGGTGGAGCCTTTGAAGGTGACAACCCGTCGTTTATCGAGGATCAGGTCTTGGCCGGTAGCGGGATTTCGCCCCTTACGAGCCCCTTTGCTTTTGACACAGAGTTTTCCGAAACCAGAGATCAGGACATCGTCTCCCTCCTGAAGGGATTGCTTGATGATTTCAAGGACGGTTTCAACGACCTCGGATGATTTGATCCGGGAGTAACCCAGTCTCTCCGTGATAATGTCCACGATATCGGCTTTGGTCAGAGTCATGTCATCTTCTTTTTTAATATTTACGGGATAATGGAGCAAATGGCGTTCCAAATGTTCAGTGTTATTACTTGCAACGGGCCCTTGTGTCAAGAACTTAAAAACAGGTTTATCGCTCCGTCAGGATCAGTTTGACGGCAAGGGCCAGAAAAACCGTCCCGGCCGCGCGGTTGAGAATCGCCTGGGCTTTGGGCGAACTGGAAAGCCATTCACCGACGGCTCCGGCCATGAGGGCGATGGACCCGAAAACAAGGATGGTAGCCAGGATGAATACATTGCCAAGAAGGATCATCTGGACGGCCAGGGAGCCTCTCGAAGGATCGGCGAACTGGGGAAGAAAGGCCAGAAAGAAGATGCTGACCTTGGGATTGGTGATGTTCATGATGATGCCCCGGCGATACAGCCTGAACCGGTTCAAAGCAGGCCCCTCGTCCTTTTTCACGTCAGTGGAAGAAGCCCTGAAGGCCTGATAGGCGAGATACAGGAGGTAGGCGGCACCGGACAGTTTGAGCACGGTGAATGCCAGGGCCGAAGCCTTGAAAATTGCTGCAACGCCCAGGGCCACCAGCGTGGTGTGAACGATCAGCCCGGTGCAGAGCCCCAAGGTGACCAGGATTCCCGCAGATCGTCCATGAACCGCCGACTGGGCCAACACGAACAGGTTGTCAGGTCCAGGGGACAGGGCCAGAAGAAGGGACGCAGCGAAGAAAGCCAGCAGGGATTCGCAGGGGATCTGGATCATGTTGTGGTACTCTTTTTTACAGGGTTTTCGTTGATTCATAAAAAAACACCGCTTTTTTACAGCGGTGTTTTTTGTTCTGTTAAACAGGTCAATCGAACCGGGTGGTTAGATTGTAACCACAATTTTAACGGTTTGTGCTTTGTTGTTCGGATAACCGGGGCAGTAAGCGGTGACATAAACCGTTTCGGCAACCGCGGGGTCGGCCCTGAACAGGATTTCCGCCACACCGTCATCGATGTCCACACTGATGGCCGTAAACGGCTTGTTGTCTTCATCCACAAGGGTGCCGCCGGCGCCGCCCGACAGGGTGAAGACCATGGTTCCGTCTTCCATGGGGTTGCCACGGCTGTCGAAAATGGTAACAGAAATCAAACTGTAACCTGTTTCATCCGGATCGTTGAAGTCGATATCCGCGTTGGTCACGTCCACCCAGTAGGGCAGACCCTCGTCATCGCCACAGCCTGAAATCAGCGTCACGCACATCAGCATCAGTGCCAGTGAAATGCCTTTGATGATTTTTTTCATAACCATATACTCCTTCGAAATGATTCTTTTTTATCCGTTACGCTGACTACCGTTCTGTTTCTTCGTAGCTGACAATTCTCGGTGAAAGGAAGACCAGGAGTTCCTGCTTGTCTTCCGACTGTATCCTTGATTTGAACAGCCAGCCAAGAACGGGGATGTGCTGGAGAAGGGGAAACCCTTTTTCAGTGATCGCCTTGTTGGATTTGATGATACCGCCGATCACGATGGTGTCGCCATCACTGATCAGAAGTTCACTTTCCACTTTCTTCGTCGTGATGGTGGGACCGATGTCCGTGACCGTTCCGATGTCGTTTTTGTCGATAAGCACCTTGAGGGAAATCTTGTTGTCAGCCGTCACATGGGGTGTCACCGTCAGTTTCAGCTCGATTTTCTTGAAGGTGGTCTGGGTGCCTTCACTGCTCACCGTGGAGAAGGGAACTTCCACACCCTGGATGATGGTGGCTTCCTTGTTGTCCATGGTCAGGACTTTGGGGGCGCTGATGATCTTGCCCTCACCCTTGGATTCCATGGCCATGAGCTTGGCGTTCAGGAGGAACTGGGCGTTGGTCAGCTTCGTGAAGTTGATCCCGATGCTGGAGTCGGCCGCGACACTATTGTTCATGGCCACGGCATACCCATAGGTTCCGCCCAGGGTGTCGTTGTAGATGTCGTAGTTCGGATTGGAGTTGATACCCCACTCGGTTCCCAAATTTCTTGAAAAGGTGGTGGTGGCTTCGACAATCCGCGCTTCGATGACGACTTGGGGGGTGATCTTGTCCAGTTTCCGGATCAGGGATCTGGCCTGGTCGATCACGACTTTGGTGTCCGTGAGAATGATCTGGTTGGTCCGGACATCCACGCTGACCTTGCCCCTGTCTTTGGTGAGCAGTTTTTCAATGTGGGGAATAATTTCCTTTTCCGCATTGGAATAGTTGATCAGGATGTACTCGGTTGAAAGGGGTTCGAGTTCCTTTTTCTTCAGCTTGGTTTTTTCTTCGGCGGCGATGTACTCCAGACGTTTTTCCTCTTCCTGTTTCAGGGTGTCGAGGGTGGCGATCCGGTTGATACCGCCTTCGGTGGTCATGCCCAGCATGTTCATCTTCAGGACAAGGTCGAGAACCTGATCCCAGGGTACCGGCTTGTCAAGGGTCATGGTCACTTTGCCGGTGACGTCCTTGTCAATGGCGAAATTCTGGCCGCTGACGGCGCGGATGATGCGGAATACGTTTTTGATATCGGTTTCAAAGAAATCCACGGAAATTTTTTCACCGGTGTACCTTTTTTTCGGAGCCCAGCTGGAGAATCCGGGATCGGCGGTGCGTGTGTCAAGGGGTTCGGCTCTGTAGAGAGAGCTGGAACTCTTGGAGTCCATGGAAGATCTCGATCCGGCACCATAGGCTTTGATTTCTCCGCTGTCAAGATCTCTGACAGGTTCGGATGTGGAGCCGGCCCGGAGCTCAACGGCTTTTCCAGAAGAAACAGGTGAACCTGAATCAGCTCCTGAGGCTTCGATTTCGATGTCCCGGATTTCAGAGGTCTGACTCAGAACCTGTTTCCAGGGGGCGAGTCCTGCTTTGCCTTCAGGCTTGGGAGCTACGGTGGATCTGTCGAAATTGATCCGGATGACGTCACCCTGCTGGTCCACGTTGAACGGAACGGCCTGGCGAAGTTCGATGATGAACAGGGCGTTGTCCTTCATTCTTCTTGTCTGGACAGGAATGATCCGGTTAACCGCACTGTCGAAGCGCGTCGTGATGAAGGGGTATTTTCTGCTTTTGGGAAGCTGGGTATCGTACAGCCTGACATGAAGGGTTTTGCTGTTTTTCTTGTTCGTGGTGTACTTCACGGCCTGGGCTGTCTCAATGATAAACGATGATTTTCCGTTTTTCTCGGACGTGAAATCCACCCGTTTGACCCAGTTTTTTCCGTCTTTTACCGTTTCTTTTTCAACCATGGTTTCTTTGACAGCTACAGTTTCCTGAGTATCTGCACCATTATCAGCGTACACTTCTACAGGAACCGGTGTTTCATGGGATTCTTCCGCCGAGGTTGACGCATCGGCCACAAGCCGGGAGCCGATCTGAATTTCGAGGCCCTGGGCATAGGCGTTTGCGTTGTAAGCTTTAAGGTTGTCATCGTTGGTGTCCACGACCACCCGTGTTTTTTCCGGGAAACTGCAGTAACGGACCTGAGTCACTCCCTTTGAGTTGACGGCGATTTTTTCTTCGCCCTTGGTTCTGATTCCGTTGAGTTTGAAGATGTCACAGACGATACGCGCCGCATTCTTCTTGTCTGCTGGGATGGTGAAAATTTTGTAGTCGTCGATCTTCCCGTCAGCCTTGATGTCCACCACCACACGGTCATCTTTGACCATTTTACTGACGGTGATCAGTTTTGTGGCGTTTTTCCCGGGTTCGGACGTGGCGGCAACAACAGGTTCGGGCGTTGTGACTGAGGTGTCCTTGACAGGTTCAGGGGCAGAGACAACAGCGACTGGTTCTGGTTCCACAGCAGGCGCCGGAACTGAGTCGGCTTCGGTTTTTTCTGACTCAGGATCGGTGACAGTGGCGACAGGATTTGAGTCTGCCACAGGTGCCGGAGCTGCATCCGCCACTTCCGGAGTTTCTGCCGGATTTGTCTCATTTTCCGCGATCACCGTGTTTACCGCATCATCCACAGGTTCCGCCACATCGGGCGCATCTTCTCCTGAAGTAACGGGAACAGGCTTCACCTCGTCGACAGATTCGGAAGATTTGACGGTTTCAACCTTGGCGAGACTTTCGTCCGGATCCACGGAATTGGCAGTGGCAAGGGTTGCATCTTTTGCGGGGTCGGCGTCTGTTTCAGTCACCGCAGGGGAATCGGAAGCAACCAGGTCTTCTGTCTGCCCCAGGGTGATGAACAAGTCGTTTCCTTCACGGACAACGTCGTAGTCGACATCTTTGGCCAGAAGAATTTTGACCCTGGAGTCGGAACCCGACGCATGATCCTGCTGGGCTGTCTTGACGGAGCTCAGAAAATCGCTCTGGACGGGATAATCACTCTGGACATCTTTGAGTTTCGTTTCGGGAAAGTAGAGGACGATTCCAAGTGGTGAATCCTGTTTGACCGATGTGTAGCGCAAGGGGCTGTTTCCACTGATCTTGATTTTGACAGCCCCCGGTTCATCGGAGGTGGATATGCCCGTAATGGTTCTATCTACACGGGTGTCAGCGGAGCCGGAAGCAACAACGCTGCCTGGTTTTGTCGAAGCGCAACCCGCTCCAATCAGCATGACTGTAAGAACAATCAGCAATGCCTTTGACCTGATGTTAAGACATTTCGAAATAGTGTAAAGCATATCACATTTCTCCAAGAGGTTTTTGAAGCTTCAGTTCCCTTTTCCGCACAATGATTTTACCGAGTAAGTCTTCCACTTCTTCTTCAATAATGACTTCGTTTTGCCTTATATCGACAACTCGACCTGAGTTTATTCCGATGAACGACCCTTTTTTAATGACATGCCCTTTGCCGGTGGATTCCTGAACCATGGCCATTTTCTGCTGGGGACTGATGATGATGGCCGTCAGTTTCATCTGGCTGATGTCGAGATTTTCAAGGGGAGTCAGCTTGCCTTTTCTTGCGTCTCGAATGGTCTGCTGGCGCATTCCTCCGGCCGACCCTTTGGATTTGGCCTGGAAAAGGGGTACAAAAGGATCCACGCGTCCGGCCGGGCTGTAGGTGGCGGTATCGGATTCCGTCTTGATATCCGACCCGAGGGCGAGCATCGGCGTCAATGGTGCCGGACCAAGGGGAAGGGCGCCTGATGCGGCTGATGCTCCGGGTGCGGTCTTGCCGGAAGCATCCGTCATCTGGGGGCCGCTGCCGTATTTTGCCAGGGTGTCGAATGCCCCGCCGGGAGCCTTGCCATCCGCCGGGGGAGCCGAACCTTCCGGAGGAGACGCGGGTTTCACGATCTTGTAAGACTTCACCTCAGGTTCCTGAGCTGATTCATCCTGCTTCCCGCAACCCGAGAAACAGACCATAAGAATCAAGAGAATGGGCAGACTGCTTACTGCTATTGATTTTTTTAGCATATGGGCACTTTAATTCTTTTATGGTGTTATTGGTGTATTTTGTTTGCCAGCCCCGGCTTTGGGTTTGGCTTTTCCTTTTTTGGTATTTGCATTCGCCGCCTGTTCTTGGCCAGGTTCGACAAATTTGTAGGTCACCGCTTCACAGGCTGTTTTGATTTTTGTTCCGGCAGTTTCACTGTTGTCCTTGGATTGCGCCACATCGATTTTAATGTTTCGGATGTTCACGATACGATTCAGGCTGGTCACTTTATCAAAAAACATGACGGTGTTATGAAAGTTCCCCACGATTTCCATATTTACGGGGATTTCGCCGTAAAACCCTTGGCTTTTCTCATCTTTTGGCTCGAATTTTGTGAATTCGATGCCCGTTCCTTGGCCCGCCTGGGAAATGCTGGTGAGCAGAGCTGGAATTTCTTTGGTTTCAGGAAGGGCCTTCATCACTTTCCTGAACTCCATCTCTTTCATTTTCCGCTCGTTTTTGAGCGATTCTAGCTGCATCGCCTTCTGTTTGGCCACGTTGAGCTTGGTGTTCGTGGTTTCGTATTCGGCCTGATACTGCTTGGTCTGTTCCAGAATCGGGGACACGAGAAGCCAGAACAGGCCGAGGAAAAGAACGATGGTGCCTATACAGATCAACAGCCTGTGGACCTTGTCAAGGCTTTCAATTTTCTTGAAAAGAGGTTCCAGGGATTGGGTCGACAATGTGATGTTTTTCATCATTTCACCGCCTTACTGGAATCGGTTGGGTTTGTTGCTTTTTTTGTTATGGTTCCAGTGAGTTCAAACGATTTCAGTTTTACGTTATCTGTTTCGGTCTGTTTCACAATTTTAAGGTTCGCGTCAGAGAAGAGCGGTGAGTTTTGAAGCCTCTTGTTGAAATCCGCCACCGTGATTTCGTCGAGGGCCATGCCGTCAATTCCAATTTTGTTGTCTTTGATCTCAAAACTGGTCAGCCACATCCGCTCCTCGACAATGGTGTCTGTCAGCAGGGCCAGGAGTGAGACCGGTTCTTTGCGGACTTTCTCAAGTTCGTTGATGATGTCGATTTTCTTCTGCAGCATGTCGTTTTCCTTGTTGATCTCGTCAACCTCTTTGGCCTGCTGCGTGTATTTGACCAGCTCCTGCTTGACGTTTTCAAGCTTCAGTTTTTCCTCTTCCTCCTTGCTGGCGAGGTGAAGGTAGACCGAAAACAGGACAAGCAGCAAAATACCGATCATTCCCAGGAAAATCGAAATCTGGCGTCTGACGTTTTCTTTCGTTCTGGCTGCGCGGAACGGCAGTAAGTTTATTCGTATCATTTGTCATCCACTTTCCTGATTGCTAATCCCATGCAAATGGCGCTTTGAGGAGCCATTTGGTCCATGTAGTCCTTGTCAAAGCGGTCGTTGTTTACGTAGACTTTCTTAAAAGGATCTATCACCTCGACTTCCGTGGAGGTTCTCAAGGCAAGCAGTTTTCTGAAATCGACGATATTGCCGCCACCGCCGCTCAAAATGATTCTATTGATACGTCCTTCGGGATACGTTGAGTAAAAGAAGTCAAGTGCCCGGCTAATTTCCGTGCACCAGTCACTGGTGACCGAGGATATGATTTCCCTGAGATCTTCCGTCGATATCCTCGACCGGTCTTCGTCGAGCTTGATGTCTTCGGCCTCTTCCATGGAACAGTCGGCCAGGGATGCGATTTTCCGGTTGATCTGGTTGCAGCCCAGGGAAACGTCGCGCATGAACAGGGATGTTTTCCCCTTGAGGATGTTCAGGGTCGTTTTTCCGGCTCCCACATCGATCAGCGCCACGTATTCTTCGCCTGGGTCGTCGGGATCGAGGTAGCAGGCTTCGTAGATATTCTGGAGGGCAAAAGCGTCCACATCGACGATGCAGGGATTCAGCCCGGCCATTTCAAGAACGTTGACGTAGTCCGAGATCATTTCTTTTTTGGCGGCGACCAGGAGGACGCTCATCTGGTTGGGATTGTGCTCGCTGTCTCCCAGGATCTGGAAGTCAAGGTTCACGTCACTGATGTCAAAGGGGATGTACTGTTCCGCTTCGAAATGGATGGTTGACTGGAGAGCCTCTTCTGTCATGGTCTGAACGTTGATCTTCTTCACGACGACAGAATACCCGCCGATGGAAATGGCCACGTTGTCCTGCTTGATATTGAACGTCCGGAACAGCTGGCGGATCGCATCGGCGACCTCTTCCGGATCCTTGATGACACCCTCTTCGATGGCTCCGTGGGGCATGTCAACAATACCGAATTTTTTCAGGACGGGCCCGTTCTTCGAGTCGGCAATCTCCGCGACTTTAATTGCGCTGGAACCAATATCAAGTCCAACCAGATTTTTTTTGTTTCCAAATCCCATAGTTTGCCCTTATTCGCCAAAAATCTTGTCTTTGTCAGAAAGTTTAAAGTTCAAGGCCAAAATGATTTTTCTCTTGGTCTCCATGCGACACGGCAGGCCTTTTTCAATACGATCAATGGTAATGGGAGATACATTTGCTTTCTTGGCAAGCTCCGCTTTACTCATCAACATAGATTCGCGAATCAGTTTCAAAGAGTTCTTTGCCATGAGTCCATATCCTGCATGTCCTGCCTTATCAGTGTGAATTACAGCGGAAATAAAAATGTTATCGGTAAATGGCATGTTTGAGCACTTGTTAGAGATAATTATATGTTATTAGTATTAAGTCAAGAAATTTATATTGGTATTTTAGTCAATTAGCTTATTTAGCAGTAGTGAACGCCCATCATACAACATCTTGTGTCATAAAAAATACGATTAAAGAAAAATCCCATTAATATCGATGGTTAGTGACACTTTTTTAAAGCGTTGGATAACGTTTTAGGGGCTGTGCTCTGAAAGACGGAACCTTGATCGGAAACCTTCCTTATTATATAAGGGCAAGGCAGATATAGCCACGGGATATACCTGAAACAAACGTTGGACAACCTGCAGTTGCGTGTTATGACATAATAACAGAATCGGAGATGGGGTAAACAAAAAAATGTGATCTTGGCGGAACACGGATGTGTTCGGACAGGATGCGGATGGGGGCTTTCATGGATACGATACTTGTAGTGGATGATGAAGAAGATTACCTGATACTTCTGAGGAGTGTTCTGGAAGAGGAGGGCTACGGAATCGCCACGGCCAGATGCGCCCAGGAAGCTATCCGTATATTGCAGAATTCTGATATCGATCTGATCATCACCGACATGAAAATGCCCGGGAAAAACGGGCTTCAGCTTTTGGAAATCGTCAGGGGCCAGTGGCCGAATATCCCGGTGATCATCATGACGGCCCACGGATCCATTGAACGAGCCGTGGAAGCCATGCAGAAAGGGGCGTTTTCCTACATCCAGAAACCTTTTGAAAACAACAGTCTTCTTGTGTTCATTTCCAAAGCGCTCAACCTTTCCCACGTGGTTCAGGAAAACATTAGGCTGAAAAAAACCATCCGTTCCAACTACAGTTTCTGCAATATCATCGGAAAAAGCAGGGCCATGGGAGAGGTCATGGCCCTTGTGGACAAGGTTGCCTCGACGGCAGCCACGGTTCTCATCGAGGGCGAAAGCGGAACGGGAAAAGAACTGGTGGCCCGCTCCATCCATTACAACAGCCAGCGGCAAAATGAGTCGTTTATCACGGTGAATTGCACGGCTCTGCCGGAGTCTCTGCTGGAAAGCGAGTTGTTCGGCCATGAAAAAGGAGCTTTTACCGGAGCCGGATCCATGCGAAAGGGACGGTTCGAACTTGCCAGCAAAGGAACGATATTTCTGGACGAAATCGGAGAGCTCAGCCCGGCTCTTCAAGTGAAACTGCTCCGTGTGATCCAGGAAAAGACCATCGAGAGGGTGGGTTCGGCAAGGCCGTTGAAAGTGGACTTTCGTCTGATCACGGCCACCAACAAGAATCTGAAAGAAGAAGTCAGGGCCGGGCGGTTTCGGGATGATCTGTATTACCGTCTGAATGTGGTGACGGTCCATCTTCCGCCGTTGCGGGAAAGACTGGAGGATATCCCGTTACTGGCCAGGCACTTTCTCGAACAGGCCATGGAACGGCACTCCATGACGGGTCGTCTCAGGGGGTTTGATCCGGAATGCGAGAAAATGCTGCTCAAGGCGCCCTGGCCCGGCAATGTCCGGCAGCTTGAAAACACGGTGGAGCGGGCCATGATTCTCTGCCCCGGGGACCTGGTGACCATTTCGGATCTGCCTCAGGACATTTTCGAACCCTGTGAAACCATGCCCGGTCACACTGAAATCGACACGTCTCTGGGACTTTACGACGCCCTGGAAAATTATGAAAAACGTATCATCGTTCAGGCCCTGAAGCGATCGAAAGGGGTCCAGGCCCATGCGGCCAAGCTGCTGAAGATAGGAAAAAGCGGTTTGAACCAGAAGATCAAGAAATTAGGCATCGATCATGTCATGATGAAATAGACCGGACGCGGATCACATTCCGCGTCCGGTCTATTACCAAATTACGCGATAGACTCTCGGAGAAAGGGAAGAAGCCTGTCCCTGATGTCGGGGCGATCCAGGGCGAAGGCCACATTGGCCATCTGAAAACCGGCTTTGTTTCCGCAGTCAAAACGCCGTCCTTCAAACCGGTATCCGAAAATGGGCTGTTTTTTCAACAGGATCTCCATGGCATCGGTAATCTGTATCTCGTTGCCCGCCCCTTTTTTCTTTTCACCCAGAATGGAAAAAATCTCAGGGGTCAGGATGTACCTTCCGATGATGGCCAGATTCGACGGGGCTTCCGAAGGCTTTGGTTTTTCCACCAGGCCGTCGATCTGGATCACGTTGTCTTCGATATCTTTTCCGCGGATGATGCCGTATTTGTCCGTGTCCTCGGAAGGCACTTCCATGACCGCCACCATGGACGCCCTGAGCCGGCAGAACCTCTGGATCATCTGGCTCAGTACGGGCGTCTTGGATTTGACGAGGTCATCGGCCAGGAGAACGGCGAAAGGTTCGTCACCCACCACATCCCTGGCGCACCAGATCGCGTGCCCAAGGCCTAACGGTTCGTTCTGGCGGGTATAGACGATGGTGCCTGTCTCGGGAACCAGGCTCAATACCGCCTTCAGATCCTCATCTTTGTTTTTCGAGCGGAGAATGTCCTCGAGCTCGTAAGATTTGTCGAAATGATCTTCAAGGGCTGTTTTTCCTCGGCCTGTCACGAAGATGATCTGTTCGATTCCGGCATTCAGGGCCTCTTCGACGGCGTACTGGATCAGGGGTTTGTCCACCACAGGAAGCATCTCCTTGGGGAGCGCCTTTGTTGCGGGAAGAAAACGGGTCCCAAGACCCGCCACGGGGAAAACGGCTTTTTTGATTTTCAAAACAGGACCTCGTTCACGTCGTGTTATGGCTGAAAGGGTGTTTCCGGCTTTCTGTTTGTTCATTGCACCATTTGTATATGAGGATTCGGTGGTAAAATCAACACCCAAAAATATTTATTGAATAATGGACGAAATATGTTTACCCTACGACACCTGACCGCCCTGGCGGAAAAGAGAATATAATAATTAAAACAAAAGGATATGGTTCAAATGACATCTTCCGGCACCCAAGATAAGGCCCAGATCACTCCCGTGAAGTTCGGGCTCGACAACACATTCAAGTTTGAATGCCATAAAAAAATAAGCTGCTTCACCCGGTGCTGCCGTGGCATCGATATCATGCTGACTCCTTACGACATCGTGCTTCTGAAAAACAAGCTGGGGTTGAGTTCCGAAGAGTTTCTCGCGGTTTACACGGAACCACGGCTCCTTGAGAAAACAGATCTGCCCGTGGTGACACTGAAACTCCTGGACGACGAGATCAAATCCTGTCCGTTTGTGACGGACGAAGGCTGTCTGGTCTACGACAGCCGGCCCACCACCTGCCGGTATTACCCTCTCGGCGTCGGGTCCCTGAGCCACAAAGAAGGCACGGACGAGGACGCCTTCTATTTTTTCGTTCATGAACCCCACTGCAAAGGGTTCGAGGAGAGCAAGGAATGGACGGTCAGGGAATGGCGCAAGGATCAGGGCGTGGACATTCATGACGAGATCAACGAAGGCTGGACCGATCTTCTGGTGCTCAAGCGGTCCTTTCCTCCCAGTGTGATGTTCACGGAAAAGGCCAAACAGATGTTTTTCATGGCCTGTTACAATATCGACAAGTTCAAGGAGTTCATCTTCGGGAGCGCTTTCCTGAAAATGTATCAGATCGACGATGAGGTCATCGAAAACATTAAAAAGGATGAGGTGGCGCTTCTCGAGTTCGGTTTCAGCTGGCTCAAGGATGTGTTTTTCAACAAGGGTGAAAAGGTCTACAGGCTGAATGACACGGAAGTGGAAAAACGCAAGGCGGGACGCGACGGCGGAACGTCTGAATCCCCATCATGATACATATTTCCGGCCGCCCCTGAAATCAGGGGGCGGCCGGCGGTCATGTCCGGTTTTTCTATATGTCCTCGTAGCTGAGGCTCTGAATCAGGTCCGTGTCGGCCAGTCTTTTATCGATATCGACGCCGAAAAAATCGGCCACAGGTCTGAGAACTTCCGGGCTATCATTCTGCACCTGTTTCAACGTCTCCACGACAAATCCCACACCACGCTTCGTCATTTTTCCAAGAGGTTGTCTGCATCCCCCTGAAGGCATTCCAAGAAGGCACATGGCGGTTTTAACGCCCAGCGGATTCCGTGCCCGGCAGCTGATCTCCCCGTATGGCGTTTTCTCTCGGGTCGTCACGGTGGTCAACCTGAAAAGGGGTTCAAGTTTTCTGAACAGGATTTTCGCTTCTTCGGTCCGGTTGTCCAGGACAAGCTGGACCAGCTCGGTGGTGAAACCAGGGGCAATGTTGGAAGCCACGGAGATAAGGCCGCAGGCGCGGATGGCCGGATCGGTCATCATGTCGAGAACCAGAGCGTCATCACCGGAAAAGATATGGTAATTGTCTCCGCACACAGCCCGGGTCCGCCGCATGTTGTCCAGGTTGCCGGTGGCTTCCTTCACACAGTTTACGTTTTGATACCGGTCATGAAGAAGGGCCAGATCCTCGGGAAGCAGCTGGGTTCCGGTCCGGCCTGGAATCACATAGGGAATGATGGTCAGGTCGGGGAACGATTCGGCAATGGGAGCGATATACTCTTTTCTGATTTCAATGGAACTGGGGCCGTTGTAGTAGGGGTCCACGAGAAGAACCGCGTCAACTCCGGCATCCCGGGCGTGACGTGTGGCGGCCAGGGCTTCCCCGGTGTTGTTGCTCCCTGTTCCGGCGATGCACAGACATTTTCCCCGGGCTTTGCCGGCCACGGATTCAATGACCTTGTTGTGCTCTTCCCAGTTCAGAGTGGGACTCTCACCCGTGGTTCCCACGGCAAGGATGCCAGTGATTCCGTTGCTGATCTGGAATTCCGTCAGCCGTTCGAGGCCCTGGTGGTCCACTTCGCCATCGAGAAATGGCGTTGTAATGGCGGTATAGCAGCCGGCTCTCATATCTCCTCCTGTTCATGGTGTGGTCTTGTCGAGTAACTTGCAAAAATAAAAAAGTGCGGCTCTGTTGTCAATGAAATATATTTTCCCCGAAGATATTCTTATAATTCATGTATTTTCAGCCGGATAAAAATCCGGAATCGGATTGTGGCATTTTATGGATTGTAAAAGGACGCGGAAGAATGATAGAGACAACTTTTTGAACAACTTAACATGTAACAAAGAGGTATATATATGGTACAAGCCAGAAACGCCGACGAATACATTGCCCAGTTGAGGCAGGCACTTGCATCCAATCCGGAATGCGGAACGACCCACTACAATCTCGCCGTCGCCCTGATGGGGCAGAAAAAATATGAGGAAGCGGAAAAAGAGCTGCACGAGGCCGTGGGTTGCAGCCCCACCCTGGCCGAGGCCTACGTCCAGCTCGGGGCGATCTGCCTTCAGCGAGAGGATGTGGACGGCTGCCTTTACTTCAACAAGCTCGCCACCAAATCTCGCGCCGGCTTTTCCATCGGATACGGCAACATCGGGTTTATCGAACTTCAGCGGGGTAACATCGACGAGGCCATCAAGAATCTCCAGAAGGCCATTGTCTTCAACTCCCTGTTTTTACAAGCCTATACAACCCTGGCTAATGCGTACCTGATGAAGGGCCTTGTGGACGAAAGCATCGAGGCAAGCCTGAAAGCCCTGGAGGTTGAGCCGAATTTCCCTATCGCCCACAACAATATCGCCATCGCCTACCTGGAAAAAAAGGAATTTAAAAAGGCGATTGAACACTTTGACAAGGCGATGGCGCTGGGCTATGAGGTCGCACCTGAGCTTCTCGAAGAAATCAAGCCTTACAGAGACTGAGATCCGGGAGAGACCATGAAGGCTGTAAACTCCGTGATCGGGTTTTTCCTGGGTGATGCCACCTGTGCCGTGGCACCCGAATCAGCCCTTTGGAATGCGGCTCTGCCCACGGACAGGACATCCGGTCCCGGTGACACGGGTGATGTGTCGGTGGGGGATTATTTCCTGGCGGCGGAGCGATTCTTCAGGGACGATGACTTTCAGACGGTCAGGAACGCCGCCGCTTGTCTGCTCAAAACCCCGGTGTTATCCGAAGATATCCGGGATATCGGCGTCTGTCTGGTCAAGCACGGCCGTTTCTACCACCCCTCGAAAGTCACCGTCCGTCTCCACGACGGGCGCTCCATGTCTCTGGCCCTGAACATGGCCTTTTCACCTGAGGGAAATGATACGGTGAGCCGAGAATGTGCGGCATTGAACATGTTGCAGGATCGGGTCGACGGTGTTCCTGCGGTCTTTGGGAAAAAATCCGGAGAGAGGCTCTTCGGCCGGATTCACTCGGCTTTCTGCGTTCCGTGGTTCGAGGGATTCCACGAATTTCACCTGACAACCGATCCTGAAGGAAACCAGCGCACCGTCCTTTGGGATACAGACCTTGGCAACCGCTACCTTTCAGAAGACGAGGTCTTCAGCCTTTACCACGGTGTCGCAAGGATTTTGACGGACAGCTACAATCTTTTCACCTGCGAACAGATCCAGCCCTGGCATCATGCCGCCGGGGATTTCGTGTTTGGCACGGCAAACGGGACGCCGGAGGTTCGACTGATCACGGTCCGTCAGTACACGTCACTTTTCCAGGCCTGCCCGGAAACTCCCGGCGAACTGGCCGAGGCGGCTCTGATTTTCCTCGCGGGACTGGCCATCCGCACCCGGCTCGACCGCGCCGATGGGTTGGGTGAGATCCTGTGGGCCAGATCCACAGCCGTTCAGGCCACAATCCAGGGTTTTTTTGAAAGCCTGGCCGTCAAGGCAGGGAAAAGCGGGGACGCGGAAACGCTTGTTCTCGTGATTCAGGCCATGGCCGGGCAACTGGACGAAGCCGACCTGTTTGATTATTCGCAGATGATCATCGACTCTTACAACCCTCTTTCACCTGAGGTGGCCATAGTCAGGCAGAACCTGAAGGCCCATGCGGAAGAATGCTTCCGGGCTTTGAGGGCCATGGATTTCTGAGACGGCACAACATCTTCAAGGTGTCGATACGGCCGCCCCAAGATCCTGTTCTTTTCCGATGGAACAGGAGGGGTGAAACCTCGCGTAATACGGCGTAAAAACGTGAAAAGAGACCTTTTTTATTGACAATGATTCTCAATCCCTTTATATGATGTAGCTTGAATATCAGAGCTAAGCATATCGAATAATTGTAAAACGGATTAAAATTTTATAATTATTTTAGTTAGTTATAGTCTGGTGGAGTAACTTGACAGCCCGGTGGACGGGTGAGACGAAGGACCTTCGTATTGTCGAGTTGAGAACATTTTTATCAAATGGAGGTAAGGTAATGGCAAAGCATCAAACACCTTTGTTAGACCAGCTTGAATCAGGTCCATGGCCAAGTTTTGTGTCCGACATCAAGCAGGAAGCGGCTGCAAGGGCAAAAAACGTCAAAGGACTCGACTATCAGATTCCCGTTGACGTGTGTGACGATCTTCTCGGTATCCTCGAACTCTCTTACAAAGACGGTACAACCCACTGGAAACACGGCGGTATCGTAGGTGTTTTCGGTTACGGCGGCGGTATCATCGGCCGTTACTGCGACAAACCCCTTGATTTCCCCGGCGTGGCTGCTTTCCATACCGTTCGCGTGGCCCAGCCCGGCGGTAAATACTACACCTCAGACTACCTGAGAAAACTCATGGACATCTGGGACCTCAGAGGCAGCGGTCTGACCAACATGCACGGCTCCACCGGCGACATCATTCTTCTTGGAACCACCACTCCCCAGCTCGAAGAGATCTTCTATCAGCTGACCCATGATATGAATCAGGACCTCGGCGGTTCCGGCTCCAACCTCCGTACCCCGGCTGACTGTATCGGCAGCTCTCGCTGTGAATACGCCTGTGTCGACACCCAGGAGCTCTGCTACTACCTGACCATGAGATACCAGGACGAGCTTCACAGACCGGCTTTCCCCTACAAATTCAAATTCAAGTTCGACGGCTGCCCCAACGGCTGTGTATGCTCCATCGCCCGTTCCGACCTTTCCTTCATCGGTACCTGGAAAGACGCGATCCGCATCAACCAGGCCGAAGTCAAAGCCTATGTTGATGGAACGACCATCCCCGGCGGCGGATCTCACAGAGATCGTGACTGGGGTAAATTCGACATCCAGAAAGAAGTCATCGACCTCTGTCCGACCGGCTGCATGTCCTATGCAAACGGCGAACTGAAGATCTACGACAAGGAATGCAACCGCTGCATGCACTGCATCAACGTCATGCCCAAGGCCCTCAAGCCCGGTCTTGACAGAGGCGTTTCCATTCTCTGCGGCGCCAAGGCTCCCATCATCGACGGTGCCCAGATGGGTACCCTGATCCGTCCTTTCATCGCCATCGACCAGACCATGGACAAACAGCTTGGTGATTTCGACAGCGAAGACGAATGGATCGAATACCTCGACGAAAAATACGAAGCCGTTACGGAATTCGTGGAACTCGTCTGGGATTACTGGATGGAAGAAGGTAAAAACCGCGAACGTCTCGGTGAGCTGATGATCCGCCAGGGTCTCCAGAAGTTCCTCGAAAAAACCGAAACCGAACCCATGGCCGTACACGTACAGCATCCCCGTACCAACCCCTACATCTTCTGGAAAGAAGATGAAGTTGATGGCGGCTGGGATCGTGACATTGAAGAATACAGAAAAGCGCATGCTCGCTAGGGAGGAATAAAAATGGCTTTTATATCTGCAGGATACAATCCGGACAAACCCATGGAAGGCCGTATCACCGATATCGGTCCCAGGCATTACGATGAATTCTATCCGGAAGTGATCAAAAAGAATAAAGGAAAATGGTCCCATCATGAAATCCTCGAACCCGGCGTTCTTGTGCACGTAGCCGAATCCGGAGACGAGATTTTCACCGTCCGTTGCGGCGGCGCCCGTCTGATGAGTATCACCCACATCCGTGAGATCTGTGACATCGCCGACAAGTACTGCGACGGCCATGTTCGTTTCACCACCCGTAACAACATCGAGTTCCTGCTGACCAGCAAAGACAAAGTCGACGCCCTCAAAGCCGACCTGGCCCAGAGAAAATTCGACGGCGGTAGCCAGAAGTTCCCCATCGGCGGAACCGGCTCCGGTATCTCCAACATCGTTCACACCCAGGGCTGGATTCACTGCCACACCCCGGCCACCGATGCTTCCGGTACCGTTAAAGCCACCATGGACGAAGTTTTCGAAGATTTCCAGAGCATGAAGATGCCCGCGAAACTCAGAATCTCCATGGCCTGCTGCCTCAACATGTGCGGCGCTGTTCACTGCTCCGACATCGCGATCCTCGGCTACCACAGAAAGCCTCCGATCCTGGATCACGAATACCTGGACAAAGTGTGCGAAATCCCTCTGGCCGTTGCCTCCTGCCCCACCGCAGCCATCAGACCTTCCAAGGTTGAGCTGCCAAACGGTACGACGGTTAACTCCGTGGCTGTTAAAAACGAACGCTGCATGTACTGCGGTAACTGCTACACCATGTGTCCCTCGATGCCCCTTTCCGACAAGGAAGGTGACGGTATCGTTCTCATGGCCGGTGGTAAGGTTTCCAACAGAATCACGGCTCCCAAATTCTCCAAGGTCGTCGTGGCCTTCATGCCCAACGAAACTCCTCGCTGGCCGACCATGACCAACACCATCAAGAAAATGATCAATGCCTACTCCAACGGTGCCAATAAATATGAGCGTCTGGGTGACTGGGCTGAGAGAATCGGCTGGGAAAGATTCTTTGAAGTATGTGACCTCGAGTTCACACACCACCTGATCGATGACTTCCGTGATGCGGCTTACCACACATGGCGTCAGTCCACTCTGTTCAAATTCTAGAGATAGGGTTCAGGGTGTTATAAAGACACGAGTCGGCCGGGGTCAGCTCCCGCTGGTCCCGGCCGCTCATTAAAAAGGGAGAAACGAACATGGCATTAGACAAGGCCGAAGCTCAAAAAGTCATCGTTGAAGAGCTTGTAAAAAAAGGCAAATCCAAATCAAAATTCTACCTGAAAGATTTCTACGCTTTTTTTCCGGATGAAAAACCCAGAGCCGTGAAAAACCTGGTGAACGAACTGGTCGGCGACGGTATCCTCGAATACTGGTCAAGCGGAAGCACCACGATGATCGGTCTCAAAGGCGCTGGCAAACAGGCTGGAGCCGAAGGCGAAGATTGATCTGATTTATTGAAGGACCCGAAGGCTTGTGATGTCCCATGTCTGAAACGAAGGTTGGATGCCCAGGATTTTTTGTTTCCGCTCTTCGTGGAGGTTCGGGGAAAACCCTGCTTACCATTGGACTTTCAGCGGCTTTCAAGGCCCTTGGCAAGAAAACAGCTCCTTTCAAAAAAGGTCCTGATTATATCGATGCCGGCTGGTTATCTCTGGCAGCCGGCCGGCCTTGCTATAATCTCGACACCTATCTGATTTCCGAATCCCGGGTTCTCCATTCCTATCTTCGAAACACCGTCTACTCCGGCGTGGATATTGCCGTGATCGAGGGAAACCGGGGACTGTTCGACGGCATAGACCTCCAGGGACTTACCAGCACCGCCGAAACGGCCAAACTCCTCGGGCTGCCGGTGATTCTCTGCCTGGACTGCACCAAATCCACGCGAACCATGGCGGCGGCCGTACTGGGTTGTCTTCATTTCGATCCCGATGTCACCATCGGCGGGGTGATTCTGAACCGTGTGGCGGGGCCAAGACACCGTGACAACGTGGCCCAGAACATCCTCCACCATACCGGCGTGCCTGTTCTGGGAGCCATTCCCAAGCTCCGGAGCCACGATTTTCCCGAACGTCATATGGGCCTTGTTCCCACGGCCGAGCATGACTGGGCGAACCAATCCATCCGTGCCGCAGAGCAGCTGATCCGGGAAAATGTGGACCTTGACCGGGTTCTTCAAATGGCCGTCGAGCACTCCAGACCCCATGCCGTATCCGAGGTTCTGGACGATCCGGAAGACCCTCGCGTTCCGGCCGATCTCCTGATGAAGGACAGCAGTAAACCGGTTATCGGGGTCGTTCGTGATTCTGCGTTTCAGTTCTACTATCCGGAAAACCTCGAGGCCCTTGAGAAAAACGGGGCGCGTCTTGTGTATATCAGCCCCCTTAAGGACAGCGTTTTCCCCGATCTGGACGGCCTTTACATCGGCGGTGGCTTCCCGGAAACCCACGCCCGTGAGCTTGCGGCCAACGAGGAATTCCGGCGTCAGATCAAGGCCCGGGCCGAAAAGGGTTTTCCCGTGTATGCCGAATGCGGCGGCTTGATGTACCTGGGGCGTGAACTGGTCATGAACGGGGAAACCTACCCCATGGTGGGCCTTTTCCCCCTTTCCTTCGGGCTTTCGGAAAAACCCCAGGGTCACGGTTACGTGGTGGCGGAAGTGACCAGGGACAATCCTTACTTTGAAACGGGTCTTGAAATCCGAGGTCACGAGTTCAGGTATTCGCGAATTCTTTCCTGGGATGAAAAATCCGGCGAAACGGCGTTGACCATGAAACGCGGCACCGGAATGAAAGACAGGAAAGACGGGATCTGTTACAACAACGTATTCGCCAGCTACACCCACATCCACGCCTTGGGCGTTCCAGGCTGGGCCCCCAGTTTCGTCCGGCGCGCCAAAGAGTATAAAGCCCTTCAGGTTTCATCCTGAAATTTTTTCGATTTCATCTCTCCATAAAAAAAGGGAAAAACCGAAGTCTTTCCCTTTGTTAAGTCTATTTCACGATTTGAAGACTACTTGATTTTGCCCCCGGGGTGACAGTCGTTGCAGGCCACAGGAGACTTTTTCTTGGAATCCTTGGGCAGCTTCTTGTTGTGTTTCCGGTGACAGTCGATGCAGTTGTCGTGAACCGCTTCCGCATGGTATTCACGCTTCTCTTTGGGCGTCAGTTTCGGGCCACCGGCCGGTTTCTTGCCGGGTTTCTTGTGGCATTCGTAACAGGGCTGAACATTGTCGCCTGCTTTCAGCTTGGTGAGAGGCTTGCCATTGCTGTCGTGATGACAGTCGCCGCATTTGGCCTTGTACTCATCCACATGTTTTTTATGGGTGAGTGTCGGGGTGGCGTAGGTGTGTTTCTTGTAGATCTTCGACTGCATCTTGAAGGTGTCTTTGACAGTCGTGCCGGCGAAAAGGCCGGCTGTGATGAACATCGAGAAAAAAACTGCGGCACAAACGACAAGGACGGATCTTTTGTTCATAGCGAATTCTTCTCCTGCTGAAATGATAAAAAAACGAATCGGTTGGTAGCCCTACGAAAACTTTGTTGCGAAACAATAACAGGGGTGTTCCGGGTTGTCAACGACAAACATCGGAGCCCCTTTTCACAAGGTTTTCGCCTGTTTGAGCCCTATTTCGCCAGCCGGTGCCTCACATGACACTTCTCGGAAAATACGGCGATCTCAGCTTCGAGGTTGGACAGCTCCGAGTCGCCGAAAATCGCGTCCATGAAAGGGATGATTTTTTCTTGAACAGTGGTGGCCGACTGCCGGATCCTGCGGGAAACGTTCTGAATCTGGGAGGTGGCCGCCGTTTCCTGCATGCATCCGAAGGGACCCACGTGGTATATTCCCGAAATATCCTGGAGTTTTCCTGAGGCAAACAGGTAGGCCTCACCGATGGACAGGGGGGATTCGCCCTGGATATTGCCGTCGTAGACCAGGTCTTTTTCCACATGACCGATGATGTGTTCCGAATCGTGGGGCTCCCTGCCCTTGAGGTAATCACGGAACGGTTCGAAAAGGGCTCTGGAGACGCTCTGCATGTATCTTTTCTTCACCATGGCTTTCACGTATTTTTTCCAGTGGTTGCCCATCCTGAAATTCTCGATGCTGGCTTTGTTCGTGTATTCCATCCAGAGGGACAGGGGGGCGAGCCGGGCTTCGAGGCCGTATTTCTCGAGCATGAGAATGGAGTTGTTGTTGGCGTGGGGGTTCAGCCGCATGAAGATCTCACCGGTCACGGCAATGATGGGTTTCCTGGGGCGAGACTTGTCGAGCAGACTGTTATAGCGGTCTCGGGCCTTGGCCATGAAATCCACCAGGGTTTTGAGATCGGCGTTCCTGTTTTCCACCAGGCGGACGAGATTCCGCCATAGATCCTGGTAGCAGGCCAGTGACGAACCTTTCACCTTTTCGTAGGGCCGGGTCCGAAGCAGAGCGTCGTAAAGCACGTCCATGCAGAAAATCCCTTTGAACAGGTCCTTGGCCTGGGAGATGATTTCCGAATCCTTCATGGGCAGGTTGGAATAGTCTCTTTCGGCGTCGGGACTCAGGATGTCCACACCGGGATACCCGCTTTCGGCGATGATTCGTTTGAGAAGCACATGGTACTGACCGAAACGGCAGGGCCCCTTGGCCATGGGTTCCATGATCACGGCGCCTTTTTCCGGATCGATGCCACGGGTTTTCAGGCCGTTCAGCCAAGCCAGACTGTCACCGACCTGGAAAGAAAAGGGCTGACAGATGTTGGTTCCGCCCAGCTTTTCCGAGTAGAGCCTGGACTCGGGCGTCTGGGTGGGCATGACTTCGGAGGCGTATCCCAGGGCGCGGAACGTGGCGGCCAGAATGTGGGAATGGTCTCCC
>CAZWTY010000027.1:0-38773 GCA_964637565.1 uncultured Desulforapulum sp.
CCAAACAGGTCCCATATGAGGCTTTTTGGATCGTCTTTCCGGCCGATCTTTCCCTTGACAGCCCTTGCCGTGGAGAAGTAGTCTCCTGTTCATGAAACAGGATCAGAAAAAAAACATGACCCACATCGGATCGATTCTGGGCCGGTCCCTCATGTCCTGCCGGACAGGCGGAGACGCGGAGATGATGAAAGTCTGGGACATCTGGAACGACGCCGTGGGGGAAGCCATCGCCAACAACAGCCGGCCGGCCTCGTTCAAGGGCCATCAGCTCGTGGTGCACGTGTCCAGTTCGTCCTGGCTTTACCATCTGAATTTCATGAAAAAGGATCTGATGGAAAAGCTCAACAAAGCCCTGGGATCGGACAGGGTCCGGGAGCTTACCTTCAAAATCGGACGGTCATGACCGCCCACGCCTGCCCGACTTTCACCACGGAACAGCTGTTCGGCGACTCTCTTCTGGTCCGTCAACCATCCCGGGGTTATCGTTTCACCGTCGACAGCGTGATTCTCGCCCACTTCGTCACCCCTTCCAGCAAAAGCCGGATTGTGGATCTGGGGTCCGGCTCGGGAATCATTCCCCTTGTTCTGGCCTACCGTCATCCGGACACCCAGATCGCCGGGGTGGAAATCCAGAAAAACCTGGCGGCCCTGGCCCGGGAAAACATCGATCTGAACCGACTGGCCCACCGGGTCACGATGATTCATGGGGACATGAAAGACCGGGGGATCAGGGAAAAACTCGGCCGGGCGTCCCTGGTGGTGTCTAACCCCCCATACACTCCGCTCTCATCGGGACGGATCAATCCGGACCCGGAAAAAGCCGTGGCCCGGCATGAGATCGCCATCACGCTCAAGGCCCTGGTTGAAACCGCCTCGGCCCTTCTCGTTCCCCTTGGTAAATTCTCGGTGATCGTTCCCTGCGGCCGTTTGAGCGAACTGCTTGAAACGCTGCAAGGCGAAAGTTTTTCCCCGGCCCGCATCCGCTTTGTCCATCCTTTGAAACAGGAACCGGCGAAACGTGTGCTCGTGGAATCGGTGAAGGGTGGACAGGGCGGAGCAGAAGAATGCCCGCCCCTGTTCATTTACGAAAAACACGGAGGCTACAGTGGGGACATGGAGGAGATGTTCAGGGCCTGAAAAACAGCCCCTGTTTGATGGGAGCTGCCTCAGACTCTTTCAGGGTGTTTCACCTGGAGTGAAACACCGACTATTCGTTGTTAAACAGCATGGACCCTGTCCCGCCGGGGTTTGAAACCCTGCCTTCCACCCTCTTTTCTCTCCGGACGGTGAACCGGTCCGGCATTGGACGACGCCGCCTCTTTCCGGAAGCATGCCGGAGGCTGGGCCACATCCAGGGGCTTGCGGAGAAGCTTCTCGATGCTCTGGAGCTGTTTGCGTTCTTCTTCACACACCAGGGAAAGGGCCACGCCGCTGGCTCCCGCGCGTCCCGTTCTCCCGATGCGGTGCAGGTAATCCTCGGGCACATGGGGAAGCTCGTAGTTCACCACATGGGGAAGCAGGGTGATATCAAGCCCCCTTGCCGCGATGTCCGTGGCGATAAGGGTACGGACCTCTCCTGTTTTGAAGTCCTCCAGGGCACGGGTTCGTGCAGCCTGGCTTTTGTTGCCGTGAATGGCCGCCGCACTGACCCCGTCATCCTGAAGCTGTTTGGTCAGTTTGTTGGCCCCGTGTTTGGTCCGGGTGAACACCAGGACCTGGCTCCATCCGCCTTCACGGATCAGGTTCGACAAGAGCTCCCGCTTCCGGTTGCTGGCCACGGTGTACACTTTCTGGGTGATGGTCTTCACGGCAGAATTCCGGACCGTCACATCGATGGACACCGGCATGTTCAGGAAGCCGTCGGCCAGTTTACGGATATCGTTGGTGTAGGTTGCCGAAAACATCAGGTTCTGGCGTTTTTTGGGAAGAAGGGCGAGTATCCGCCGGATATCATGGATAAACCCCATGTCCAGCATGCGGTCCGCCTCGTCCAGGACAAGGATCTCCACCCTGGAAAGATCCACGGTTTTCTGACCGGCGTGATCGAGAAGACGGCCCGGTGTGGCCACCACCACATCCACGCCGCGGCGGAACGCCCCCACCTGGGGGCCCATGCCCACGCCGCCGAAAATCACGGCGGAACGGAGACGCAGGTTTTTTCCATATGTTCTTACACTGTCCTCCACCTGGGCCGCAAGCTCACGGGTCGGGGTCAGTATCAAAGCCCGGGGTTTGTTATGCCCGGCTGTGTTCATGCTGAGGCGCTGAAGGAGAGGAAGGGCGAAAGACGCTGTTTTTCCCGTCCCTGTCTGGGAGCCCGCAAGGATGTCCCGGCCTTCGAGAACGGCCGGAATGGCCTGGCTCTGGATGGATGTGGGACAGGTGTAACCATTGGCCGCAACGGCGCGAAGGAGTTCGGTCCGAAGACCCAGTTTTTCAAATGACATTCAATAAATCCTGATTTTGCCCACCCCGGAAATCGGGGCCAGTCCAGGCGGAAACGATAAGATTGCGTAGATGGTGACTGAAAAGGAAGGTATCAACCACGATACAGCAGGCGTCCACTGGAAGACGCCGGATTAAAAGACGAGAATAAATACCACGGGTGGACTGAAATGGCCAGCTTTATTTTCATGTGGAAATTCACGCGACAATCCTCTATACAGGTATTCTCTGATTCATGACGTTGATTGACACGCACCGTTCGACCTTTTTTCAACAAAAAATTATCCTGATCACCACGCATCCCGAAGGTAGGTATAAATGGATATAATGGAACTGATTGTCTGTGCGCTGTTTTTTGTCTGCCTGTATCTGAAGATAAAGCTTTCCTCGGTTGAACAGAAGATCGCGGATTTAAAAACCATGGAAGACGGCCTGGCCCGCCTTGACAGCAGGCTGCTCCGTCTTTCCGAACAGGTCGGCGACCTCACCCGGAAACACGAAGCCGAGCCCCTGGCGCAAGACATAACCGGTCAGCCCGATTTATCGTCTGAATCTCCGGCCTCAAAGAAAACACCGGAAGAAGTTCAGCCGGGCAAGCCCTTTGATGAAGTGGATCTTCATACTCGCGACATTCCTGAACCGTCTATGGTGATCCAGTCAGGTCGAACCACGGCTCCAAAGGCCGCCCCAACACCACCGCCCCTTCCGGACCTGGACGATGAACCGGACGACGCCCTGTACCACAGCATGGACGACGATGCCCGCGAAACACGGGAAACTGAAGCGGATCACGCCCTTTCGTCACAGTCCGCCGCCACAGCCGCCCGTGCTGAATCGCCGGAAAATCCCGCCGTTCGTGAAACGGCCGGCTCAAATATCCGAAACGGAATGTTTGACCGATGGGCCTCGTTCACCAGCACCGTGGACTGGGAGCTTTTCACCGGAACCAGGCTGTTCGCCTGGCTGGGCGTCTTCGCCTTGTTCCTGGGAATCCTGTTTTTCCTGAAACTGTCCATGGACCGGGGCTGGTTTCCCCCGGCCCTCCGGATTTCCCTGGGCGCGGCGGCCGGCCTTGGCCTCTGCCTGTTCTCGGTAAAGAAAATGGACGAACGCCTGACCGTGCTCCGGCACACCCTGGCCGCAGCCGGCGTGGGCGTCCTTTACGGCGTGGTATTCGCCGCGACCCTTTATTACGAATTTTTGCCCAAACCTGCCGGGTTCATGCTCCTTTGCCTGATCACGGCCACAGCCTTTGTCCTTGCCGTGTTTCACCGGGGGCTTTCCATCTCCATCCTGGGGGCCCTGGGCGCCTTCCTCACGCCGATCCTGGTCAACACCGGCGCGGGAAGCCTGGGTTTGCTGTTCGTGTACCTCGCCCTGGTGAACACGGGCCTCTACCTGGTGATGACCCGGCTTTCGTCACCGGTGCTTCTCCTGGTCGGATCGGCCGGAACCCTGGTCACCCTGGGTCTGGGAACCCTGGGTACGCTCCACAGCAGCGGCCCAACCGAATCGGGCGGTGTCTGGATGGCCAACACCGTCCTTTTCTCAATGTTCCTTTTCCTCCAGAAACACCGCCCCCTCGCCAGCAACCCGAACCTGAAACACACGGGACTCCTGGTCTTTGCCCCGGCCCTGGCTGCGGCGCTGGTCCTCACCGTCGCGAAACCGGGCTGGATGCCCCTGGCGCTGGTCACCGTCTCCCTGGCCTGCGGCCTTGTCCTCGCATGGTTCGAGAAAGCATGGCGTGACCTTCTGACAGCTTTCGCGGCTCTGTCCTTTGCCTCGATTCTGACCTGGACGTTCATGAGGTTCGACCCGGGCCAGGTGTCTCTGTCTTTTGTCCTGCTTTTCGCCTACGGCGCCGTGGGCTGTCTGGGCCCCCTGGCCATCGTGAAAAAACACGGGCTCACGCCCCGCATGGGGTTGTGGTTCAAACAGTTTCCCGTGGCGGTGTCGGCCCTTCTCCTGCTCGGCCTGTTCCGGAATCCCGGCTGCACCTTTTTGTTCTGGCCCCTGATTCTGGCTGTACAGCTTGTCGGCCTTTTTGTCAGCGTGCTGTTCCGGGCCTTTTTCCAGGTGCTTGTCCTGATCGTTTTTTTCGTGGCCGGCGGCCTGTTCTGGATGCTTCACATCCCCCAGGGCGCCATGGGCGCCACGTTCTTTCTCTTCATCCTGTTCGCGGGATTCATGACCACCGGTCTTATCGTCCTGGCCGGCAAACGGCTGCCGGATCTTTTCCACACGTTCGGCATGGACAAAACCGCCGGCGATCTCAGCCTTCCCGGCGAGCCCTGGCTCACGGCGGCACCGTCCACGGGCATCGCCGTTCTTTTGGGCGCCTCGTTCATGATCGGTTTTCCCCATTTTCCCCATCCGGGCATGGCCACACTCTGCTGCTTCCTTGTTCTGTCCCTTTTCTTCAGCCGGAGAACCGGCTTCGAGCCGGCCGCCGTCCTCTCCCTAATTTCCGCCCTGTTCGCCCAGGCGGTCTGGGTTCTCCTTCCCCACAGCGGGATCATCTTGCGTGGCGCGGATGTTCTCCAGCCGGCCCTGGTCTGGAGCGCCAGCCTTTTCGTCGCGGCCCTTGCGACCCCGTTCCTTTTCTACAGGGCCCATGAAACATCCGTGAAAACCTGGAACACCTTCGCCCTGTTCGAAGTGACCCAGTTTGTTTTTTTCCTGGTTTCCGCCAAGCTCCGGTTCCAGGAACCCTGGGTCCCGTGGCTGCCGCTTGTTCCGGTCCTGGCCAAACTGCCCCTTGTGGCGTTGCTCCTCCGGCAGCTCGAAGGCAAATCCTGCCGAAACAGCCTTCTCGCCTTTCACGGGGGCGTGCTGCTTTTTTACGTGTCCGCCCTTCCCGTTCTCCTTCTCGATCAGGGCTGGCTGGGGCTCGCCCTGGTTTTGGAGGGCACGGCCCTGCTCTGGCTGAACACCCGCGTGGAACACCCGGGGCTCTGGAAAGTGGCGTCGGCGATGTCCCCTGTGGGTCTGTTTCTCCTGGCCTTTAACCTGCCCCAGCTGAAAACGGAAACCAGCCTGAAAATCCTGAACCCGGCTGTTCTGTCCGTGGCCGGTGCGGTCCTGGCCCTTACTGCTGCGGTCCGGCTGATTCCTGCGGAACTGAAAACCGCGAGAGGACTCTCCCTCAAGGGTTATTACCGCTGGATGGCCCTTTTTTCCGGCCTCTTTCTGGTGAACCTCACCGTGGCCGATGTGTTCGCGCCTTCGGGCGCCGTGTTCCGCATCCTGCCGGACGGAAGTTTTCTCCAGAGCGCCATGTACGCCCTGTCCTGGGCCCTGTTCGGATCTCTCATCTGGAAATGGGCGTCCCTTTCCCTCGCCCAGAAAAAAGCGGGGTTTATCATCCTCACCACAGGCGTCCTGGCCCTCTCCACTCTGCCCGTCCTCATGCCGCGAAGCCTGATGCCCATGTCTTTCCTGTTCAACCCGGCATTATTCGCCTACGCCGCCATGCTGGCCCTTCTTTTTTCCCTTTTTCTTTCAAAGCCCTGGGACGACCCGGGAAATCTGGAAAAAAACCTCATCCTGACCTTTTTCCTGGTCACGCTGTTCATGGCGATCAAAGTGCTGAAATTCACCTTACTCCAAAACGGAGATCCCTTTACCCTGATGTCCGAACGGACGGTGCGGCACGCCCTGGCGTCCGCCGCCGCCACCCTGGTCTACGGAACCGCCTTGTTGATCTGGCCCCGGCGCCTGGACCGGCCGTTCCGGCTGGCCGGCCTTACCCTGGTTTTCGCCGGCCTGGTAAAAAGCGCCCTGTTCCCCCTGAATTTTTCCCCTGAATTCGGGCACATGACCCCGATCTTCAACGCCCCCGGCCTGCTGTACCTGTTCCTCTTGGCCATGCTGCTGTTTTTCTCCCTGCGCCTCTGGAAAGAACCCTGGCCCCTGGGTCTGATCAAGCCCCGTCCCCTGTGGCCCGTGGTGTTCGCGGTGTCCGCCTTCTACGTGATGAACGTGGAAATCGCCAGCGTCTTCGGACGATACGGGTTCACCTTTTCCACCGCCGGCAACTGGGGTAAATCCTTCGGCTACAGTCTGGGCTGGCTGGTCTTCGCCATCGGCCTTCTTGTGGCGGGCATCCGGCTGAAATCGAAGCGGACACGCTGGGCCGCCATCGTGCTGCTTTCAGTCACGGCGGCAAAAATCTTCTTCCGGGATCTGTGGTCCCTGGGCCAGCTGTACCGGGTGGGCTCCTTTATCGGGCTTGCCGTGGTCCTGATCCTGGTATCCTATCTGTACCAGCGGTTCATCGCCGCGGGCCCTGAAGATCATGAACCATCTGAAACACACGACGGAGGCGCAGCCCAACCATGAAAACACCCGAAAAACACTTGTTTTTAATCCTGCTCGGCCTGTTTCTCCTGCCCATGGTGGCCCGGGCCCAAGACCCATGGGAAAAACGCGCATCGATCACCGTCCCCCGCCAGGGGCTGGTGGAAACCCGTCTCCTTCCGGGCCTCCACGAGTCGATGGACCGGGACCGTTTCGACCTGGCCCTCACCGGCCCAGACGGAAGGCAACGGGCCATGGAACTTTTCATGGATTACCGGAGCCAAGGCAGAACCGTGGAACTCGTTCCGAAAAACGTCCGTCTCACCGATTCCGGCTCCTTTGTCTGGGAAGCGAAAGGACCAGACGTTTCCGTGTCCAGTCTTTCCGTCACCTCGTCCGAGCCCCGTTTCGTGGCCACGGTCCGTGCCGAAGGACAGTCTGCCGGACGTTGGCACGTTCTGGCGGAAAACGAGGCCCTGTACGATACAGGTTCGGTGTCCAGGGCTGAATTTTCTGTGCCCGCCGGGACATACAGCGCCATCCGCCTGACCTTCACAGGGTTCGACCCAAAGAACGCACGGAGGCTCCTGCCCATCGGCCGTGTGACCGCGTCCTCTCCCGGAACGGAAACACGGGCCGAAGGCTACGCTGTCCGTCTTTCCTACACCCGTGACGATTCGGCCGACACGGTGGAACTCAAAGCCAGGCTGGACGGTTCGGGGATTTTCATCCGCACGCTGACCCTTAAATCCCAGGCGCCATTCCTGGGCCGTTACGAACTGGGACGGGAAGAAGTCCGGGACGGTCGACTCGTTTTCGTCCCGGTACAGGAAGGCGTGATGGAGGCCCTGAACGCCGGGAACCCGACGTTCTCCCTTGACATCAACCGGCGCTGGCCGGGCCACTCCCTGGTTCTCCGCCTGTTTCCCGAAGGGAAATTCATCGGAAACGTCACGGCCATGGACATGGAGATCCTGACTCCCCGGATTCTTTTTTCGGCGGACCGGCCCGGGGTCTACCATCTGGCCACCGGCACCGGCTCAGCCCAGAGCTTGAGAACATTCTCCCGGACCGGTGAAACATCCGGCCAGATCCGGCTGGGCCTGGAAAACTTCGAGGTTCGTGCCGATCGGCAGGTCCGCCGGCTTGCGGAAAAATACCCGCTGGAAGGCGGGCCTTTCTCAGACAAGGGTTACACATGGCGGGCCAGGGTCCAGGTGGGGGAGCCGGGTTTCTTCAGGCTGATCGTCCACGAAAAAGCGGGGCTGGACAGCCACAGGAACGGGATGCGTATCGTCCGGGAGGGCGTCCAGGTACCCTTTCTGTTCAGCTCACCATACACCAGAACCCTGCCCCTCACCCCTGTCGCCTCCTACGATGCGAAGGAAAACCGGACAAGCTGGGAGATAAACCTGCCCATGCCGTCGAAACACTGGACCGGCCTTGACATCCGGGCAACGGGTATGTTCACCCGGACCGTGGAGTTTCTCATCAGAAAAGAGGGGGCCGGCGGATGGAAATCCTGGCGTACCCTGACCTGGACAAACGAACTTTCAGGCGAAACCAGCCTCCGCATCCCCCTGGACCCGGTCTCCGCCCAAAGCGGAAAGTTCCTGGTCCGCATCGCCCACACCGACAACCGGCCCATCGACCTGAGCAAGGTGGAGGCGGAGTTCTCGTCGACGGATCTTTTGTTTCTCGCCCGTGTTCCCGGCGAGTACCTGGTCTATGGAGGCCATCCTGGGGCGGACGCCCCGGTGTACGATCTGTCCCTGGTCAAGGACGAACTTCTCGCCGCCGTCCCTTTTGACCTTCCCATGCCTGAACCGTCAGCCCTGGGCCAGGCCCCGCTGCTGGACAGCCTCGGCTCCCTTTTCCAGGGAAAAAGCTGGGGGCTCTACATCGTCCTCGGGCTGGTCACAGTGGTTCTCATGGGGCTGGTCTCCAGGCTTTTTCCCAAATCGCCGGAAAAGTTGGAATGATGTTATAGTGGTTGTCAGAATAAAATTCCGATTGCCGCATTTTTATGAACATCGAATGGTGAATGGGTTCACGTCTCACCCTTTCCGCATGGAAAGAAAACAGTGTTCAAATTCACTATTTAAAAAAGGAGTTATCCTTCATTCGATGTTGGATGTTGGGCGTTGGATGTTCGACGTTCGTCAGTTTTTCATTCGGAACGGATTTATGACAACCACTCTACATGCGCTGGCCCTGACCTGCCCAAAGGTTTTCTTTACCCCCGGACCAAGACCGTGTATATTGGCACCTGATTTTCGATGAACACACCTGGCCGCCTCCGGATTTTGCGCCAGGTTCAACCGAAGGAAAGGAAGCTCCATTGAAAAAAGCGTCACTACCGGGAGACACCCTGAAACAGCAGCTGAAGGACAGAGCCCGAGACAGGGTCCACACCTTTCTCATGGCGGACGACACCGTCAAATGCGCCTTCATCAACGGAACCCGTATGGTCAGGGAAATGCGGGCCAATTTCCGCTACGGGATCCTGGAAACCCTGGTGGCCGGTCATGCCTACCTGGCCGGCGGTCTTTTGTCCACCACCCTCAAGGGGCACGACCGGCTGAACCTCCGGGTGGATTGCAGCGGCCCGATCAAAGGCCTGTCCGTGGAAACGAACTCACGGGGGGAAGTCCGGGGCTACCTGAAACAGACGCCGATCCCCATCACCCAGCCGCTCAAGGATTTCAACCTTTCTCCATTTTACGGAAGCGGGTTCCTCACCCTCACGAAAATCCAGGAAGGGCTGAAACAGCCGTACACAGGCCAGGTGATGCTTCAGTACGGCAGCCTTGCCAAAGACCTGGCCCATTACTACTTCACATCCGAGCAGACCCCCACGGTTTTCGTGCTGAGTATCCAGTTCGACCGCCTGGGTGAGGTGAGAGGGGCGGGAGGGCTTTTTCTCCAGGCCATGCCCGGAGCTACGGACAGCCTGATCGACCAGCTTGAAACCATCGTCGAGCGTTTCCCTTCTCCGGGAAAACTCATGGCGGACCTGGAAAGCCCGGAGATGGTGATCCATTCGGAGTTCAAGCAGTTCACTCCCCGGTATCTGGCCCATGAACGGGTGGAGTTTTTCTGCCCGTGCAGTGAAGAGAAAATCGGCGCGTACATGGCCATGCTTCCCATGGACGACCTCAGGGACATGGCCGAAAACGGGCCTTTCCCCATTGAAACGCGCTGCCATAACTGCAACACCCTGTACCAGTACAGCAGGGAAACGATCCGGGACATGTACGAAAGACGGCTGAATTAGAGGGAGTGGGTCCTCATTCGATATTGGGGGTTGGATGTTCGGCGTTCGCTGTTTTTCCATCCGGCCCCAGGAGTTGCTCCATCATGTCCACCAGCTTTGCAAAATCAAGGGGCTTGACCGCATAACCGTCGGCCCCGGCCCTGAGACAGGCTTTTTCTCCGCCTTTCATCACATCGGCTGAAATGACAATCACCGGCAGGTTTCTTGTCCGTTCATCGGAACGAATGCATTCCAGCACCTGGATCCCGTCCATTGCGGGCATGGCCAGATCCAGGAGCAGCAGGTCGATGTCCGGGTGTTCCTCCAGTTTCTTCAGGCATCGCGCCCCGTCCCAGGCCACGACCACCTCGGCTTCCATGGGCTCCAGGTTCTGGATAAGAGCGTAAACCGTCCTCATGTCGTCGTCAGCCACGAGAATCTTACACCCCTTGATCCGGGAATCCCGATGGGACGAAACGCGGCTGACTGTCTTTTCTTGAAGGACGGGCGGAGCCGGGATATCCGCCCGGTCCGTGTTTTCCTGGGCGCTGTCCGGAATGTACAGGGTAAACGTGCTGCCTTTCGCGGGTTCGCTTTCCACCAGGATATCCCCGCCGAGAAGCTGGGCCAGGACACGGGACACGGGAAGACCCAGGCCCGTTCCGCCGTAAGTTCCGGAAATTCCTTTCCCGGCCTGCCGGTAACACTCGAAAATCAGGTCCCTGTTTTCTGGAGCGATTCCGATCCCGGTGTCCGTCACCGAAAAAGCCAGGGTTTTCGATGGTTTGAGGCCGGAAAGGCCGATCATGGACAGATCCTCGTCCAGGGACGGCCGCCTGATGAAAATCCTCACCGACCCTTTTTCCGTGAACTTGATGGCGTTGGACGTGAGGTTTTTCAGGATCTGCTCCAGCTTCTGGATATCCGCGTAAAGGTATTCGGTGAGCCCCGGTTCAGGAAATATTCCGAACTCGAGACCCTTGACCTCGGCCATGTCAATGAAATACCCCCGCATCTTGCGGCACAGGTATTCCAGGCTGACCCGGACCGGATTGACCTCCATCCGCCCCGCCTCCACCTTGGACAGGTCCAGGACGTCGTTGACCAGGGTCAGAAGATCCTGTCCGGCTGTGACGATCACCGACGCGTATTCCAGCTCCTTGTCCGACAGACGCCCGTCCCTGTTCTGGGCCAGAAGGTTGGCCAGGAGAATGATGCTGTTGAGGGGCGTTCTCAGTTCATGGCTCATGTTGGCGATAAACTCGGATTTGTGCCGGCTGGATTCCTCGACAAGACGGGCTGACTCCTCGAGCATGTGTTTCGCCTTCTCCAGCTCCCGGCTTTTCCGTTCAATGATCTCTTTTTGCTTTCCCTGGTCGCGATACGCCATCATCAGCGCGTCCTCGGCTTTTTTCCACAGGGTAAAATCGCTGCCCACGGCAAGCACCACCGCCACGCCGTCCAGGTACAGCACGTCCATGGAAAAAAGGCCATGGCAGTCCCAGCCGTTTCTGTTTTGCACCATGATCTCGAAATCCTTCACCCAGCCCTGTTCGAGGAGCATCCTCTTGATTTTTCTTCTCTCGTCCCTGTCCGGGTAGATATCCAGATCATCGATGGTCTTCCCCACCATGTCTTCCGGTCTGTATCCGGTCATGGCGCAGGCTGCTTCGTTGGCCTCGAGGATGATCCCGCTTTCAAGGGCGAAAAGAAGCATGATCACCGAGGTGGAATGAAAGACTTTTCTGAATTTTTCCTCACCGGCCCTGTAACGTGACAGGTCCCAGGCCGCCACATAGATCACGTTTCCAGCCGGTCCTTCGCCCCGTGTGATCCGGGTCTGGGTCGCCACGGTCCGGCCGTCCTTTGTTCTGAACACCAGGGATTCCATCTGCCGGACGTCGTCGGGGGGAACGGCCAGATGGGACAAGAGTTCATTTTTTCCGCTTTCGTCCACCAGATCGACGAACGGACAACCGCCGATTTCCTCCCAGGAAAACCCGAGAACGGAAAGAGCCGCCCGGTTGATATGGAGAAGCCGGAAACGTTCGTCCACCATGAACAGCAGGGATTCGCTGATGCGGAAAAAAGGACTCAGCCTGTTTTCCGTATCATCGTCCAGAATGTGAAAAGACGCCGACGTCATTCCATGGACTGGTTTTTCACTGGGGTTCATCGTATCTCCCATCGATTTTTTACGGGTCCGGGGTAACCGGATTCGGACGGTCGGAACTCTTCCGTCAAAGGCTGGCCACAAAACGTGTAGATTGGCATTTTTTCCTGTTTTCATAACATGTTACCCAAAAACCGTCAACAGACTGAACCCCTGGCCAGGAAAAAAGTTTCAACAGGCGGACCGCCGTGATGCGTCGCATACCACAGAAAAAAATCACAATTCATCAAGTTTATTCCCGGATGAACCGATATTTCTGTTATGCGTCGCAACCCGCTCTGGCAGGCCATTCCTTTTCGAACCATGGTAAAAAAAACCGCGAAAAGATGACCAGGAGACGCCACGGCCCTTGAACACGTGGTCGCGGAATCCGACGAGCGGAGTACGAGCCATGATCACCGTTTTTCAAAGGCGTTTCCATGAATCTGAAGGAAAACATCGTTGCCATTGTCCGGTCCCTGATCGATTCGGGCATCCCGGCAGGCGATCCGTCACGGGAAGACCTGTTTCTCGTCAACCGGCTCAGGGCCATCAACCTGTGCAGCTACCTCCTGATCCTTGTCTGCCCCCAGGTTTTCCTGTTCCAGTTCCGGGCAGGAGAGACAATCCCCGCCGTTCTCACCGGCTTATCCCTGCTGACCTGCCTTGTCAACCTTCTCCAGCTGAGAAAAAAAATGGACAGCACCCGTGCGGCCCATATCCTGTCCCTGTCCTTTTCCCTGTTCGTCGTCACCGCCACACTCAGCACCGGCGGATTTAAAAGCCCCTTCCTGCTCTGGATCTTTCTCCTTCCCGTGGGGGCGTCCTTCGCCATCACCTTCAGGGCAAGCATCCTCTACGGACTCATGGCCGCGCTGATCATTTCGATTTTCCTCCTGTTTCAAAGCCATGGCATCGTGTTCGGCACACCTGTTCCCGCAGAAGCACAAACCGCTTATTACGCCACCCATCTTTTCGCCCTGCTTCTGGTCATCGTCATGCTCGTCTACTTTTTCCAGAGTATCCAGACCGAAGTGGTGGGGCGCCTGTTCCAGTCCGAACAACAGTTCAAGGACCTTTCCCTGAAGGCGGAAAAGGCCAGCCAGATCAAGAGCGAATTTCTGGCCAACATGAGCCACGAAATCCGGACCCCGATGAACGGCATCATCGGCATGATGCACCTGATGCTCGAAACAGAGCTTTCCGAAGACCAGAAAAAATACTCTTCCATCGTGTTCAACAGCGCCAAAGGCCTTCTGGCCATCCTCAACGACATTCTCGATTTCTCCAAAATCGAGGCGGGCAAACTGGAACTCGATGTCCGGAACTTCAACCTCCTCCTGGCCATGGCCGACATGAACGCCATGTTCGCCCTCCTGGCCGAACAGAAAGGGATCTCCTACTCGTTCCAGGTCCAGCCCGAGACCCCCACCCTTCTCCGGGGCGATCCCGGAAGGGTCCGACAGATCCTGACCAACCTCACGGGCAACGCCATCAAGTTCACCGACTCAGGGGCCGTGACGGTCACGGTGGCCCTTTCAGAAAACAGGGAAAATGGCCCGGTTCTCAAGTTCACCGTTTCAGACACGGGAATCGGCATAGCCCAGGACAAACTCGACGCGATCTTCGAAACCTTCACCCAGGCCGACACGTCCACCACGCGAACATACGGCGGGACCGGCCTGGGCCTGGCCATATCGAAACTTCTCGTCCGGAAAATGAACGGGACGATTCACGTGGAAAGCGAAGAGCTGATCGGAAGCACCTTCACGGTGGTTGTTCCCTTCGAATCCTTCAGGCCTGAACTGGAACCGGCCCACGCCCTCGAAGGTTCCCTTGAAAACAAGCGGATCCTCATTGTCGGGGAAAACGCCCAGACCCGGGATTCCCTGAAAGTCCAGCTCGAAACCATGGGACTTTCCACAGGAGAAACGGGCTCCCTGTCCATGGTGGCTTTCGAACTGGAAAAAGCGGCCATGGCGGACAAGGGTTTCCACGGGGTCATCGTCGACATCCAGAAGCCGGGAAGCCAACTGGAGGCACTGGGCCGGGAACTACGGGAAGGGGTCTCCACCAAGGATGTCCGGCTGGTCCTGATCAGTTCCTGTGGCGAGAAAGGAGATGCCCGGCGGTTTGAAAAAGCGGGGTTTTCGGCCTATCTCAGCAAACCCCTGGAACCCGGACTTCTCAAGGACTGCATGACGGCGGTGTTTGGTTCTTCGGCGCCCGATCATCTGGTCACACGCCACAGCATCGCCGAAAGCAGGAAAAAAAATTCCCTGTCCATCCTTATCGTGGAAGACCAGGAAACGAACCTGATCGTGGCCAGGGAACTGCTGAACAGGATCGGTTACAAGGCCGACAGCGCCCGTAACGGCATGGAAGCCCTTGACGCCCTGGCCGATAAAACTTATGATCTGATCCTGATGGACTGCCAGATGCCCGTGATGGACGGGTTCAAATGCACCGAAGAAATCAGGCGGCGGGAAAACGGCACAAAGCGGGTTCCCATCGTGGCCATGACGGCCAACGCCATCAAAGGTGTTCGTGACAAATGCTTTGAAGTGGGAATGGACGACTACATCACCAAGCCCGTGAATCCGGACGATCTGGCCAGGATCATCCGGAAATATGACACGGCGCCATTTCCGGTCCATCCGGGATTCCATGGCCAAGGTCTGGCACATACCGAAAAAAAAACCGATGCTCCAACCCCGGGAGATAACGCCTCACAGGCGGCCGTTTTCGACAAAACGGAAATGCTCCGCCGGTTTGGCGGCGATGACGATCTGGTTCAAACGATCATCGATTCCTTTGTTCAGGAAAGCCCTGCGGTCATCGACAATCTGAAGGCCGCGATCAGGGACGGTGACCTTGCCGCCGTGGAGGCTCACAGCCATGCAATAAAAGGTTCATCGGCCAATGTCAACGCCTGGTGCGTCAACCGCACGGCCCTGGCCATGGAGAAATCGGCCAGAGCCGGTCAGCCGGACCAACTTACGGACTTGATGAAAACCCTGGAACTCGAATTCGAAAGATTCACCAAGGAGATCTCCTGATGATCGATATCGAAAACATGACCATTCTCATTGTGGACGACATGGAAAGCATGCGCAAATCCATCCGTGGCATGCTGAAAATGCTGCATATCGGCAAAACCATCCGCCATGCGGAAAACGGCAAGGAAGGCTGGAAAATCCTCAATGAAATCCCCGTGGACCTGGCCATCATCGACTGGAACATGCCGATCATGAAAGGCATCGAACTCCTGGAGCTGATCCGGAACGACAAAAGGTTCCGGGACATGCCGGTGATCATGATCACCGCCGAGGCGGAAAAGAAAATCGTGGTGGAGGCCGCCGAGTCCGACATCGACGGTTACCTGCTGAAACCCCTGACCACCCAGAGCCTGGATGAACGGATACACAGTGTGATCCGGCTGGCCAACGAACCGGCCAAAGCCACGGCCCACCTTCTCAAGGCCAGGGACTACGAAGAGCAGGGCGACATCACCCAGGCCATCCAGGAAATCAAGGAAGCCCTGAAGGAACGGCCCAATTCGTCACGCATCCTCCGGAAACTCGGCCAGCTCTACGCCATGAAAGACAACGACGACGTGGCGGAGAAATGTTTCCTCAAAGCCGTGGCCGTGAACAGTCAGGACGCCATCAGCCGTTACATCCTGAGCGAGCTCTACCTGAAAAAGGACAACCTGGCGGCTGCGGTGAAGTATTACGATCAGGCCATCGCCATCAGCCCCAGAAATATCGCCAGCGGTGTGGACCTGGGCAATACCCTTATGAAACGGGGCATGGGGACCCAGGCCCTGGAGATTTTCCAGAAAGTGCTGATGCATTCGGGCAAGAACCTGGTCCATGTGGAAAAAGCGGCGGAATGCTGCCTGGAGGCTGGCGAACACGGACACGCACGCAAACTCCTTGAAAGCGTCATCGAGGCAAACCCCGAGCGATACGACCTGATGTACAAGCTGGCCACCTTGTGCGAGCAGGATGGAGACATCGACCAGGCTCTGACTTACTACCGGGATGTGGACGAACACACCGAAGACAACCTGGAGGCCAAAATGCGCCTGGCGAAAATCTACTCCGCCATGAAGAAGGTCTACGTGGTTGACGATTATTTAAAACAGGTTCTCAGAATCGACCCGGACAACCAGGAAGCGAAAAAGATGATGAGGGAGAATCTCTGAACGAATGATTGAACGTTGAACATCCAACGCCCAACATCGAATAAAGGATGACTCCTTTTATATATTGAGGTTCGACCTATTTATGCGTTGGGCTGATGTGAACCCCCTGATTCCCGTCAAGTCGGATCTGGGCCTGGGCCGCAGCCAGCCGGGCGATGGGCAGGCGGTAGGGTGAACAGCTCACGTAATCCATCCCTTTTTCAAAGCAAAAGGCCACGGAATCCGGATCGCCGCCCTGCTCTCCGCAAATGCCGATTTTCAGGTCGACCCGGCTTTTCCTTCCCTTTTCCACGGCAATGGTCATCAGTTCCCCCACACCGTCCCGGTCCAGGGTCTGAAAAGGATCGTCCCGGATGATCTTTTTATCCATGTATTCGGTCATGAACCGGCCGAAATCGTCCCGGCTCAAGCCGAAACACATCTGGGTGAGATCGTTGGTGCCGAACGAGAAAAACTCGGCCACACGGGCCATCTTATCCGCCTGGAGAGCGGCACGGGGCGTCTCGATCATGGTGCCGATCTTGTAGACGATACCCGCCAGGTTGTAACGGGCCGTCACCTCCTCGTAGACCTTCTGGACAAGACGTTTCACCACCACCAGCTCCTGGACTTCGGAGGTGACGGGGATCATGATCTCGGGCTGGGGCCGGAGCCCCTGGACCGTCAGTTCGGCCGCAGCCTCGAGCACAGCCCGGACCTGCATTTCCGTGATTTCAGGATAGGTGATGCCAAGACGCACCCCCCGGTGTCCCATCATGGGGTTGGTTTCCATCAGGTCTTCGCTGCGCCTTCGGATCTCGCTTGGATCAATGCCCAGGGATTTGGCGATTTCCGCTTGCTGGGCCTTGGAATGGGGAACAAACTCGTGAAGGGGAGGGTCCAGGGTCCGGATAGTCACCGGCAGGCCGTCCATCACCTCCAGGGTCTTCTTGATTTCACGTTTCATGAAGGGAAAAAGAGCGGCCAGGGCGTTACGCCTTTCCCTGCCCGAGGTACTGAGGATCATTTTCCGCAACAGGAACAGCGGCTCGTCGGAATTGGAGCCGTAGAACATGTGTTCGGTCCTGTAAAGACCGATGCCGTCGGCCCCGTAGGACAGGGCCAGCCTGGCGTCATCCGCTGTGTCGGCGTTGGCCCGGACTCCCATGGTCCTGTAGCGGTCCACCTTTTCCATGAACATCCTGAACCGGGGATTTTCCATGGAATCGATCATCTTCAGCTTGTCTTCGTAGACCAGACCTTTGGTGCCGTTCAGGGTGATCAGGTCCCCCTGTTTCAGGACCTTGTCCCCCACCTTGATTTTCCGGGAAGCCACATGGATCTCCAGGGCCGAAGCCCCGACCACGCAGCATTTGCCCCAGCCCCTGGCCACCAGGGCCGCGTGGCTTGTCATCCCGCCTCTCGCCGTGAGTATCCCGTCAGCACTGCGCATGCCCTCGATATCTTCCGGGTTGGTCTCCTCCCGGACCAGGATCACCTTCTTGCCGGCCCGTGCCCATTCCACCGCGTCTTCCGGGGTGAACACGATGTGCCCGAAAGCCCCGCCCGGTCCTGCGGGAAGCCCCCTGGCCAGGACCTCGGCGTGTTTCTCGTCCTGGGGGTCCACCACCGGGTGGAGAAGTTCGTCCAGCTGCTGGGGCCTGACCCGGGTGATGGCTGTCACCTCGCTGATCAGGCCTTCCTCCAGCATGTCCATGGCCATGTTAAGGGCCGCTGTTCCGGTGCGTTTGCCCACCCGGCACTGAAGCATGAAGAGACGGCCTTTTTCGATGGTGAATTCGATGTCCTGCATGTCCCGGTAATGGGATTCCAGGGTTTTCCGGATATCGAGAAGCTCTTTGTAGACCTCGGGCATCAGGCTCTGGAGGGATGGATCGCGGGAGTTTTCCGCGGTCTTGGTTTCCTCGTTCAGAGGGTACGGGGTCCGTATTCCGGCCACCACATCCTCTCCCTGGGCGTTCACCAGCCACTCCCCGAAAAACACGTTTTCCCCGGTGGCGGGATTCCGGGTAAAGGCCACGCCCGTGGCCGAGTCGTCGCCCATGTTGCCGAACACCATACTCTGGACCGTCACCCCCGTGCCCCAGTCGTCGGCAATGTTCTCGATGCGTCTGTAAGCCACAGCCCTGCGGCCGTTCCAACTTTTGAACACGGCGCCCACGGCCCGCATCAGCTGTTCTTTGGCCGAATCGGGGAATTCGGTTTTGAGAACCGATTTCACCGTGACTTTGAACTGCTCACAGATCTCAAGGAGTTCCCGGGCCGGAATGTCCGTATCCGACACGTAGCCCCGGTCCTTTTTCCAGTCGTTGAGGATGGTTTCGAGCCTGGCCCGGATCCCGAACCCTTTTTCGGGGTCCAGCCCTTCGGCCTTCTCCATCACCACATCGGCGTACATCATGATCAGCCGACGGTAGGAATCGTACACGAAACGCTCGTCTCCTGTCTGGCGGATCAGGCCCTGGATGGTCCGGGTGGTGAGCCCCACGTTCAGAACGGTTTCCATCATGCCCGGCATGCTCTGCCTTCCACCGGACCTGCAGGATACCAAAAGGGGGTTGTCCGGGTCATCGAACCCCTTGCCCATGGCCTTCTCGACCAGGGCCAGGGCTCTGTCGAACTCTTTCTCGAAATTTTCGGGATACAGCCCGCCTGTCTGGAGATAATAGTTGCAGCATTCGGTGGAGATGGTAAAGCCAGGCGGAACAGGTATTCCCAGGGTGGCCATTTCGGCCAGGTTGGCCCCTTTCCCGCCCAGAAGATTCATGTCGGACGCCCCGCCTTCCGCCGTCCCTCCACCGAAACTGTAGATGTATTTTTTCAACAAAAACCTCCTGATCTGCCAGCCCAAAGAACGAACCACCGGGGGGGGAGAACCGGCGAACAGGCGGCCATTCGCCACCGTGTCCGCCGGCCACTCAGGCATCCACCCCCGTCACGCCGCCGTTTCCAGCGACGTGATTTCTTCCGCGTTCAAAACCCTGTCGATGTCCAGCAGAATTTTCACCCCGCCGTCCAGCTTGGCCATGCCCATGATAAACTCGGTGTCGAGCCTGGCGCCGAAAGCCGGGGTTTCCTCAATGTCTTCTTCCTTGATATTCAGCACCTCGGATACCGAATCCACCACAATGCCGATGAGAACCGTACCCGTCCTGCCCATGATCTCCACCACGATGATGCAGGTTCTCTCCGAATAGTCGATGCCCTCCATGTCGAAACGAAGCCTCAGGTCGATCACCGGGATGACCTTGCCCCTGAGGTTGATCACCCCCTTGACGAAAGAAGGCGTCTGGGGAACCGTGGTGATGGGCATCATCCCGATAATCTCCTTGATCTTCAGGATGCCGATGCCGTACTCCTCATTGGCCAGGGAAAAGGTCAGGTATTTCCCCTCCCTTTTTCCCATGTGGTTCATGGCCTGATCCATGATCTGGATGTCTCTTGACATGATCTGTCCTCCCTTGTTCGACTAAAAATCGGTGAAATCGTCATCCAGGGGGATGACCTGGGACGGGTGGACTTCCTTGGCCGAATTTTTCGATGCCTTGGGTTTTCCAAGAGCCTTGGCTGTCCGCGGCTTCTTGAACTCCAGGGCATGGACAGTTCTCTGGCGCTGGCCGCCGCTGCCTCCCACCATGGCCACCAGCTCGTTCACGTATTCCATCATCTGGTTGGCCTGAGCGCTCATCTCTTCGGAGGCCGACGCCGATTCTTCGGCGTTGGCCGCGTTCTGCTGGGTAACCTTGTCCATTTCCACCGTGGCCTTGTTCACCTGTTCGATGCCTTCGGCCTGTTCGTTGGAGGCCGCGGCGATCTCGTTCACCAGTTCGCCGACCTTTTTCGCACTCTCCGCCACCTCGCTGAACGCCTCGTTTGTTTCGTTCACGATGGTCGAGCCTTCGTTGATCTTCTTCACCGTGTCCTCTATGAGAGCCGCAGTGTTTTTCGCCGCGTCGGCGGCCCGGAGGGCCAGGTTCCGCACCTCGTCGGCCACCACGGCGAAACCGGCTCCGGCTTCTCCGGCCCGGGCAGCCTCCACCGCCGCGTTCAGGGCCAGAAGGTTGGTCTGGAACGCGATTTCGTCGATGGTTTTGATGATCTTGGAGGTCTCCTCGCTGGCTTTGGTGATTTCAGCCATGGAGGTGATCAGATCGGTCATGGACTGGTTGGCCTTGTTCACCGTGTCGTTGGCGTTCTTCATCAGATTGTTGGCCTGAGACGCGTTTTCCGCATTCTGCTTGGTCATGGAAGACATCTCTTCTAGGGATGAACTGGTTTCCTCGATGGAGGCCGCCTGTTCGGACGCGCCTTCGGCCAGGGTCTGGCTGGCCATGGACACCTGGGCCGAAGCCGAGGCCACCTGGTCCGAGGCTTCGCTAAGGCCGTTGATCACCCGGTTGATGGGACCGGTGATGCTGGTGGTGATCACATAGGCCACCACGCAGCCAACGACCACGGCGATGAAAAGCCCGATGATCATCACCAGTTTCGAGGATGACAGGGAGCTCACCGCGTCGGCCGAGGTGGAGTTGGTGGATTTCATCCCGGCGGAGGCCGTGGCGGCGCAGGTTTCAAGCACCGTGTTGCCGGCGACGGTTCTTTCAGACGCGACTTTCTGGAGTTCGATCCAGTTGGCCAGGAATTCGTTCATAGCTTCTTTGTATTTGCCTGCCGCGTCGCGGATCGCCTCAATCTGCCTGATGTTGGCATCCTGCCGTGTGATCTTCCGAAGATCCTGAAAGAGTCCTTCCATGGTGTCAAAATTCCCCTGAGCCCCTTTGATGAATTCCGGGTCTCTCAAAGCCATGGACCTGAACGCCGCGATCCGTGTCTGGTTCCCGACTGTCACAAGATCGTGCACCAGGTTGATTTTCTTCTGGCGTTCAGCCAGTTTATCGATTTTCTTTGCTGCCAGTTCTCCGTTGAATGTCTGGATCTGACTATCCAGAAAATCCTGGCTGTTCTTCATGTACTGGCCAGCCGCCTCATTGAGCTGGGCTCTGTTCTGATCAATCTTGAGAATCAGCTCGTTGGTCTTTTTCATCAGTTGTTTGTACTGGGCCGCAGCGGCGGTGGCCTTTTCAAGCTGTTCCTTGAGGCCTGTCAGGTTCTTCGCACTGGCCTCCAGTTCCTCACCGTCTTTCAGGGCTTTGTCCAGAGCTTCGGCCTCCTTAAGGGCCGCTTCGTAAAAACTCTTCTCTTCCGACAACCCGTACCCCCGCATCTCGTACATCAGCCGGCTTGCCGCGTTGCTGAGGTTCATGGCCATGGCCACCTGGGGCACGTATTCCGCCGACAGAATCCCCGAACTTCTCTCCACTTTCCCCATGTTCCATATCCCCACAGCACCGAGAATTCCGGCAATGACGATAAGGACCCCGAAGCCCAGCGCGATTTTCATACCCAGCCTCATGTTTTTCATGCTCCCTCCCAAAGTTGATTCGGTTGTTTTGGATCAGTCGATATACCGGCCGCCCGGAACGATTTGCAAACACCCCCTGATGACATCACACCCTTTCGGCCGGACCATTTTTTCCTTGATGAAAGAAAGACCCCATCATTCCATTGCTGTTCGGGTGTCTCGGTTCATGGGTAAAACGTGAACGGGCGTTTTTTATGATCTGTCTTAAAAAACATCGCCCATGGTCGGAAAAACGGATGTCTATGATACACTCAGAGATAGTGAAAAACGATCTGTCCGCCGTGTTCATGGCGCTCTGATAAGTTACGACAGACTGTTTTCCTTATCGGACGTTGTCCGGGTCATACTTTAAGATTTTTTTCATGTCATCAAGCCTGGCCCTAGGCAAACACAAACGTCGAATGGTACGACACGAGAAAAGGCTTGGGAAAACAGCGAAAACCGGAATTTCGTAAAGGGTCAACGATTTGATTTCGGGAAACTATACCATGGGGGCTGATTTCCTGACAATTAAAAAACCAGATACCCGACATTTTTCAACGCCGACGCCCGATGGACGTGACTTCACCGTTCCTGCCAAATGGCTTTCGCCGTGATTCGCCAGGAACGGTGTTCTTTTTCACGTCCTCATTTTCTTGAGGAACTGCCCCGTGTAGCTCGCGGCGTTTTCCGCCACGGTGTCAGGCGGTCCTTCGGCCACCACGAATCCGCCACCGGAACCGCCTTCGGGCCCCAGGTCGATGATCCAGTCCGACGTCTTCACCACGTCCAGGTTGTGTTCGATGACCAGGACCGTGTTGCCTGCGGCCACCAGGCGGCGCAGAACCTCCAGCAGTTTCTTCACATCGTCGAAATGAAGACCCGTGGTGGGTTCATCGAGGATGTACAGGGTTTTTCCCGTGCTGCGCCTGGACAGTTCCCGGGACAGCTTGATGCGCTGGGCCTCGCCACCGGAAAGGGTGGTGGCTGCCTGACCGAGTTTGATGTAGGACAGCCCCACGTCCATCAGGGTATCGAGAATGGCCGTGATTTTCGGATGGGCCTGGAACAGGTCCCGGGCCTCGCGCACCGACAGGTCCAGCACGTCGGCGATGGAATGCCCCTTGTACAGGACAGACAGCGTGGCCTCGTTGAACCGTCTGCCGCCGCAGACATCGCAGGGCACGAACACGTCGGCGAGAAAATGCATTTCCACCATCAGGTAACCGTCTCCGGCGCAGGCCTCGCAGCGTCCGCCTTTCACATTGAAGGAAAACCGGCCCTTGCTGTAGCCCCTGGCCCTGGATTCGGGAAGGAGAGAGAACAGCTCTCGGATCGGGTCGAACACCTTGGTGTAGGTGGCGGGGTTGCTCCGGGGCGTCCGGCCGATAGGGTTCTGGTCGATGTTGATCACCTTGTCGATATATTCCAGACCGGAAATCCCGTCATGGGCCCCCACCTCACTGCGGTCGCCGTGGAAAGTCCTGGCCAGGGCCGGGTAGAGGATCTGGTTGATCAGGGTGGACTTGCCCGCCCCGGACACGCCGGTGACCGCCACCATCAGCCCCAGGGGAATGGCCACGTCGATGCCCTTGAGGTTGTTGGCCCGGGCGTTCCGGACGGTGAGCCAGCGGTCTCCCCGGTCTTCCGGGCGGATCACCCGGTCTTGTACGGGAATCGACTCCTTGCCCGACAGGTACCGGCCGGTCAGGGAATGGTCGTTGGCCTTGATGACCTCCGGAGGGCCTTCGGCCACCACCTGGCCGCCCAGATGCCCGGCACCCGGCCCCATGTCCACGATCCAGTCCGCCGTTTCCATGGTTTCCTGGTCGTGTTCCACCACCACCAGGGTATTGCCGATGTCCCTCAGATGGCAGAGGGTCCGCAGGAGCTTCACGTTGTCCCGCTGGTGAAGGCCGATGGAAGGCTCGTCGAGAATGTAAAGCACGCCGGTGAGTTCGGAACCCACCTGGGAGGCGAGACGGATGCGCTGGGCCTCGCCGCCGGACAAGGTGGGACCGCTCCGGTCCAGGGTCAGGTAATCGAGACCCACGTTGACCAGGAAACCCAGGCGGGCGCGGATTTCCTTGACCAGCTCCTCGGCGATCAGTTTCCGGCTGCCCGAAAGTTCCAGGCGGTCGAAAAAATCACAGGCCTCCCGGATGGTCATGGAGGTCACATCCACGATGGAGTGGCCGAAGAGCTTCACATGGAGGGTTTCGGGTTTCAGCCGTTTGCCGCCGCAGGTCCTACAGGGCATGGACGACATGAACTGGGCGTACCATTTCTTCTGGCTTTCCGATTCGGTCTGGAGGTAACGCCGCATCATGCTGTGAACCAGCCCCTCGACCCGGGTTTTCACCGTGCCCTGAACCTTGGCCGAGTTCCAGTCCACCACGATTTCACGGCCCCCGGAGCCGTAAAGGCACAGGTCTTTCTGCTTTTTCGGCAGATCTTTCCAGGGTGTGTCGAAATCAAGGCCCAGTTGTTCCTCCATGGCCTTGAGCTGGCCAAGCCCCCAGGTGTGCCACCGGTCCGGCGTGTCCTTGGCGAAATAGTTCTTCCAGGGCAGCACGGCTCCCTGCCGGATGGTGAGGCTTTTGTCAGGTACGATCTTGTCTTCGTCCATGGCCAGGAGGCTGCCGATGCCGTTGCAGTCCGGACACATGCCGATGGGCGAGTTGAACGAGAAAAGCTGGGGCCGGAGTTCGGGGTAGGACCTGCCGCAGCAGGACCTGGCCTCGCTCATCAAGAGGTCCTCCCGGTCCACGATGTGGACGATCAGGCTGCCGTGGCCGAATTTCAACGCCGTTTCCACCGAATCGGCCAGGCGTTTCCGGAAGTCTCCGTCGTTTTTGACCACCAGCCGGTCCACCACCACCTCGATGTTGTGTTTTTTGTTCTTGGCCAGGGTCTGGACATCGGCCAGCTCGCGCACCACCCCGTCGATCCTCACGCGGGCGAACCCGTCCTGTTTGAGGGTCTCCAGCTGGTCCCGGTGCTCGCCTTTCCTGTTTTCCACGATGGGGGCCAGAATCAGAATCTTTGTCGCCGGAGGCAGGGCCATGATCTGGTGGACCATGCTTTCCGAATCCCCGCGTCCCACGTCCTTTCCGCAACTCATGCAGGTCTGGACGCCTGTGCGCGCGAAGAGAACCCTCAGGTAGTCGTAGATCTCCGTGATGGTCCCCACGGTGGACCTGGGATTCTTGCTGGCGGCTTTCTGCTCGATGGAAATCGACGGGGAAAGTCCGCGGATGGTTTCGTATTTGGGTTTTTCCATCTGGCCGATGAACTGCCGGGCGTAGGCGGACAAAGATTCCACATAACGCCTCTGGCCTTCGGCGTAGAGCGTGTCAAAGGCCAGGCTCGATTTCCCGGAGCCCGACACGCCGGTGATCACGATGAGCTTTTTCTTGGGCAGAGTCACGTCGATGTTCTTCAGGTTGTGTTCCCTGGCCCCCCGGATCTCGATGGCGTCCAGTTCCCGGCTTTTCAGGTTTTTCAGGCTGTCCAGCGATTCGTTGTCTTTTTTCGTTTTCATGGCCTTCATTATCGTCAACAGACGGCATCCCCAGTCCCCCCATTGGGTCTTGCGCGGCAACCGCCTTTTCTGATACCTTTTAAAAATCGTTTTTCATGAAATCAACTTAAAGGACAAAGATAATGCCGATCGTTCACATTTCAATCGCCCGAGGAAGAACCCTGGACCAGAAAAGAACCCTGGTCCGGAAACTCACCGCTGTCATCGAGGAGACCCTTGACGTTTCTCCGGAAAAAATCTGGATCCGAATCGACGAATTCGAGAAAGACGATTTCGCGGTGGGCGGGGAACTGATGAGCGACAGGAACAAAGGGTGATAAAACAGCATTTTTCACCGGCCGTTATCGGAAAATTTTCATGCCGGCTCTTTCCAGGAACGCAGCCGAAAAACGCCCTTTTAGCCGGATGACTGAGCATCACATCAGGGAGACTTCACCATGGAAAACCTGAACGCGCACCATGTCACCATCCTGTTTCTCGGCCTTGGTGTTCTCCTTTCGGCAGCGCGGATTCTCGGCGAACTGGCTCAGCGCTTCAGACAGCCGGCCATTCTCGGTGAACTTCTGGCGGGTATCCTTCTCGGCCCCACGGTTTTCGGGCATCTGGCGCCGGACTTGAGCGCCATGCTTTTTCCCAGCCACGGACCAAACGCCATCGCCCTGGACACCATCTCCAACCTGGCCATTGTCCTGTTCCTCATGGTGGCTGGCATCGAGGTGGACCTTTCCACAATCTGGCGCCAGGGGAAGGTGGGTCTTAAGGTGGGCCTGACCAGCATCCTCCTTCCCCTGGCCATCGGGTTTGCCCTGGCGTTCAAAGTCCCCGGCCTTTTCGGTGGAAACGGCACTGCCCCACTTGTCTTCTCCCTTTTTATCGCCATTGCCCTTTCCATCTCTGCCCTTCCGGTAATCGCCAAAACCCTGATGGACATGGATCTTTACCGGAGCGACCTGGGCATGGTGGTGGTCAGCGCCGCCATCTTCAACGACCTGGTGGGCTGGATTCTTTTCGCCGTGGTCCTTGGATTCATGGAAAACATGGCGGGAAGCGGCCATTCCATCCTTCTCACCCTCACGCTGATTCTTGGTTTCGCCGGTTTCATGCTGACCGTGGGCCGTCACCTGATAGACAAGGCCCTGCCCTTTGTCCAGGCATACACCCGATGGCCCGGAGGTGAACTGAGTTTCGCCGTGATCCTCGCCATTCTCGGAGCCGCTTTTACCGAATGGATCGGTATTCACGCGATCTTCGGAGCGTTTCTCGTGGGGGCCGCTGTGGGGGATTCATCCTATCTGCGCGAACGCACCCGGTTCACCATCGCCCATTTCGTATCCTTCATCTTCGCCCCTGTGTTTTTCGCCAGCATCGGCCTCAAGGTGGATTTCCTGGCCCATTTCAACCCGGATCTCGTTTTCACTGTCATCACCATTGCCTGCGTATGCAAACTCGCCGGAGGAACCCTGGGGGCGATCTGGGGAGGCATGCCACGCCACGAAGCCTGGGCCGTAGGATTTGCCATGAACTCCCGGGGAGCCATGGAAATCATCCTGGGCCTTCTGGCGCTCCAGGCAGGCATCATCCACCAGGAGCTGTTCGTGGCTTTGGTGGTCATGGCCATTGTCACGTCCATGATCAGCGGCCCCCTGATGCGGGCAATCCTGAAGCCCGAAAAGGTCTGGAAACTCCAGGACGCCCTTTCCTCGAAGCTTTTCCTCCGGGAGCTCAAGGCAGACAACCGCCGCGAGGCCATCGTGGAGCTGGGGGAAGCCGCCTGCGCCATGGCCGGACTCCCTGCTGCCCAGGTCATCGAAGCGGTGTGGACACGGGAAGAGGCCATGAGCACCGGAATCGGAAACGGCCTGGCCCTGCCCCACGCCAGGATCGATGACCTGAAAGAGCCCCTGGTGGCCATGGGGGTTTCCGACGCGGGCATCGACTTCGACGCCCCCGACGACCGGCTGGCCCACGTTCTGTTTTTGATCCTGACCCCAGCCGAAGACCCGGGCGTCCAGCTGACCATCGTGTCCGAACTGGCCCGTGTTTTCCGTAAACCCCATATGCTGGACCGCATCTTAAGGACCCGCAACTACACCGATTTCATGGCCCATCTGCGGGTGTCGGATTCGGTAAGCCACGGATGACTCTTTTTTACATGGTTTTAATCCGAATTGACACGAACGGCCGCTTACATTATAGTGGCCTGCTGAATTCAATGTATAAATCCGGATAGTTCAACGTTAAATACCGTAAGTTTCGCTTGAAAGGAGAGCTTTTAACCATGATCAGAATCAATGACCATTACCTGAAACTCAAAGCATCGTATCTGTTTTCCGATATCGCCAAACGGGTTTCGGCCTTCCAGCAAGCGAATCCGGACAGGGATATCATCCGGCTGGGCATCGGCGACGTGACCCGGGCCCTTCCCCAGGCCTGTGTCGAGGCTTTCCACAAAGCCGTGGACGAGATGGCCCAGGACAGCACCTTCCGGGGTTACGGCCCTGAACAGGGCTACGATTTCCTTAGGGAAGCCATTGCCGAAAACGATTTCAGGTCTCGTGGGGCCGACATCGCCGCAGACGAGATCTTCATCAGCGACGGAGCCAAATGCGACACAGGCAACATCCAGGAGATCTTCGCCACGGACATCAACATCGCCATTCCAGACCCGGTGTACCCGGTGTACCTGGACACCAACGTGATGGCCGGACGAACCGGCTCTTTCAAGGACGGCAAATATGAAGGCATCACCTACCTGGACTGCACCTGGGACAACGGGTTCACCCCCGAACTTCCCAAGACTCCGGTGGATCTGATCTACCTCTGCTTCCCCAACAACCCCACGGGGGCCACCATCACGAAAGCGGCCCTTAAAACCTGGGTGGACTACGCCAGGGACAACAAGGCCATCATCCTCTACGACGCGGCCTATGAAGCGTTCATCACCGATGACAGCCTGCCTCGCAGCATCTATGAAATCGAAGGGGCCAGGGACGTGGCCATCGAATTCCGGAGTTTCTCCAAGACGGCCGGTTTCACCGGAACGCGCTGCGCCTTCACCGTGGTTCCCAAAAGCCTGATGGCCTATGACTCGGACGGTGGAAAACACGCCCTCCACAGCCTGTGGAACCGCCGCCACACCACCAAGTTCAACGGGGTGTCCTATCCTGTCCAGAGGGCCACCGAAGCGGTTTACAGCGAAGAAGGAAAAAAACAGGTGAAAGAGCTGATCAGCTCCTACATGAAAAACGCGGCCCTGATCCGCAAAGAGATGGGCGGCCTGGGTTACGATCTGGTGGGCGGGGACAACTCCCCCTACATCTGGATCAACGGCCGGACCGACAGCTGGGAATTCTTCGACCTGCTGCTCAACAAGGCCGGCGTGGTGGTCACTCCGGGAGCCGGGTTCGGCGCCTGCGGCCAGGGCTACATCCGGATCAGCTCGTTCAACAGCCATGAAAACGTGGTCAAAGCCATGGCCCGCATCAAAGACGTCCTCTAAAGCGAAACGCCGGGCAGGCCGCTCCTGCCCGGCTTCATCATGCCGTCATCCGTTCCCTGTATTTCGCAAGAACCACAGCCCACCACAAACAGGCCACGATCATCAGAACCACACCGGTCAGAAAGGACAGATTGGCCAGGGTCTTGTCCCAGGCCAGAAGCCCTGTTTCGGTGAGCAGGTATTCCCAGTCGTGGAAGCCGTAAGGCGACGAGGACCCCACGTTACCGCCCAAAAGAGGCAGAGACAGGCTCCGGGCGTCCCCGATGTAGGGAGCGATGTCGAGGAAATTCACGCCCAGCCACCACAAGCAGAAACCGGCGGCAAAGGTGTCCCGGGTCTTGACGAGAAACACGCCCATGCAGACCAGGGGCATGGCCAATTGCCCCAGAGTTCCGCCCAGGGACATGAGAAAATGGCCGAAGGGCCTCAATATCACATGGCCCGCTTCGTGGAAGGGCAGGTTGACCAGATGCCAGAACCCGAAACCGCCGCCGTCCCCATCACGGGCCGTGGCCATCAGAACAAGGCCCCACAAGCCAAGGACCAGGGCAAAGACAAGCCGGAACACAAAGTCCGGAGCGTCCACCCGGGGTTTCACATAAAACAGCAGGGAGGCCAGAAAGTACGGTTCGCCTTCGTGTCCGGACGCTTCTTCGGCTCTGTTTTCCATCCCTTCTTTTTCCAATAGAGTTTCGAGCGGTCTTTTTCTGTAGCGTGAAAAAATCAGCCCGCATCGAGGGCATTCCACCTGGTCCGGTCCGGTTTCAAAGCCGCAGGCCTGGCACGTCACGTTCATCCTTCCCCCATCACCCTGGTTTTCTTTTCTTATCAATGGATTCCATCTCTTTTTCTGTTCTTATACCGGGAAAAAAAACGCGATTCAAGCGGTCCGGAAAAAAAATTGACTTGGGGGTCTTTATGAACTATGTTCGTCGTCAATGGGGGGGCCGAATGGCCTGAAATCGTACAACTTAAATGCAAGACAAAACAGGTAGGCTATGCCGGAAAAAATTGGAATTGTCGCCGACAGCACGTCGGATTTTCCGCGTAATATGGCGGAAGAATTAAAGATTACATTTGCACCGATTCATGTGTTCGTGGATGAGGAAAATTTTCTCGATGGGGTCACCATTTCAAAAAAAGAGGTGATCGATCAGCTTAAAAAGGGAAGCCAGGTTCGAACCACGCCTCCCACACCCCATGAATACGCGGAAATTTTTGAAAATTTATTAAAAACCCATGACCGGGTAATCTCGTTCCATGTATCGAGCCACTTCTCCGACTGTTACAAAAGCGCCCGGAACGCCCTCAATCTTCTTTTCAAGGAACAGGAGGCCAGGGTTCAGGTCATCGATACCGGTTCCGTTTCAGGGGGTCAGGCACAGATCGTGAAAAAGGCGAGAGAGTTGCTCGACCAGGGCGTGAAGGCTGCCGACCTTCCGGCCGCCATCGACCCGTTCATGAAAGCTGGCCAGCTCTGCTTCACCGTGGAAGATTTGAAATGGTTGAAGCGGGGAGGCCGCATCGGAACCATGGCCGCCCTCATGGGGACCCTTCTCAACATCAAGCCCGTTATCGGATTGGTGGATTCAGGACTCAAACCCGTGGGCCGGTACAGGGGAAAAGACCAGGCCATCCAGGGCATGATCCGTAAAGCCGTTGAAATCATTTACGAATTAGAAGGATCCTACGATATCTGGGTTTCCCATATCGACGATCCGGAGTCGGCGGAATTCATGCGGCAAAACCTGTGCGAGCAGCTTGAAAAACCCGTGGAAGCCATCCGTATGGTTGAAATCGGTTCGACCATCGCTGCCCACGGCGGTCCAGGGAGCTGCGGCTGGGCCATCATGCCCGGATCGCTCCCAGGAAAGAAGGCGTAATCTCCAAACCGAATCTGCTTTCACGTGCCATCCTTTCGATCCATCAAAAAAAGGGGGACAGCGGAACTTGTCCGTTATCCCCCTTTGTGTTTTCTAAACCAGAATGGCCTTGGTGAACGTTTTACCTGCTGTCCGGGGTCAGAAGACGATCATCGAACGTTTTGACGATGTTTTCCGGATTTTCACAGAGCATCATGAGATTCCTGAACTTTTTCAAACCGTTCAGTAGCGCATCATCCTTGTCTGTGCCCACAGGGCCTGTTGAGGTCAAAAAGGCGAGAGCACTCTTTGTGCAGAGATCCGCCACTTTTTCAAAACATGCCTGGGATTCAAGGAGTTTTCCGTTTTCACCGAAACGCGATGAAAAGTAGAGAAGGGCGTCGAACAGCATGTAGGCATCCTGCCAACGACCCTCGGGAGCCTGATCTTCCAGAAGCTGGTAAGCTGTCGTGACCATGCTTTCGATATCCGGCCTCGAACAACTGAATTTTCCCAGACGATAGATACTGGCTTTCAGCGTGTGATCAAGGAAGCCTTGTTTCAAAGGAAGCGTCGCCGGATCGCCCCAGGCCTGGACCAGGCAACGGTCCACATTCCCGGCATTTTCGGGAAACACCACCGAGAGGGAAGCAGGTTCCAGCAGGTCCAGGGCCGGCCTGACCGAGATCGACAAACGGGTATAGACAGCGGCTGATGCCGATTTGGCCCCGGCCGGCGCTTCCGTACCGCCTTCCGGTGTCACGGCCACCGTGACCAAGGTGGAACTTTCCAGAGCCCCTTCCGGGATTTCCAGAATCACGGTGGACCCGTCGCCGATGTCCACACTCACGGCCCCGCCTGTCCTGGGTGTCAGGGTGGCTTTTGCCGAAAAAGATCCGGAAGGCGCCTGATCGTCACCACCACCCGAAGACCCGCTGCACCCTGACCACACCGTCACCAATGCGACGAGGAGCATGCCCCACAGCCACGAACCGCCTGCCATCAGTTTCAAATCTTTCTTTTTCATCGTATTCCTTTCCACGGAGCCCATGGTTCTTTTCTTTGATACCGCCTGCCGAGTCCGGCTACTCTTCATAGGGAATTTCCGTGAACGTGATATTGGAGAACGTCACGGCCCGGTTCGTTCCATCGGTGGCCGAGGCGCTGATGAATCCCACGGTCATGGGTTCGCTGAACGTCAGGGCCACCGGCGTTGCATAGGTCCAGGTCAGGCCGTCGGCGCTGTATCCCGTGGTGACCTGGTTGGCCGAACGGTCGTAGTGCATGCTCACGTAATAGCCGTTGGCGGCGGTGGCCTGGTTGCTGACGGTCGTGGTGGCGCCTCCCGCCGCTGTCCTGTAGCGGGTCACCTTGTTCCACGCCGTGTTGCCCGAGTTCCGCATCAGCATGGAGGTGATGTGCTTGGCGTTGGCGGCGGTGCCCTGACGGAGTTCGATTCCCGCCTGGGTGTTGCCTACCGCCGCGGCAAACGTCACCTTGGCGATAAAATTGAAACTTTCCGTCGACTTGGTAAAAGCGTAGTACCCGTTGTCCGTGGTCCCGTCAATGGCCGTTCCATCGCCAGTGAGAACGATGGTCGTGCTGGTTTTCACGAAGGTCCCGGCCCCGTTTCCAAATCCAATGCTGCCGATGGCCGAACAGTTGAGATCCAGGGTGAAATCACCTGTGGTGTCCCCAGTATTGGAAATCCTGATGTAATGGAGTCCCCTCTCCAGATCCTGGGCGTAGATCGGCGTGCCAACCGGCAGGTTCTCATACCCTTCGATGATCTGGCCTTTGCCGTTGAAAAGGGTGAAGCGCAGCGGCGTCACACTGAAACCGGCGAGCCCTGTCACGCTGGCCGTCAGGTAAGTCCCTTCCGCCGGTGTGTCAAATCCGAAGTACTTCGCCCCGTTTGCCGTCATGGTCATGGTGGTGGTGCTCACCGGTGCCACAGAGGCCCCGTTGCTCTCCACATGGAGGTCATAGGTGCCGACCTGGCTGTTGTCGTAGCTTCTCACCACAGCGTAGTAGGTTCTGGGACCACAGTTCACACCCACGGTACAGTTGGGGGTGTAGGCGATCCTGAAATTGTCTCCGTCACCGGGGCCGCTGCCGTTGTCGTTCAAGGCCAGGGTTCCGCACATTTCGTTCTTCAGATAACCGAAGGTGTCGATGGCGTTGTCACCGTCGGTGGTGTAAGCCGTCACCGTTCCGGGGTTGGCCCCCTCAGGACCGGCCACGATCCGGAAATAATCCCTGTCACCGGTGATACCGATCCTGGCTTCATCAAACCGGATCTTTCCGTTTTCATAAACCGACCCGGTCGCGCCGCGTCGGACAGGAGTGGCTTCTTCGCACTCGTCCCCATGGTCATCGGTCCCGCCCGGGGTAAAAACGACGTGAAGCTGGTAATCCCCTGTTTCGTGGGGAGCGTAGCCCCTCACCTTGACATAGAAGTTCCGGATTCCCGGTCCCACGTAATATTCCAGCCCGAAGTTGTACCCGTCGGTCTTGTCGTAGTCCGAGTCGTCGTTGCTGACCACCAGGTTGTACATGTCACCGTATTCGAGGAACAGGTAACCGTAGGTGTCCGTGTTGCCTGTGGTGTAGACACGAACCACCCCGGGTCCTGTCACGGCGAACTGATAGTAGTCGTGATCGTTTTCACGGTCAATTCCGCCGTCAAGATAGGATGCCGTGTTACCTGAAAGAGTCAGGGCTCTGGCTGACGCGTAATCGTCCCCACCCGTGGTTCCTCCGCTGCCATCGTTGTCCGTGCTGGCCCCTGCCACCATGGCGCAGGTGACGGTGTAGCTTCCCGTGTTCATGACAAACTCGGGTTTCACATGCAGGTAGTAAGTGTCACCGGCCGTCACGTCGAATTCAAGAAGCCCGGAATTGCTGTGGTTCAAACGGTCTTCGGATGGATTGACCAGTTCGTCCACCACGGTGGACAGATTCATGACCAGCTCGATGGTCCCGGTCACGGTAAAACGCACCCTGCCGCTTGTGGCGGGCTGAAATGTGAAGTAGTCCACATCTCCGGGATCGCCGATGACCCCCAAGGCGCTGGAACCCGCGGTCAGGGTGCCCGGCAAGATCGTCGGGGTGCCCGATCCGTAATACGTATCGCTGTAATCATCGCCCTGGTCGATATGAAGCACATAATTGCCCGTGGTGCTGGTATCCTGCATGCAGGTCACGATGTAGTACGTTCCCGGGGCAAGGGTAATTGTGTATCTGAAGTTCGCCCCTTCTCCGCTGTCGTTGTCCTGCACCAGCTCGGTCCCGCTGGAATCCTTGATGTTGCCGTAGGTGTCGGAATCGCCGGTGGTGTAGATCGTATAGACCCCTTCCTTGTCCACCTGGAGGGTCCAGGCGTCCGCATCGTAACTCCATCGGAACGCCGGACTTTTGGCCGTTTCGAAATGGCCCTCGAAGGCGTTGTACGCGTAATCGTCCCTGAGATCGCTGGCATCCGCCACATCATTACCGAAATCGTCGAAATCCACGGAAAGGAGATAGCTGACGCCTGGAGCCCCACTCACCCGGAGGTAGTGAATTCCAGAATTCAGTTTTCTCACAAGAATGCCGTCCAGATTGACCGGGGGCGTGGCCACGGCAGTCCAGTAGGCCGTGTTGGTGGGATTCTGGCCCACAGCGGTCTGGATGCAGCGATAGTAAAGGCCATTGGTTTCGTATCGGACGATCTCGTTCACCGTGTAGGTCAGTCCGCTGTCCCAGACCGGAAAAGCCGCAAGGGCCCTGGGGTAATGGGGGTTGGCCGTTCTCACGTCGGCGGAGCTCTGGAGCACGTTGCCGTTGGCGTCCAGGAGATCGACCACGACGGCCCCGGAGGTTCCGGCAAGATCCGCCATGACTTTCAAGGTTCCTTTGTAAGACAGGTCAACCCTGTAAAGATCCGCGTCGCCCGCCGCGTTGATCTGGCCGGCCTCTTTCTTGAAATAGATCAGGGGCGATCCAGGAAGGACGTCGGCCCATTTTCTCAGTATGGTGGCGCTCTGCCTGTAATTGCCGTGGTCATCCGTGGCACTGGCCGTAAAATTCACGGTCACCCCGTAGTCAAAAGGCGTCCTGTGGCCGTTCAGGGCCGTCACTTTCAGATAGTATTTTCCGGGGGACACGGTAAAGGGAACGGGCGTCAGGTCCGGAGAGTTGGGTACCGTACTGACCAGGGCCTCGGTGATCCGATAATTGCCCGTGCCCGCCACCGTGAACCCGTTGTCCGGGAGACGTTCATCAAGGAAATTGTAGATGGACACCTTGGACGTTTCACTGTCAGCACAACCCGTGGTCTGGACCGTCAGGGTCCCGTAACTTGGAACGGTAAACTCGAAGGTGTCCCGGTCGCCGGGTATGGTGATGTTGGCGTTGGCCGAACCTGTTCCGCCGGTCAGGGTGATGGGCGTGGGGTCCACCTCGTCAAGGGGGTAGTAACGAATATCGATGCCGTAATCCATGCCGGACTCCCAATCAAACAGCTCGTTCCGCTTGATGGTGAGGTAGCACGTTTCGGCGTCGGTGTTGTTGAAAATGATGAGAACCGCTCCAGCCACGGTGTTTTCCGTGATGACTTCACCCTCGAAGTTTTTCAGGATCACGTCGAACTCCTCGGGAAGGGTTCCTGTTCTCGATGTGATCATCAGGGTTCCCGGACCGGCCACATCGATACGGAAGCAGTCTTCATCATCGTCGAAATCGATGGTGCCGGTGGCGGTTTTATCGGCGTAACCCGCCTGGAAATAGGTCTGGTCAAACGAACCGAGGGAGGTGTCGGCCGTGACGTGACCGTTGCCCCGGTCGTCTGTCACAAGATCGGCAATCAGATTGTAAGTCCCAGTTCCGTCTGTCTTGTTGACCACTCCGAGGTAATAGGTTTTGCCCTGTTCGGCGTAGAGGTAGCTGATTTTGAAGTTCACCCCGCCGGCGCTGTTGTCATCGGCGCCCAGAACATTGTCGCCTGTCCAGTCATCGGTCAAAACACCTTTGACATCCACGGTGGCGTTGGCTGAGCGTAGGCGTATCACACCGGAAGCCGTGGGGACGATTCGGTAGAAACGGACCTTTCCTGTCTGGAAATACTTGTCGATGCTCTGGCCCGTGGCGATGGCCTGGGATGCCCCCGGTGTCAGGGACACGTCAAACCAGAGACTCCCCTTGCTCAGGTTGTTCGTGACCAGATGGCCGAAATTGAACTGGTCCGACCCGATGTCGTTCCCCGCGTTGAGGTAGTAAGGCCTGGGTTCTCCATCGATATCCGAGCCGCTGCCGGTGATGCCGATGCCGATGGCCGAGGAGGTCATGTTCAGGTGGTAGTTGTTCGCGAAATTCAGGTTGAAGGTCTCGGTGGTGACATAGGCGTTGGGGTAGTCCGAGGGATTCCCATCACTAATCTGCATCTGGTTGGGTTCGAAGACGTTGCTGATCGAGTCGTCCTGGAACATATATGTCCCACGGATGTAGGAACTGACGATATAGGCGTTCTTCTCGGCCAGGCCGGCGTTGCCCACGATGGCCCTGTCGCTTGTGGATTCGGCGTTCAGGATGCAGTTGGTCACCATGAGGGGCAGGTTGGAACCGGCCTGGTAGATCAGGGCGTGTGCCGACTCGTTGTCCGTCATGGTGCAGTTCATCAGTTTGGCGGGCGTGGAGTCCAGATACATCACGTCGCCCCTGTCCGTCAGAATCCAGAAATTGTCTTCCACGGAGTTGCCGACAAACAGGCAGTTCGTGAACGTGGGGAAAGAGTCGCCGGTGGTGTACACCGCTCCGCCCTGCTCATAGGCTTTGTTGTTGATGAACTGGCAATTTTTGAACGAAGGCAGTGCGCCGTTGGAGATATGGACCCCTCCCCCGTAGTCGGCCGAGGAGTCACGGATAATACAGTTCTCGATCTTGGTGGACACCTTGATGTTCATGGCGCCGCCATCCCCGTTGCTGCCCCGGGGGCCGACGATGGTGATGCCACGGAACGTGGAACCCACGGAGTCGGTGGGGGTAACATATATCGTGGAGTTGGAGGTGTTGTTTCCGGTGAGGATCACGGTGGCCGGATTGCCCGAGGCGCTTTCCAGGGTCATGGCCTTGGTGCCAAAAGAAAGGTTGCCGGCAAACGTATAGGTGAACGGGGCCGCCACGGTTCCGGCCACCCGGATCACGTCACCGGACCTTCCCGCAGTGATGGCTGCCGGGATGGTGGCATATTCCGAGGGGACATTGAGAATTCTTGCTTCGGCGGACGAAACACCGGCGACGAGCAGGACAAGGAACAGAAACACACAACGCAGGCTTGGCTTGAACCTGCTGTCAAAAATCACCATACGACTTCTCCCTTGAAAAATACATCGGCAGGACAAACATCGTGCATTTCGCAACACCTGCCTCCCTGACCATGACCGGTTGTGGTTCTTCGCGCTCAGCCTTTACAGGGCGAGGGTGGGAGATTCGGGCGTCCACCTCCTGCCGCCGCCGTTCATTCACCGGCTGACGGCCGCCCTGTCTTATACTATCGTCCAATCAACAGGCGCAACACAACGTATTTTTATAAACATTGTTTACACTAAATAAACATATTTAGGAACAAGGGCCAATCGTCATTTTTATGATTTCATGGTTCCGTAATTATGATTTTTAACCTTTGGTCAAGAATACTCAGCCCAACCGGCTCTCCTGGACGGAAAACCTGGATTCCTCCTGAAACGCTTCGGGAGGAACGACGGATTCCTTGGTCATGACTTTCCGCTGAAGAGCCTTGGCGTCCTCAGGATCGATCTGGATGATGGACCGGAATATATCGATGATGTTCTTTTCATCCCGCAGCATCAGTTCACGAACGATGGCTTCACGATCTTCAAAATAAAAATAGATGTTTCCAGCGGACATCCCGGCTTCCAGGGCGATGTCCCTCATGCTTATCTTGAAAATCGACTTTTTCCTGAACAGTTTCGCCGTAGCGTCCAGAATAATTTCCTTGCGGGCTTCACGGGCTTCTTCACGCAGCTCGTCGAATGTTTTTCGTGACATGTTTTCCCCCAATATCAGCTGGCTGCCTGATTCCATGCAACACAGATCAGCCCCCCCTGGGCTTCACCGGAATCAGACGGCGCAAAAGAATTTTGCCATTATAGGTCATGTTTTAGATATGAATCAAGAACAATAAACATTGGTCACCCGGCTCCAACAGTTTTAATACATCCGGTTAACAGGCCAAGCCCCTTGGAAAACCTGAAGAAATGGGGGTCAACCCCACGGCGCCGCAAAGGACAGTTTACACACCCGTTTAACTGTGTTAGAAAGTCAATAATTTATAAAACGGTATTTTTCATCCAGACAAGGGCCATGGCAAACGAGCGTATCGACATCATTCTCGCAGACGATCAGGTGATCACCCGGACAGGACTAAAAGCCCTGTTTGACAAGGATTCCAGGATACAGGTGACGGGAGAGGCCTCTACAGGGAGGGACGCCGTCCGCATGGCCTTTGAACTGAAACCAAGGGTCGTGATCATGGAAGTCAGCCTGCCGGAACTCAACGGCATGGACGCCGCCCGGCAGATTACGGCGGCAAATCCGGAAACAAGGATCGTCGCCCTCACCATGCTCGCCCACCGGCTTTACGTTTCAGGCATGCTGAAAGCGGGAGCCCGTGGTTATCTCCTGAAAAGCTGCACCTTCGAGGAACTCCGCCACGCCGTGCTGACCGTGGCCGACGACAAAACCTACCTCAGCCCGTCCATTGCCGACACCGTGGTCAAGGACTACGTTTCAGGCGCATCCCATCCCCTGCCGGCCGGGCCGTCCCAAGAACTCACGGGCAGGGAAAGGGAGGTGCTCCAGCTGATCGCCGAAGGCCTGTCCACCCGCGACATCGGCCAGCGGCTTTTTGTCAGCGAGTCCACCGTCAATACACACCGGCGACAGATCATGGAGAAGCTGAGCATTCACAACATCGCCAGGCTCACGAAATTCGCCATCCAGGAAGGCCTGACATCACTGGATAAGTAACGTTTCCAGATAAAGCGTCATGGATTCACGCCACAACACCCTCGACATGCTCCGGCTTATGGACTTTGAAAATG
>CAZWTY010000027.1:38873-45704 GCA_964637565.1 uncultured Desulforapulum sp.
ATGGATTCACGCCACAACACCCTCGACATGCTCCGGCTTATGGACTTTGAAAATGAGGATTTTCAAGTGCGCCCACCTTGGTCCGCTCGGTCTGGCCGCTGATGCTGGTGTAGCGGCCCTTGGCGTTGTTCCTGGCGCCTCCGGTAACAGATGAGAACTCCCCGGAGGCCAGATTGTTGTGGCCTCCCAGAACCACCGAATACCTCCCTGAAATGTCGTTCCCCGAACCTGTCACAAGGCCGCCCACCGAACCGTAGTTGTTCCGGCTTCCCACGACGATGTTGTGGGAACCGCCCCGGACATCACCGTTACCCCTGGGTTCGTTGTAGCCCACGATCAGGTTGCCCTTCCCGTTAGGAATTCCGGTGGCTCCTTTGCCGTTCACGAGCTGAAGGTTTACGTTGCTGAACGTGATGGTCCCATTACTCCGGGTGACGCCGCTCAAAAGCGTGGTGATTTCCGAAAGCTTCCTTTCAAGCTCCTCGATTTTCTTTTCAAGACCTGAAACTATGGCGGCAACCTCGCTGTCCCTGGCGATGCGAGCGTCGACCCGGGATTCATCAACCGTTCCCGTCACAAGAACCGAGGCGTCATGGCTGTGGATGAGGTCGGCTTTACCGAGCAGGGTTTTTTCAAGCCCGGTCCTCACAAATCCTGGCCTGCAATCGGCGACCCCCATATCCTGGTAATTTCTGTAGAGTTCTTCCCGGCTCATCCGACTGAAAAGATTCAAGTCGTTTCGCCCCACCCAGTGCAGGTAGGTGACGTTGGGAAACGACAGGGGATTATCTCCGTTGATTTCGAAAAGCAGGGCGAACACCGAAGGTTTCTTCGGCACGACCTCCACCTCGAAAGCCAGGGACATATATTTCTCGTTCATCAGATCCATGGACAGCGGTTTCAAGAACCGGATCTCCCTTTTCTTCCGGAGCATCTGCCTTTCCGCCACCTGTTTCTGGGCCTCTTCGATCACCGTTTTGTTCTCTTTCATGGTGGTCATGCCCCCTGGAAGAAGGGGTAAAAGCTCCTCATACCCGGTGATTTTTTCGGCCGTGGCCGGCATCGTCAGGCAAAACACCGCCAGAGTAAACACCAGGACTGCCCTCGTCATTCTTCCGTTCATATACCCTCCCCTTGTCTTTTAACGACCTATCCGAAACACCCGCCGGATCAATAATAATCCGTGACCGCCTTTTTCCTGTATTTCGCATCCCCGGCCTGCTGCCCAAGGCCTTTCAGTGTGTCAAATGGAACCGGGGCCGTCTGAATTTTCGCCAGGGCTGGAGGAACGGCTCCGCCCGGATCGACCAGGGTCATGAACGTGACCTCGGTTCGCCGCTGGTCCACATACCTGAAATCAAAACGCGCGAAAAAATCCCTGAGCCTCACCTTGCCTTCGGGTACCGGCACATCCACCTTGTCCGTCGCGCAAAGCACGATGCTCACATGGTCATTGGCCCAGTCATGGTCGGACCGGACTTCCACCACCAGGTCCCTGTTCTTCACCGGCCAGATGGCGTCCCACTCCAGGTGGATGATGAAGTTCCCCTTCACCGGGTCGTCGTTGACCATCCGGACAATGGCGGCCTTGGTGCACCCCGGCATCCACATGGGATAACTTTCCACATCAAGAAGCACTTCGAACAAAACCTCCCAGGAATGCTCGAGAATCCCCTGGGCCCTGTAGGTCCTGAAAGAGGAACCCGGAGTCAGGCTTGAGCTCATCCGGATACCGTCACGGATTTTCTCATTCTCCCAGGCGTAGCCTCCCTCATCAGCCAGGCAGGACACGGCCCACAGCAAAAAGAAAACAAAGAACCCCCCGAAACGTTTGGTCATTTCTCATTCTCCCCACGGCATGAAGGACCGTTAAGGCTTGAAACCGGTTTCAAGACTCCCGTTCACGGACCCTGTATTTATACAACTGGTTGAATCTGATTACTATGTCAGGTGAGTGGAGTCAAGAGAATAGAAAGGCAACGTGTCAAACACAGCCCGTTACCTTTCTGTCAGACCGTGATAAAGCCCCAGGAGCTCCATATCGGTAAGACTTCGGCCGTTAAGACGAGCCCGTTTCCGTACGTTTTTCAGCAGATCGCCGATCCGATCGTTTTCAGGATGAATCCCAAGAGCTTCCAAAATATGAACGAGACCTGCCGACCCCGAGTGGCTGCCCGGAACGATCCGGCCGCCCCCATGCCCCACGTCCGATGGCATAAAAGGCTGAAATGACATGGGATTTCTCAACTGGCCATGGCTGTGGATGCCCGCTTCGTGGTCGAAGACCCGGGCTCCGGTGACGGGTTTTTGCTCTGGAACAGGCCGTCCCGAGGCATGGGCCGCGTATCGGCAGGCCAGGGCCAGCCGGCCCCGGTGGATGCGGCACGGCAGACTGGAGGCAAAGGCCAGGGCTGCCGCCACTTCTTCGGTGGCCGCGTTTCCGGCCCGTTCTCCCAGGCCGTTCAAGGTGGTCGACACAGCCCGGGCCCCGTTCTCCAAAGCCGAAAGGGCGTTGGCCGTGGCCATGCCCAGGTCGTTGTGGCCGTGGAATTCGAACACCAGGGAGGGTTCGGCGTCAGCCAGAGTTTTCATCAGGGCCGCGATGGACGAAGGACTGGAAAGCCCCACCGTATCGGCGATCCGGATCCGTTCGACCCCCAGTTCCCGGGCCATGCTTATAAAAGTGAGAAGAAACCCCCTGTCCGCACGGGTGGCGTCCATGGCTCCCACGAACACATGGTCCAGCACCCGGCGGGCCAGGGGGATGAGGAGGGCAAGGTCGTCAAGAACCTGCTGTCTTGATTTTTTCATGACGGAAAGATGGAGGTCCGACACGGGAAAGGAGAGGTGAACCCGGGACGCCCCCGTTTCCGCCGTCCATTCAATGTCCGATCTTTTCGACCTTGCCCAGGGAGTGACGGCACAGGACAGACCCAACCGGACCAGAGCTCGGATGTCCTCCCGTTCGTCCTCTCCCATGGCGGGGATTCCGGCCTCCAGCTCGTCCACGCCGGCGTCGGCCAGAAGGCGGGCAATGGCGAGCTTGTCAGTCTTGGAAAACACCACACCAGGGCACTGTTCCCCGTCACGCAGGGTGCTGTCGATGATCCAGGGGCTGAGTTCTTTCATGGCCTGTCCTGTTTCCGTCATGTTCCTGTCAAAGGGCGTTCAAAGCAGGTAACTGTCAGCTGTCCCGCCATCTTCAAGGGCGTCGAGGATGTCATCCACCACCGCTTCGCTTTCAACTCCGCCGTACCATGTATTTTCGGGGTAGATCACCACCACCGGGCCTTTTTCGCACTGCTTGAGGCAGCCTGTGGTGGACAGAAGCACGTCCAGTCCCCGGTCGAGAACTTCTTCCTCGATGTACTGAAGAAGGCCGGTGGACCCTTTTTTATGACAGTAGCCTTTGGGTTCTCCGCCGACCCTGAAACTGGCGCAGAGCAGCATGTGATGTTTCGGTTTTTCCATGGTGAACTCCTTTTTTAAAAGTGATTTAAAGTTTATATTTCATCCGCAACCCATGCCCGTGCCCGAGCACCCGATTCCGCAGGCTTTCCGCTCCCGGGTAAAGATGTGGTTCAGCCGGTCGCCCCGGAACACCGCCGTGGTCGCCTCCTCGATCATCCCTTCCACGGTTAAGGCCGTGATACCCCGGAGTTTCAGCACCTGTTCGGGCCGTTTGCCGATCCCGCTCACCAGAAGGGTCCGGCAGTCGCCGATCAGCTCGGCGATGGCGTTCCACCGGGAGTCGCCGCCGCCGGGTTCCGGCGTCATCCGCTCGTCCACCAGAACCGCGCTTCCGTCTTGTTCCTCAAAAATCAGCAGGCGGTACGCTTCACCCAGATGCTGGTTTACCAGGGCGCCTTCCAGACTGGCCACGGCAATGCGTTGGCGTTCCTCAGGCTTCACGGGTTCGACGGTGAATTCCGAATCGGGACGGACCGGCATGCTTTCGCAGGCTTTCAGCTTGTCCATGAGAAAGGCGTTGTCCTTCTCGCCGATGCAGCCCACGGCGTCGGCCCTGCACCGTGCGCAGTGGGTCATCTGGGGAATGTACTGTCCCGCGTCCGCCCGGATGCGGCGAATGTCGGCCACGCTGGGTTCATCGATGTGGGCAAAGGCCGATCCCTCGTTTTTGTAGTAGGGAAGGCAGTTGAAGATATCCACGCCCAGTTCCGCCATACGCTTGGCCACGGTCACGATGTGGTGATCGTTCACGCCGGGAATGAGGATGCTGTTCACCTTCACCGTCACGCCATGGCTCTTCAAGGCCTTGATGGCCTCGATCTGGCGTTCCATGAGCACCCTCACCCCCTCTTCGGCCCGGTGGACTTTCTTGCCGTAACGCACCCAGGCGTAAACCTTGGCCGCCACCCCGGGGTCCACGGCGTTTACCGTGATGGTCACATGGCCCACGTTAAGCGCCGCCAGCTCCTCGATGTACGGGCCGATACCCAGGCCGTTGGTGGCAAGGCACAGCATGATCTCTGGGTATCTGGCCCGGACAAGCCGGAGCGTCTCCATGGTTTCCCCGGGATTGGCAAAGGGATCGCCGGGGCCGGCAATGCCCACCACGCTGATGTTCTTCTTCGCCTCGAACACATGCTCCAGATACACCAGGGCCTGATAAGGCGAAAGGATACCGCTGGTCACACCGGGTCTGCTTTCGTTCACGCAGTCGAATTTCCGGTTGCAGAACTTGCACTGGATGTTGCAGCGCGGGGCCACGGGCAGATGAACACGTCCGAATTTGTGTCGGATATCCGCATTGAAACAGGGATGGTTGGAAATATCGATGGCCATACTCTCACCTCATATTTAAAGATTTTCAGACTCTTTTCTTTTTTTGTTCAACATGGCCTCCGGCGGCCCTGCCGGGGGGCATACTTTTTGAAAAAGTTTGACAAAACAGGTCTTCGTGTCTCAGGTTTCAAGATCATCCGGTGGCTGGATCATCTGTTCCCAACCCATTTGTCCCGCTTTTTAAAAGCGGGCCGCCGGAGGCAAATAATCATTTAAAAACAAAACTATTATAAAAAAATTATGAACAACCGGTTCACAGATAGCTGTACCCCACGCCGCTTTCTTCCTGCCGCCGTTCCAGAATCGCGTTGGCGATGCGGTCGAACAGTTCCTGACAGCCGCGGTATCCGATGTGGTGGAGCCTTGGCCCTCCCACGCGGTCGTGGATGGGAAAACCCACACGGATAAGGGGAACGCAAAGTTTCCGGGCCACCGAATAGCCTTTGCTGTTGCCCACGAACAGATCGGCCTTGATGTCCATGGCCGCCTGTTCGATTTCCCCGAAATCGGCGGCCTGCATGACCGTCACTTCGTCGTCGAACCCTTCGGGCTTCAGGCTGTCGATGGTTTCGGCCAGCCTCCCGCTGGTGCCGCCCGAAGCGCAGAGCACGGGGACCACACCGATTTCCGTGAAAAAGGCGAACAACCCGGCCACCAGATCCTCTTCGCCATAGATCACGGCCCGCACATCGAAAATGTACTTGTGGCCGTCCACGTAAGAGTCCAGCAGCCGCTCCCGCTCTTTTTTATGTTTGTCCGGAACGGGTTTCCCGGACAGATCTGATAAAACCTGAAACAGATGGTCCGTGGCTTTCACCCCCAACGGCATGGGAAGCGGGACATGGGGAATGCCGAACCTGTTTTTGAGCAGAGCCCCGGCTGTTTCCCCGAACCGCGTCACATGGCCGAATTCAAGACTCGCTCGTGCGGAACCCATGTCCGCGATCTCCGCGACGGAGATGCCGCCGTCGGGGATTTTCCGGTAACGGGTCCAGGGACCTCCGTCGAGGGTCTCGGAATAATCGGGGAGCATGCGGTAATTCAGTCCGAAATCACTGAGAATTTCCTTGAGATACCGCAGGTCCGCCGGTGAGTACATTCCGGGGAAAACGTTCACGAGGGCATCGGAGAGGTCGTTATTTTTTTTCACAGCCAGACTGTCCACCAGGGCTTTCACCGCCGCCACATACCCGTCCGCATGGGTTCCCGTGTAGCTCGGGGTGGACACATGGACGATGGGGGGCAGCTCCGTTTCGCCACTTTCCTGCTTGATCCGTTTCAGAATCATGGGCACATCGTCGCCGATGGTCTCGGAAAGGCAGGTGGTGGAGATGCCCAAAAGTTCCGGCTCATACTGCCGGACCACGTTCATCACCGACCGGCTGAGGTTGGCTCCGCCTCCGAAAATCGCCGTATCTTCGGAAAAATTGGACGAGGCGATGTCAATGGGTTCCTTGAAATGACTGATCAGGTAACGCCGAATATAGGTGGAACAGCCTTGGGACCCGTGCATCAGGGAAATCCCTCCCCGGACGCCCTTGAACGCCAGGGACGCGCCCAGCGGCGTGCAGAGTTTGCAGGCGTTGGTGGTGGCTTCCCTGGCGTCCGTCGTCTGTTTCATCATTGTTGTGTTTTTCATCATCTCACCTCTCAATTTCTGTTCACCCTCGGAGCTGATCCGGGAACGCCGAGTTGCACTCGGCAACGGTGCCGGGTGCAACCCGGCGTTCCCATCCTGTCCGTATACGACAGGGCTCTCCGCTTATCCGCCCGTTCAATGGTCATCATTTTTCTTTGTGGGTCTTGGGACCCAGGGCCGGAAGGCGTCGCCTTCCGCATAAAAATATGGATCGGGTCATTTGTCGGCTTTCGTTCCGAGAAGCCGACCTACGATGGGTTTTTCGTTTCATTCGCCATTCCCACTTGAAACCCATTCGCCTGTTTTCAACACCGCCCTCCGCTGATCCACCCATTCGATGTTGATGTTCTTGTAAAAAGTCGAATCGCATAACATTTTGTAATAAT
>CAZWTY010000028.1:0-45163 GCA_964637565.1 uncultured Desulforapulum sp.
GCCTGTCATCCCAACTGGTCCAGGCTGTGGACCAGGATGCGGTCCTGTTTTACCGACCATTTCACGTCCACGTCGAAAATCCGGATGCCGAAAACCGAGCTGTCAGCGGGTTTGGCCTGGTTATAATACGCGGGCCTGGGATCGTTTTCAAGCATGCGGACGATGATGGCCCGGATGTCCGGGTAAACACGTTCTTTCCGTTTCAGAACCGTTTCCGCCTCGTCGGAGAAGATCACGGGAAAAACAGGCGGGGGAGCGTCCGGGGCGTAGCCGCCGGTGGCCGTGTGGATGATGTCCGAGTAGGGCAGGTAGGGCTTGATGTCCAGAACGGGCGTCTGGTCCAGGAGATCCGCGCCCCGGATGTGGAGAATTGGCCCGCTGTCCCCGATCTCCACCCGCTCCAGGGCCACGGCGGACATGCCGATGGCATTGGGCCGGAACGGGGACCGTGACGCGAAAACCCCGACTTTTTTATTTCCCCCAAGGCGCGGAGGGCGGACCATGATTGGCCAGTCTTTTGTGATGGCCTGGTGGAACACGAAGATCAGCCAGATATGGGAAAAGCGGGCCAGCTCCCGGACCGCGTCGGGTTTGGCGTATTCCGGGTCGAACACCACCGTGGCCGGGGCCTCGGGTACCAGGCCGCTCTGCCGGGGAATGCCGAATTTTTCCTTGTAGCAGCTGTGGACCATGCCGATGGCTTTGAAGGTGAATTCCATGGTGTCTCCGGATCGGGGTTGGATGAGAGAGGCCGGGCCTCCTGTTTGCCCCACGGTATCTGTCACGGTTCGGACGGGGAGGCTTCCTTCTCTCCGGCCGGTAGCCCGGATGTTTTCTTCCTGAAGGTGGTGAACAGCGCCGTGGGGACCAGTCCGCCGAGAGCCCCGAGAAGAAAGGCCAGGGTGCCGGAAAGAAACATCATCAGAATTGTCAGGTAATGGAACCGGTAGCCTTTTCTCACGCCGATGGCCAGGCAGATCAGATTCGAACCGATGAACGCCACGGTCTTGCCGATGTTCAGGGCCGCCGTCCGTATGGCCTCGTCGCTTTCAGGCCGGAAAAAGGCGAGGCCCGTGACCGTGACGATCACGCCGATGATCATGAACATCACCAAAAACGCGATGTAGAAACCCAGGGCCTGGAGGCCGCTTCTCTCTTTTTCGAAATCAAACAGGTCGGTAAACATGACGGGCTCCTTGTATAACATTTCAAAACACAGTCTATACGCTGAAACACCGCCTGTTTTCAATGGAATTCTGCTGTCCTTGCCCTGGACTTCCCGAATCTTTCTTTTTGCTTGGGAGACTGCTAAGGTTGGCCGATATCATGGGAAAGAACGGGCTAAGGGAATCCAAAAAAAGAATCGAACGAAGAGGGACTGACGGTATGCCCAAGGAGTTGACCCACCTGATTGTGGCGGCTGCGGCAAAGCAGATGTTTTCAGAGAAACATCCCCGCGCCGTGCTTCGTGACCACCTGGAAAGCCGGGAGGCTCTCCTGCTGTTTGGATCCCTGATCCACGACATCCCGTTCTACGCGTCTTCCACCGAGCAGGGGAACGTCGTGAAAGACCGCGGGCGGCTGATCCATGGCATCCCGTTGAACGACACCCTGGCCCCTTTCAGGTGTCTGGCCGCAGGCTACGACGAGAAAAGGACGCCGGACATCCCGGCCCTGATGGCCGGAGCCCTGGCCCACCGGATCACCGACGGGGTGTTTCACCCCTTTGTCTATCACTATGCGGGCCATGACCTCGCCCGGCATTTCAGGCTGGAAACCCTGATGGACATCCATGTCCGCAAACGCCAGGGCCGTTGGCTGGAAAAACCGGTTCCGGAAAAGGATTTCTACAGCAGCCTGAACGTCGAAAGAACGGTCCTGGCCCGGTACCTCTCGATGTTCCTGGGCCTTGGCGAAGACGTTATCCCCGAGATCCTCAAGGCCTTGAACCTGCACGCCTTGACCATGCGTCTTTTCAGGTCCCGCGCCGCTTACCTCCTGTTTCGGGTGATTTCACTTTTCAAATCCCAGGAACACAGGGAAAGACGGTATCTTTTCTATCCCCCGGGCATGGATTTTCCTACGCCGTTTTTCGACACGGCCATGCCTTACCGCCATCCCGTCACCGGAGAATCCTTTGCCGCAAGCCTGGACACCCTGGTGGAAACTGCGGCAGCCCTGAGCTGCGCCGCTTTCGAATCCATGGAAAAGGCCCTGCCATCCAAGGACGGAAGCCTCGTGCCTTTTGCCGAAAGTCTGTCTCCCATGTCCCTTGAAACTGGACTCGATCCCTCGTTCGGGAAAACGTTCCACCACACCGATGTGTCCCTTCCCATTGATCGTCTGGTCGGCGGTGGCGCGGCATGAGATTCAGGAAGGTTCAGGCATTTTGAATGGGACAACCCGTTAAATGGCGGGTCAGGATTCATGTGACGTTGATGTAGCCAAATTTCCAGGAATAGTGTAATCTGACTGTGTTTTGTATCATTTACCTTGAAATTTCCAGGCGCTGAATCATGACCAAAGACGACCTGTTCGACATGATAAAGAACGATCATCTGTTCTGGAGCTATGATGTGAAGTCGGGCTGCGATGTCAGCGACGATCTTCTGATCGAACATGTTCTGATTTATTCCGATGTGGACGTGATTCTTGCACTTTTTGGGGTGTACGGGAACGAGCGTGTGCGACGGGCATGGGAACGGCGCATCGTGCCGGACAGCCGGTACAAACGGTTGAACGTCTATCTGGGCAGGATTTTTTTTGACATCGATGATATCGGAGCTTTCATACATGAAAAAACAGCCGCTCACAGCCGATATGAAACACTTAAACGGCTTGACCGGAAATGCGAAAACTCTTCTTCGTGAACTGTCAGGGTTCGTTTTTCTTGATGATCTGGTTTTTGTCGGGGGATCGGCGATCAGTGTCTACCTGAATCATCGATTGAGCGAGGACCTTGATTTTTTTTCACCCGCCCCTGTTTTAAGGACGGAAGAAATCCTCGGTCAAATCCGTAAGGCTTTTCCCGATCAGTTCAGCATGAGGTACATGGATGACAGCCATATTGACCTCGTCATCCAGTCGGTAAACGTCACGTTTTCGGCCAACAGATGGAAAAGGTTCGGTGAAACGGAGACGCTCATGGGGTATGTCCGCATCGCACCCCTTGATGTTCTTGCTGCCATGAAGATCAATGCCCTTTTTTTACGGGCCAAATTCAGGGATTACTATGACGTTTATGTGATCAACAAAGATGTTTATCCTCTTCCCGTCATGTTTGACATGTTTAAAGAGTGCCTGCCGGAAATGAATAAAAAACTGTTTCAGGCAGCTCTGGTTTACACAGACGACATTGAGGAAGACAATATCCGCCATCTCAAACCTGTGTATCCGGTGAATCTTTCGGATATCCGACAACATTTTGAAAGGGAAATCAAACGGTGGGTCTTATCCCAGACAGGATAAAACAGGAGGTTGGTTGAGAATAGTCATTCAAAATCAGCTGTGATCTCCTGCGCCGTCTGTTCAGCATTTGATGTTCAGAAAAACCCGAACACCACCCACAGCCAGTCCCTCCTCATTCAAAGGATGGGGTCATTTGTCGGATTCCGTTCCGAGAATCTGACCTACGATGATTCAGATTCAATGTGGGAATTCTTTGAACGCCAAGTTGCCGGATTCGTCAGGGCCATCCGTATCGCAACCATTGAACGTTGGCAATTGAGCGTTGGACGCTGGACGTTTACATCTTTCAATTCATTTCGCATTTATCCGCCCATAAAAAAAGCCTGTCTCCCTCCGCGTTCTGTGAGGGGAGACAGGCTTGTCAGGTCAGAACGTTACACGTTTCGTGTCCACAGGGACGCGATGGCAGGGCCGGTGCCCACGCAAAGAGATGCGCCGCCCACGGTGAGGTTCAGGCGTTCCATTTCGTAGTACAGGCTCACGATGATACGGAGGGCCGTGCAGCCCACGGGGTGGCCCAGGGCGATACCGGAACCGTTGTGGTTGACTTTGTCCATGTCGAGTTCCATGCCGTATTCTTCCTTGAGCATGCGTCCCACGCCGAGGAACTGGGCGGCGAAGGCTTCGTTGATTTCCCAGTATTCCACCTGGTCGAAGGTCATGCCGGCCTGTTTGAGGCATTTGGGAATGGCCACGGCGGGTCCTAAGCCCATGACTTCGGGGGCCACGCCGGCGCAGGCGGTGTTGATGAGTTTCATCAGGGGTTTCAGGCCCAGCTCTTTGGCCTTGTCTTCGGACATGAGGATCACGGCGGCGGCGCCGTCGTTGATGCCGGAGGCGTTGGCGGCGGTGACCACACCGTCTTTCTTGAACACGGGCTTCAGTTTGCCCAGGCTCTCCATGGTGCTGCTGGGAATGGGGTGTTCGTCGGTGTCGAAAATGGTGGGGCCTTTGCGGCCGGGGATTTCAAAGGGCACGATTTCCCGTTTGAAGTGTCCGGCTTCGATGGCGGCGAGGGCGCGGCTGTGGCTCGTGAGGGCCAGCGTGTCGCATTCTTCACGGGTGATACCGTATTTGGCGGCCACGTTTTCCGCCGTGGTGCCCATATGGCCACCGGCCAGTTCGTCCACCAGGCCGTCGTGGAGCATGCTGTCCTCGATGGTGCCCTGGCCCATGCGGTATCCGCTCCGGCCTTTGGTAAGCATGTAGGGGGCGTTGGTCATGCTTTCCACGCCCACCACCAGGCTGATGTCGGATTTGCCCAGCATGATGCTGTGGGCCGCGATTTCAAGGGCTCTCATTCCGGAGCCGCAGTTCTGGTTCACGAGAACGGCGTTGCTCACGTCGGAAAGGCCGATGCGTTTGGACACCTGGCGGGCCGGAAGGGAACCCTGGAGTCCGGGCAGGCACTGGCCCATGACGATTTCGTCAATGGTTTCCACATCGATACCGGCCCGTTTCACCGCTTCTTTTCCCACGGCGATGGCCAGATCCCGTGCGGGGGTGTCTTTCAGGGTGCCCATGAATTTTCCGATGGCCGTGCGGCAGGCGCTGACCATTACCACGTTTTTGATTGTCATGATGTTTTCCTCCTGTATGAATTAAAAAAACAAAAAAATAACTGGTACTGTCTGAAATGGATTATCCCTGTCACTTCCGGAACGCCTCGTCGAACACCACCGTCGGTTTTTTCGGGGGCAGGTTCTTTTTCCCCTTGATGGCCCCGGCCAGATCGGCTTCGGCGTCGGGGTCGATCCACCAGTAACCGTAGGCACTGCTTTCACGGCCGTATTTGGACAGGACGGTGTGGGGTGTTCCGAATTTGTTCCAGTAAAGAAGCCGGGTGTAGTTCACGTTCCACAAAAGGACGTAGGGCGTTTCCTCGCAGAGGATCCGGTCGATTTTCCGGATGATTTCATTTCGCTCACTCACGTCGAACAGGCTTTTCTGGGCTTCGATGAGGCGGTCCACCTCGGTGTTCTTGAAACCGGTGATGTTGTTGCTGCCTTTCCTGTCCGCTTCCCGGGAGTGCCACATGCCCTCCGGGTCCTTGAACACGCCGGCGCCCCAGGCGGCCCAGGTCATCTGGTAGTTGAAGCTGTCCATGTCTTTGGCCCAGGCGGCCCAGTCCTTCTTGTCGGCGATCAGCTCGATGCCCGCGTCTTTCAGGTCTTCGGAGTAGATGGCCAGAAATTTGTCCGTGGTCGGGTCCCGGGTGAGAAACTTGAAAGACAGGACCCGGCCGCCTTTTTCAAGGAGGCCTGTTTTCGGGTTGACGGTGTAACCCGCCTCTTTGAGAAGCTCCCGGGCCTTTTTCTTGTCCAGCTCGATCAGGGGATTGGGGCAGGGGTTTTCCCTGGAGTAGAGGTCTTCGTAGTAGGACCGGTGGAGAAAATACTGGTCGTACATGATGGTGTGGTTCATCTTGCGCCGGTCGAGCAACAGGGCCATGGCCTTTCTCACCCTCACGTCGTTGAACGGGAAGGTCCGCATGTTCATGGCAAAACCCTGGAATCCGATGGGCTGGGAGTTGACGATCTTCTGCTTCACGATGCGGTTTGCGGTGAACACGTCGCCCGCTGTTTCGTTGACCCAGATCCTGGACGTGTACACCGGGTACAGGTCGATCTGGCCTTTTTTGAAAGCTTCGAAGGCGTTGGACTGGTCCGCGTAGAACCTGAATTTCAGGATGTCGAAATTCCCCGTTCCCTGAACCTGGATGGCGTCTTTGTTCCACCAGTCGGCCCGCCGTTTCAGGGTGGTGTAGATCCCCTCCTTGATCCGGTCCAGGCGATAGAGGCCCGAAACCACAGGGAAATCGAAGTTTATCTTGTTGAAATCCATGGAGGCAAAAGCGTGTTTCGGCAGGATGTGGAACCCGCCGCAGGCCCCCAGGTTTTCCCAGTGGATGTTTTTCGCCGTGAAACGGATGGTGCGGCTGTCTATGATCACCGGAGAGCCGAAACGCTCCAGGCTGACCTTGTGGGGACCGGTCATGTTTTTCGGGTCCAGGATGGCGTCGAAGGTCCATTTCACATCTTCGGCCGTGATGGGCTTCCCGTCGCTCCACCGGGCCTTTTCATGGATGTGAAAGGTGAAGGTTCGTTTGTCGTTTGAAATGGTCCAGCGGTCCGCCAGTGCCGGTTCGAATTCCAGGGTGATGCCGTTCATGCCGAGAAGGGTTTCGTACATGGCCCCGAAAATTTCGGAGGTCAGGGAATTGTTGTCCAGGTAGTAGTTGAAGCTTTTGGGGTACTGGCCGCCGTAGATCGACAGGGTCCCCCCTTTTTCCGCATCCCGGCTGGCGATGGGGTCGGGAGACGGCCGGTAGCCGTCCCTGGGAAAACGCTCCTCAGGCCAGGCCCCGGAAGCGGCGGCAAGAACCGTAAGAATGATCCATGGCGCAAGAATCCCTTGTTTCATGAATCGTTTCCCACCAAACAGGCGGAAAATCGACGGGCTTTTCAACCAGGGAGAAAGACCGGCCATGGAACCTCCTGTGTCAGGCGTTTTTAAGGACGTCGATCATGGAATAGACCCTGCCCCTGATTCCCTCGTCCACCTTGTGTTTCAGGTACACCACGGCGTCCAGGGTGCCTTCGGCGTAAATCTCCCGGCCGCTGATGTTGTGGGTGATGGCAAACCGGGTGGTCCGGTCCGCCGAATCCAGGGTGTAGGTGTGCCAGCCGTGGCCGTCCAGATACTCTTCGGGAACGCCCCACTCTTTTTTCTGTTTTTCCGGATCCCGTTCCATCTGGATCTGGTCTTCGGTGAAGTTCAGGCCCAGGCGGTTGAAGTAACCGATCATGGCTTTGGCCGTTCCGCTGGTGTCCGCTTTCCAGCTCTGGTGGCTTTCTTTCACGTCCAGGCTGTAACCGCTGAAAAGACCCGGGAAATTTTCGGCGGCGTATTCCATCATGGCCATGAGACCCACGATCTGCTTGGCCATGTTGGGCGAGATCACCGCCGGAATGGACGAGGTGACCACGCAGTCGTGCATGGCCTTGCGGTCCCCGCCTGTTGTTCCCATGACAAAGGGCAGGCTGTTGGCGCAGTAGAACTCCGTATTGGCGTTTACGGCCGTGGGATGGGTGTAGTCCACGGTGATGAACAGCCCCTCGTCTTCGATGAGCTGGCGGATGCTGGCGGCCCGGTCGTCAGGTTTGATCAGGGTGAAGGACACCCCGGAAACCTCATGGGTCTCGGCCGTGATGGTGGGTCCGGTAAGGGAAAAGGGGATCACGGCAAAGCGGGGATCGGAAAGGGCGTGGCGGCAGATGATTTCGGCCACGTTCCCGGGAAGTCCGTTGATCATGAGTTTGATTCTGTTCATGGGTTAAGTCTGTCCTCCCTCGGGTAAGGTTTATAAAAGCCGTTTCGAATGTGCCGATAAATTAGCCCAGGATTCAGATTTTATCCACGATTTTTTTGAGGTTTCTGAACAGTCGGTCTTCGGTCTGGCCGAGATGGCGCCGGAGGTTGGCAAGGGCCAGGGGAATATGCTCCGCAAACCAGGTTTTACCTTTGACTATGGAGAGAAAACCGAAGGCCCCAAGCATCTGGAGGTTCCGGGTGATTTTCAGGTAGCGGTAACTTTCGAGAAACTCCGCCGTGTCCACAGGTTTCAACTCCCGGTACTCGCGGATAAAAAAGTCGACCAGCTCGTCCTGGAATTCCGGGTCAAGGCCGGTGTAAGGGTCGATGAGAAGGGACGCCAGATCATACTGCACCGGGCCCAGGCGGCCGCTCTGGAAGTCGATGAAATAACAGCGCCCGTCTTTGACCAGGATGTTCCGGCTCTGGAAATCCCGGTGCATGAACCCGTCGCAGCCGTATCTGAGGGCCAGGTCGGCCAGGTCGGAAAAATCCCCGGCAAGCTCGTCGGACCAGAGGTTTTGGCCCAGGCAGCCTTTGACAAAGGCGTCCATGAAATAACGGCATTCCCGTTCGACGATCAGCGGCTTGTCGTAACGCTCGGTCTGGAACGTCCATTCGCTGCGGAAACCTTTGGGCCCCTTGACGCTCATCCGTGCCAGGCTTTTCAGGGCGTCGCGGTACAGCGCCCGGGTGAGTTCGGGGTTCCCCTGTTTCACCACGGTTTCAAGATGGGTGTCCCCCAGGTCCTCCAGATACACATGGCCGGCAAACCGGTCGCCCCAGTAAATTTTCGGCACGGGAATGTTCCGGTTCATCAGGTGGCGTCCGATCCGTTCATAGGCGGCGGCCTCGCACACCGGCTCGTTCAGGGTGATGCCGTGGTCCGCCAGGATCATGGTGCGGCCGTCCTGGCTGAGCCTGTAGAAAACCCGGTCCGACCCGTCTCCAGCCAGATGGGTGGCTGTCACCGGATGGGAAGGCGGGGTGTTGAAGATCATGCGGAACACGGTGGGAGCGGTGATGTCCCGGCACACCTCGGCGTATTTGGACGGAGAGCCCACGTCACGCCAGTAGATGGAATCCATAATCATGCCCCGGACGGGAACGTTCCTTTCGACCAGGGTCCGGTAAAGGTCGATGCTGCTGGACGGGCCTTCGGGAATCAGGTCGATGACAGCAGGATCGACGACCTGGACCCCGGTGAAGGCCAGTCTTCGGACGGCGTTTTCCGGCTCGCGTTCAAGGTGAAAGCCCAGGATGTTGCCGTCTTTGTCCACCGTGACGTGGTTGAACTCGGGAAAGTCGTGGAGTACCAGGGTGACCGGGCCTCCGTGGCCCAGGTGGAAGGCGTAGACGCCGGCGTAATCCATGTCGGTGACAATGTCGCTGTTCACCACCATGAAGGGCCTGCTATCGAAAAAATCCCGGACGTTCCGGATGGCCCCCCCGGTTTCCAGGATCTCCGGTTCATGGCGTGTGAACACAGGAACGGGGAAATACCGGTCTTCGATAAAGGTCTCTATCTGGCGGTGAAGGTGGTGGGTGTTCACCATCACCGCCTCGCAGCCTGCGTCGATGAGCTGGCGGATCGCCCGATCCAGGATGGGCCTGCCTTCTACGGGGAACAGGGGTTTGGGCAGGCGGTCCGTATAAGGCCTCAGTCGTTTTCCGAATCCGGCGGCAAGAACAAGGGCTTTCATGGGTAAGACTCTCTTTCAAACATCAATCACGGACAAGGGTGATGAACTCCTCGAGTGTTTCGGTGTAGTAACGGATTTTGTCTTCCGCCCCCACGTCTCCCAGCCCTTTCTGGGTAAAATAGGTCAGGGCGTTTTTGTAGCTGATTTCAGAGAGGCTTTCGGACAGTTCGATGTCGTGGTTTTTGAACATACGCCGTCCAATGGACTGGATTTTCTTCAGGTCGGCCTTGGTGTCCGCCTCCCTTTCCGGGTGACGCTTGAAAAAGTGAACCACCACCAGGTAGGATTCCAGATAGGTGTTGAGGAAACTGGCGAAGCAGTTCAGGCGCCTGTACCCTTCCGGCGTGATGTCGTAAGTGTCGGGAAGGGTGGTGTGGGGAATCAGGATCCGTTCGTTGATAAAGGCCTTGATGTCTTTGCGGATAAAGTGCTCCGGCGGTGTTTCCCGGTCGTAGGTGAACTCGTTGTCGAACAGGGTCATCAGGGTGGTGTAGGTGTCCACCAGGTCCGCGTGTTTGAACTGAAAGGCCTTTTTCTTCAAAATGGCCAGGGCCGTGTAAGACGCGGAGATGAAGAAGTTGATGCAAGTGTTCTTGTAGTAGCCCAGAAGCGGCCGTTTGGCGAAATTGATCTTGTAGATGGTCTTGGCCGAAGGCTCTTCATCTCCATCGGTGTTGATGTCGATGAATTTCCGGCGCACATAGTTTTCGATGACGCTCTGGATGGCCCGGTCACTGCTCTGAATCAGGGTTTCCGACAGCATGATGTCCTGGCATTTCATGTAGTTGACGTACATGTCGATGTCGGCGAGCAGCTGTTCATGGGAAAAGCGCTTTTTCGGGCTGTTCAGGATGGCGCCGGCCACGATGCCGTAAGGCGTGGCCAGGGACACTTTCTTGATGCTCTGGACCAGGCGGTATCCGATGACCCGGCACAGATCGGCATGCTCATCCCTGGTCTGACTGTCAAAGGCTATGCCGTTTTCTTCGATGTAGGATTTGAGGGACATGGGTTCGTGAAAGTTGACGTACACCTTGCCGTAGCGTTTCTTCAGCAGGCGGCGGGCCTTGAGGATCTGGCCCACGCTTTCCGGTTCCTTTTCCCCGCCTTCCACCTCGTGCAGGTAGGCGTCTTCCTCGAGAACCCGGTCATAGCCGAAGAACACGGGCACGAAAAGAAGATCGTCGCAGGCTTTTTCCCTGAACGCGTCGATGAGGATGGACAGAAGGCCGAATTTGGGGGGCAGGAGTTTGCCGGTGCGGCTCCGGGTCCCCTCGATGAACAGCTCGATGTTGAACCCCTCGGACAGGAGTTTTTTCATGTATTCGGAAAAGATCTTCGAGTAGAGCTCGGCCCCCTTGAAGGTCCTGCGCATGAAGAAGGCCCCGCCGCCGCGGAAGATGGTGCCCATGGGCCAGAACGACAGGTTCTTGCCGGCGGCGATGTGGGGGCAGGGCATGTTGTTCATGTGGAAGATGTACGAGAGGATCAGGTAGTCCAGATGGCTTTTGTGGCAGGGCACCAGAACCAGAGGGGCCTTGATGGACATTTCCTTGACACGGGCCAGGCCTTCTTGGTCCACGGTGATTCCTTCGAAAAGGGTCCTGAACAGCCAGTCCAGGGTGAGCTTGAAGGCCGTGATCCATTTGTGGCTGTAGTTGGCGGCGATTTCCTCCAGATAGGCGTCGGCGCTCTTGTTCACGTCGCGGATGGGCAGGTTTTCCTTTTCCGCATGGCTGGCCAGAAAATTCTGGACGGCCGGGCTGGTGAGGATGTTTTCTTTCAGCTCTTCCCTGGATTTGAGTACGGGACCGGTGATGGTCTGCCGATGACGGTTGAGCCGGGCCACCAGTTCCCGGCGGATCAGGGCGGCCTGTTCCACGTCGTTCAGACCCGCCATGTCCGGGCGGTCGAGGCAGGCTTTCAGGTCCAGGGGCTCAATGATTTCCGCGAAACTGTTTTTCGAGCCCTTCAGAAGGGTGAGAAGACGCCGGAGCTTGCCGGGACGCTCCTGGGTTCCGAAAATCAGCTCGGCGATGGACAGCCTCATTTTCATGGGTTTGGGGCTGAAAAAGATCAGTTCGGGCACGATGAAGATCTGCCGGTCCGTTTCCCTCTGGATTTCAATGAGGTGGCGGATCGGGTCGGGCTTGTTCTTGACGAACCGTTCGTAGAACGACTCCTTGCCGATCAGGGTCATCATGGCGGCACGCCCTCCCAGGAGCTGGCTCCGTATGTGACCGCTTTCAAAGGGGTCGGGAAAGTGGAAGTGCCGGACCAGATGGTGGAGGTGGGAGTACATGATCTTGAACAGGTGCATGGCCGGCTGCCAGATGAGAAAGTGGTGATCGAAGCCGATGGTGGGGTAGGGCAGCCCTTCTTTCTGGAATCTCGTGAAATAAAAAAGGTACTCGAAATGACTTCTGTACTTCGACGTGTACACGACGATGCTGTTCTCGGGAAGGTTTCGGAGTTTGTCCAGCTGCCTGGGATTGAAGGCGATGTTTCTGAACAGAAAATTCCTGATGAGCGAGGAAAGCAGGCCCGATTTTACCGGGAGATGAGAAGAATAATGAATCTGGGGGGATCTGAGATTTCTGATCAGAGAGTCTTTTACCTTCAGAATCCATTTTTTTGGAGAGCTTTTCATGGTCCACTCACAACGGATGATGCCGGGGCAGGGTCAAACCCCGGTTGGGGTTAAGGTACGGTGGCGGGCCGGAGTCACAAAGCGGCGGTTGCGTTGTCGGTGCGAAATCAAAAAGTGAACGCTCCATGATAGGTGACACGCGTTATGTTTCCGGTCGTGAAAAAAATGTTTCTTTTGAAAAAAGCCGTTGAATTTAAGGTCAGACATAAATAATATAGTTTACTTTCGAGCGCAAGCCCTTAGCAGGCTATTTTTTAACATCTTGAATTTGTGAAATAAAATCAATTAATAAAAAAATGGCGGCCATGTTTTTTTAGTTGCGTTGACAGGGCCGTTATGGTAGCTTCCCAAGATTGAATTGCTCCAACAAAAACGATGACCCCTTTTGCCGGGGAATGGATTAAAAAAAATTGACGAATAAAGCTAAAGGAGGAAGTTTATGAAGACATTGATTGGTGGCGCGATTGCGGCTACTTTGGGTTTGATCGGTATCGCGGTCTGGTTTGGTCCGCTTATGCAGCTTCTTGCTGCAACCGTTCCTGCAGTTCTTCTCGTCGGCGGTCTTCTCGCCCTTTATCTGGGTTTCGACGAACTCAAGGACTCCTGGAAAAAATCTGACGAAGCAACCAAGGAAGCCGAAGCCAAGGAATAAGTTTTTTCCATTCCACGAAAGAAAGTTCGATAAAAGCCTTGCAGCGTTGTGCAGGGCTTTTTCTTTTTGGTTCAGCGATTCTTGATGGCCGATGTGGCCAGCTGGTCGGCCCGCTCGTTTCCCGCAACCCCCTTGTGACCTTCCACCTTGATGAAGGTGAGACGGGGAAAGCGTTTCATCAGGTTCCGGATGGATTCCACCAGTTCCTGGTTTTTCTGGGCTTTGTGGTTTTTTGCAAGAAGCCCCAGGGCGTAGCTGCTGTCCGAATAAATACGTACGGGAAGCCCGGGTTTTTTGATTTCCGAAAGGGCCACCTGGATCGCCGTGAGTTCGGCGATGTTGTTGGTGGCCTCCCCGATGTACCGTGAGATCTCCCGTTCATGGGACCCGTAGCGCAGCAGAACGCCGATGCCCGACGGCCCCGGATTACCGGAAGAGGCCCCGTCGGTGAATGCGTGGATCACCCCTTCCTCGTGATGGGAGACGTCGTCAGGTCCTGAAACCGGTGCGGCGCTTGCCGGGACGCCCGCTTCTTTTTTCTTTTTCCCTTCCCCCTTTTTTTTCGGGATCAGGTTCTCCGGCGAGTCGGGTTTCAGGCTTTCCGGATGGACAAGGTACTCGTAGTCCTGTTTCAGGTTGTACTTGACGAGGACTTTCCCCTCCTTGACGGCCAGAGAACCTGATTCGTCCACGGCGGCCCAGACCTTGTTCCCCTTGAAACTCATCCTTTTCCATCCCGGTGTATCGTCGGCCATGGCTTGTTTCACCTGTAGAGATGGAAAGAGGTGATAAGGCTGGTGTAACGGGCCAATCCGTCGGTCCAGGAGGCCTGGATATCGCTCAGGTCTTCCATGGATTCGAGGCGTTCCCGTATGAGTGAATCTCCCAGGATCAGGTCGATGGGTTTTTTCTCGAACTCATACTCGTAGGGCGGCTCTTTCCATGCGAAAGCTCCGCCACCCTGGGCGATGAACGCCTGGAGCAGGGCAAGGGACGAAAGGTAGGGATTGTACTGGTCCAGGTTTTTGATATGGATCTGGAACCCCCGGCAGGTCTGGCCCTGCCACTTGTTGGACGTGGGCTCGAAGGCCACGGGCCGGAGGTGGATGCCCTTGAGATGGTCCGGGTTCATCCGGACCAGCATGGCTTCGGGGTCGGCGTAAGGGGCTCCGGTCAGCTCAAAGGGCTGGGTCGTGCCCCGGCCTTCGGATACCATGGCGCCTTCAAAGATCACCTGGCCCGGGTACACGTAGGACGACACGGGCGTGGGCAGGTTGGGGGAGGGCGCCACCCAGGGAAGGCCTGTTTCGTGGTAGTACATGCTCCGGGTCCATCCGCTCATGGGAACGACCTTTAGGTCGCATCCTATACCAAAGTGCTGGTTGAAAAGCACTGCCAGTTCGCCCATGGTGAGACCGTGGCGCATGGGGATGGGGTAGCGGCCCACGAACGAGGCGAAATGGTCGTTCAGGATATTGCCCTCGGTGCGGATTCCGCCGACGGGATTGGGCCGGTCCAGGATCACCACGGTTTTTCCGAATTCCCTGGCTGCCTCCATGCAGTAGGAGACGGTGTACATGAAGGTATAGACCCGTGTGCCCACGTCCTGGAGGTCCACGAGAAGGATGTCGATGTTTTCGAACATCTTTTCAAGGGGTTTGCGTGTTTCCCCGTACAGGCTGTACACGGGGATGTTCAACTGGCTGTCCGTCGAGTGATCGGATTCGATCATGTTGTCCTGTTTGTCGGCGAAGAAACCATGCTGGGGGGAAAAAAGGGTGGTGAGCCGGTCTTTGAACTTTCGGGCCACCAGGGTCCGGGCATGGGTGAAATCACGGTCCACCGATGCGGGGTTGGCGAGAAGCCCCAGCCTTTTGTTCTTCATAAATTCAGGGGGATGGTCGATGAGGTTTTCAAGGCCTGTTTTTACGATACCCAATGTTTTGTCCCTCGTGCTGGTCTATGGTTCACGGTCATGCCGCCGGCCCTCCGTCTGCGGCAAGTCGAAAGCACCATAACAGCAGAAGGGGGAAATGTGAAGACAAAGCTTTTCAACCGGTTTACATCCAACGATCGTCTTGTTATACTTGCAGCGATTCATCTGGGTGACCTTGGCGAAGCATCAGCCGTTCAACCTTTGGACGGTGTTTCCTTGTCCTGAAAAAGGAGACAGGGTTTTCCTGAATTCCTGAGAACAGTGATGGAAGGCATCTCCTTGCCCTTGAACCCCATGGCTTTACAACCGTGGGGATGCATGGGGTCCCAGGTGATGTAGTAAAACCTGCATTTACGGCAGAGGGGCTGGCTGTCTTTTGTCATGACAGGCGTTCCTGTATGGTTTGTCCTGTGAAACGGAGTCTGAGACTATAATGGATGCCTGAAGGCATCCCGTGTTTTTTATCGGGAAAGATACTTCATTTTCCCGCTTTGAATCAAGAAAGAACTGGTATGATTCGCAAAACTGTGACGCGGAACAAAGCGAAGTTTCTTGAGTACAACGGGATCAGGAAAGAGTTGTTCACCGAGTATTCGCCAAGGGACAGCGAACTCATCCTCTATCTTCTGCCCTGGCTTCTGAGTGTCAACCAGCCCGGATGCCCCGGGTATATCCGGGGCTTTGACAACCCCTTCACCGTCTGCCAGGTGGACCAGGACAGGGAGATCAGGAAAAGGGAAGAACAGTTCAAGGACATGTTCGGAGTCCAGGAGAGGGACAGCCTCCTTCTGCCAAAATACGAAGGCGCCCCCGTCGAGGGGGTTTACACCATCGGTAGTATCGGCACCATCAGCCAGACCTTCGATTCGGACTGCGATATCTGGGTGTGCTACGACCAGAAGCGGCTGAACCGTCCCCTTGTCAAGGCCCTGCACCAGAAAGTGAAACTGATCGGAGAATGGCTCGACAGGAACTGCCGGATTCCCGTTCATTTTTTTGTCCTGGAAATCGATGATATCGTGAACTGCCGCTTCGGCTCGGTGGACGATCAGAGCTCGGGCAGCACCCAGACCCATGTGTTGAAAGAGGAATTTTACAGGACATGTGTGGTGATCTGCGGAAAGATCCCTCTCTGGTGGGTCTGCTACGATGTTGGAAAGGATGTCACCTATGAAAGGGTCCTGAATGACGTGTCGTCCCAACCTGTCTGGGCGGACGAGTTCATCGACATGGGCAACCTGGAATCGGTGGAGGAAAGCGAGTATTTCGGCGCGGCCCTTTGGCAGCTGAACAAGGCCCTGGAACGTCCCCTCAAATCAATCATCAAGATGCTGCTGCTGAAAATGCAGCTTGACGCTTCCCACGAAGAGCTGGTCTGCCATAAATTCCGCCAGCACATCATGATCAAGAAAAACGAAAACATGATACCCGACCCCAGCGTCTTTTCCATGATCTTTATCCTGGGTTACTACCAGAGCAAAAGGGATGTGGACACCATCCTTTTTATCAAGGAATGCTTCTACCTGCGTTGTGCCATGAAGGCGTACAGTGTGGTTCATCCTTCACGCAAACAGCTTGGCGATATTTTTTTCAACCAGGTGGCCATCGACAGGGCCACCCGGGAACGGCTCGACCGGTTTTCCACCTGGGATCTCGAGTCCCAGATCAGGTTCGGCAAGAAGCTTTTCAACCTGCTTCTCCAGATCTACCGGGATATTTCCAAGACCCATGCCGGTGTGGCCACACGAATCGACCAGGAAGACCTGACGGTTATCGGACGCAAGCTCCAGATTTTCTACGAGGTGAAGGATCACAAGGTGGCCGTTCTTCCCAGGGTCATGGACCGGCTCAACACGGCGGGGCTCACGTTTCAGCTGGAAAACGACCAGTGGCAAGTGTATTCCGGTGTGGCCCGGGGAGGGCACCTGGTGTCCCATGGGGATATCCTCTATGTGGTCGCCTTTATCGTCAAGAACGACCTGTTCGACCCGGTGAGGATGCACATGCTCCCCAACAGCTCGAGTGTTTCCCTTCCCGAAATCCAGAACCTGGCGTCCAAGATCCGGGACTTCATCCATCTGACCCAGGCCGTTGAACGGAACGATTGCCTGAGAAAAGCGGTGATCACACGGATGCTGGTGGTGGTGAGCTTCGAGGAAGAACTCTGGGAGAAGCACATCGAAAATCTGGCCGTGATCTACAGAACAAGCTGGGGGGAGGTCTACGTCCGGAGGTTTTACACGGAAAGACGGTTCAAGGAGTTCGTGATGAAGTCGGGGGTTAGAGAAGGGCGCGTGGCGGTGGATTATTACCTTCAGAAGAAATGCAACGACTACGCCACCCTTCTGGCCAGGACCAAGGCCTGGGTCAAGGGTTAGGGGCCGGTTGCAGTAAAAAAAGAAAGGCCGCATGATAACATCATGCGGCCTTTTCTATAATGGTGCCGAAGGTGAGACTTGAACTCACACGGGTCTCCCCACACGGCCCTCAACCGTGCGCGTCTACCAATTCCACCACTTCGGCTTGTCAACGAACGTTTTCGACTAAGGCGTCTTGCTTGCTTCGCCAGATGCTGCGGGAGCATCGGCGCCTTTGTCGGCGGCAGGAGCTTCAGACCCTGTTTTCTTCATGTCTGTCGCTTCCGCCGGATTACTCACGGGTACTTCGGTTTTGGGTGCCGCCTGTTCTGTGACAGGAACCACGCCCTCCATGACCGAAGGTGTTTCCTTGATGTGGCCGCTCTGATAGGCCAGGAACAGGGAGGTAATCATGAAAAGAACGGCGATGCCTGTGGTGATTTTACTCAGAATCGTCGTTGCTCCCGTTGTTCCGAAGAGCGCCTGTCCTCCGGCGCCGCCCATGGATGCTCCGATATCCGCACCTTTACCGGCCTGAAGCAGAACGATCAGGATCAAAGCGATACAGGCCAGAATGTGTATGATTGAAACGAATAAGGTCATATAAACCAATCATCAATTAGTGATACCGGATAATTTCAGCAAACGAATCGGCTGAAAGACTTGCACCGCCAATCAGTGCCCCGTCCACATCGCTGAGAGCCATCAGCTCGGAGATGTTGGCCGGTTTGACGCTTCCGCCGTAGATAATCCTGATTTGCCCAGCGAACTCACTGCCGTACATATCAGATATCAAGGATCGGAGAAACGCGTGAACTTCCTGAACCTGATCCGGGGTGGCTGTTTTGCCTGTTCCTATGGCCCAGACCGGCTCATAGGCGATCACAAGATCCCTCAGTGCGTCAAAGTCGAGTCCTTTTAACCCGTCTTTCACTTGTTTGTCAAGTACAATCATCGTTTTTTCTTCATCCCGCTCTTTTTCCGTTTCTCCGATGCAGAATACGGGAACAAGACGGTGTTTGACCGCGCAGGCGATACGGCGGTTGACCGTTTCATCGGTCTCACCGAAGTACTGGCGACGTTCGGAATGGCCGATGATCACGTGAGTGCATCCGCAGGCCGAGATCATGCCCGGTGATATCTCTCCCGTGAAAGCCCCCTCCTCTTCAAAGTGGAGGGTCTGGGCGCCCAGGGAGACCGGGCTGCCTTTCAGAATCTCGGAGACGGGGGCAAGGGACGTGAACGACGGGGCGATCATGATGTCCACGTTTTTAACGTCCCGGGTGAGATCTACCAGGCGTGAAGCGGTTTCCGCCGCCTCCTTCCAGGTTTTGTACATTTTCCAGTTGCCTGCGATCAGGGGTCTTCTCTGGGACATAATCCTCCTAAAGCATGGATCCGATCAGGGCGGCCAGCTCGACCATGCGTGTGGAATAGCCTGTTTCGTTGTCGTACCATGCCATGACTTTCACCAGGTTGCCCACCACATCTGTGCAGGGGGCGTCCACGATAGACGACAGGGGGGACCCGTTGAAATCCGAGGACACGAGGGGCAGACTGGAGAATCCGAGGATGCCCTTGAGGGGGCCTTCTGCGGCCGCTTTCAGAACCTCGTTGACGTCGGACACGGTCAGTCCGCTTTTTTCCACCGTGGCAACCAGGTCCACGATGGACACGTTGGGTGTGGGCACTCTCAGGCTGAGGCCGTTGAGTTTGCCTTTCAGTTCCGGCAGCACCAGGGCCACGGCTTTGGCCGCGCCGGTGGTGGTGGGAACCATGGAAAGAGCGGCGGCTCTGGCCCGTCTCAGGTCCTTGTGGGGAGCGTCGAGGATCATCTGGTCTCCGGTGTAGGAATGCACCGTAGTCATCAGGCCGTTGACGATGCCGAAGTTCTCATGGAGAACCTTGGCCACGGGGGCGAGACAGTTGGTGGTGCAGGATGCGTTGGAGATGATGTTGTGTTGTTTGGGATCGTAGACATTCTGGTTCACGCCAAGGACAATCGTCACGTCCGGGTTGGTGGCCGGAGCGGATATAATGACTTTTTTAGCCCCGGCTTCCAGGTGTTTGGATGCGCTTTCCCTGTCTCTGAAACGTCCGGTGCATTCGGCGACGACATCCACGTCTTCCTGTTTCCAGGGGATGTCCTGGGGGGTTCGAACCGCTGTGACGGCAATACTTTTTCCGTTGACTTCGATGGTGTTTTCTCCGGCTTCCACGGTCAGGGGGAACCGGCCATGGACCGAGTCATAGGAAAGAAGATGGGCGATCGTTTTGGTGTCCGTGAGGTCATTGATGGCGACCACATCCACGTCGGGATGCTGGAGAGCCGCTTTGAAAAGAACCCGTCCAATTCTTCCGAAACCGTTTATACCCAGTTTTACAGCCATTGTTTTGCCTCCGCGTTATCGTGCGTACTGAATGAATGAAGCCTGAACAGCAGGAAACACCCCCTCCGGGAAGAAACCGGAATCAGGGGCACGCTCTTCAGGAGTTAACCGGTTTGACTTTTTTTGATGATTTCAGATGGTCTGACTGGAACCATGGGAAAACATACCAAGCCCCCTTATTAAAGCAAGGGGGTGTTCTTGTCAAGAAGAACGGCACGCCGGTTCGGGGTGATCCCATGCAGGCTCAGTCCGACAGTCTGGTGAATCGCCATTGCGATTGAAACAACGCGGATACCGATTCAGATCATCTGTTTCGGAAGATCAGTCGCTGCCTTTCAGGATGCCGCTGGCCAGGGAGATGCTCTGTTTTCCTGAAGCCACAAGGGTTTTGGCCGCCTTGTTCAGGTCCGATTCCTTCTGGAGCCCAACGGCCCGGATCAGCATGGGCAGGTTGACCCCTGAGATCACCTCGACTTTTCCGTCGTCGAGAAAGGAGTAGCTGAGGTTGGAAGGCGTTCCGCCGAACATGTCGGTCAGGATGAGAATGCCCTGCTTGTTGTCGACTTTTTTGATGGCGGACGCGATTTTGTTGTGAAACTCGTCCACGTTTTCATTGACGTTTATGGAAACCGGAACCACGCTCTCGGGTGTTGCGCCGAGAATGAAACCGGCTGTTTCGATCAGTGAGGCCGCCAGCGTGCTGTGGGTGACCAGAACGATGCCTATCATAATACTCCTGTTGCATGCTCATCCGCCGGGCGATGATTCCGGGAGATCCGTTCGTCAGAATTCCTCATCTTCGCCCTGGATGATCGAATAAATGTCTTCCGCATGGGCCGCCCGCATCAGTCTGCTTTTGAAACCGTCGTTTTTCAATATGCGTGAAATTCGGGACAGGAGTTTCAAATGCAGGCCGGTGGACTGGTCAGGGGTGATCAGGGTGAAAAACAGGTGGGTGGGCCGACCGTCTATGGAGTCGAAATCCACGCCTCTTTTACTCAGTCCGAAGCCGATGACCATGGAGGAAAGCCCTTTGACCTTGCCGTGGGGGATGCCGATTCCGTCGCCGATCCCCGTGCTGCCCAGCTGTTCCCGGTCCGTAAGGGCCCTCAGAAGGTCCCGGGCCGGGAGTCTTGCGGCTTTTGCCATGGCCGTGGCCATTTCTTCCAGAATGCCCGCTTTGTCCTTGGCTTTCAGGTCCGGGTTGATGGATTCGAGGTGCAGCATGTCGAGAATTTTCATGGGTCCACCAGTGGATTGGAGCCTGAGTGAATAATCCGGTGCTTATGGTATCCCGGAAAACAAAACAGCCCTATACATACCAGTCCGGTTGCCAAGTTTCAAGCTTAAACCTGAGAACCCGGGAAAATAGAAAAGGCGCTTTGTTCAAAAGCGCCTTTGTATTTTCAATTGGTTATCCGGCGTTCAGGTCCGGCCGGTCATGGTTCAGGAAGACAGGTCTGTCCTCCCGGCGCAGTCAGATGCGGGCTTCTCCGGTGTATTCCGTATCTTCGCCGAGTTCCTCATCGGTGAAATCATCTCCCGCCTCTTCGTCACCGATCTCTTCTTCGTGGCCGTTCTTGATGCTGTCACGGGAGTTCGTGGCCCGTTTGTTGATTTTGTCCAGAGTTTTGGTCAGCTGTATCTTGAGTTTGTCCACCGCAAGGTCGATGGATGAATACATGTTCTCGCTTTCGTCCTTGGCGTAAAGGCTCAGTCGGTCGCTGGTCAGGCTGATTTCCGCCGTATGACGGATTTTTTCCACGGAAAATACCACATTGGCTTCTGCAGGGTTGTCAAGGAGTTTGTCAAAACGATCCAGCTTCTTCTGAACATAGGATCGAAGTGCATCTGAAGATTCGAGGTTCTTGAAAGTGACAGATACGTGCATAAATGACCTCCCTAAAATTGTTTGCGTTTGCTTGAAGGCAGAATGCGCAGTGCCTCCCTGTATTTTGCTACGGTGCGTCGAGCGATGTCTATGTTGGCGTCCTCCTTTAAAATGCTGGCGATCTTCTCGTCGCTCAAGGGTTTTTTGGGGTTCTCCTTTTCGATGAGCTGCCGGATCTTGTCGTGGACGCTGATCGAGGCCACGGCCGAACCCCCGTCAACCCGGTTGATGGAACTGTTGAAAAAGAACTTCAGTTCGAAAATCCCCTGGGGTGTGAACACGTATTTATTGGTGGTCACCCGGCTGATGGTGGACTCGTGCATGTTGATATCCTGGGCCACGTCCCTCAGCACCATGGGCTTGAGGTAGGCGATGCCCTTTTCGAAAAACTCCGACTGGTATTTCAGGATGCTCTCCATCACGTTGTAGATGGTCTTTTGCCGCTGATGGATGCTCTTGATCAGCCAGGCCGCCGACCTCATTTTGTCCTGGAGGTAGTCTTTGGTTTCTCCCGGCATGTCCTTGCCCTGGCTGATGGCCTTCCTGTAATAGGGGTTGACCCGGAGTTTGGGCATCCCGTCGTCGTTCAGCACGATGACGAACTCCCCCTCCTCCTTGTAGACAAAGATGTCGGGGATGATGTAGTGGGGCTCTTCGTCGCTGAAAATCCGCCCCGGTTTCGATTCGAAGCCCTGGATCACGTTCACGGCGGCCACCACGATGTTGATGCCTACCTTGAGTGCCCTGGCGATGGCCTTGTAGTTCTTGTTCTCCAGATCCTTGATGTGGTCCGTGATGATCCGGGTGAGAACAGGGTCGTCGATCTTGAGCTGTTTCGCCTGGATCAGAAGACACTCGGAAAGGGAGCGGGCGCAGACCCCGGGGGGATCGAAGGTCTGGAGTGTGTCCAGCACATCTTCCACCTCTTCGACCGGCTGATCGCACATGGTGGCGATTTCTTCCACCGTGGCGCTCAGGTAGCCGTCGTTGTTCAGGTTGCCGATGATCACGCAGGCGATCTCTTTCTCGAGATCCGAGGGGAGAAACATCAGGAGCTGCCAGAGCATGTGGTCTTTAAGCGATGTCTTGCCCGACACGAAGGTCTCGTAACTGGGCGATTCCCGGTGCTCGGCCTCGAAGTGGCTGCGCCCGGCGGAGTTATACTCCTCGATGTAGTTGTCCCAGTCGATTTCCGAGCTGATTTTTTCCTCGATCTTGATCTCCGCCTCGCTGGCGGGCTGGGCCTGTTTGTCCTCCAGATCCATGGGTTCGTCGTTGTTCAGGTCTTTCGCCATAAGGTCCGGTATCTCTTCAAGGGCCGGATTTTCTTCCATTTCCTGGTTTATGGCGTCCACCAGTTCAAGTCTAGACAACTGCAATAGCTTGATGGCCTGCTGAAGTTGCGGGGTCATGACAAGCTGTTGGGTCAGTTTGAGTTGTTGTCTAAGTTCAAGAGCCATAGAAATCTACAACCTGAATTCTTCACCAAGATAGATGCGCCGGGCCACTTCACTGGACGCGATTTTTTCCGGAGGGCCCGATTCGATGACGGAGCCGTTGTTCATGATGAACGCGTCATGGCAGACCCCCAGGGTCTCCCGGACATTGTGGTCTGAAATCAGAACGCCGATGCCTTTCTGGGTCAGGAGGCCGATGATCTTCTGGATGTCGATGACCGCAATGGGGTCCACTCCGGCAAAGGGTTCATCGAGAAGGATGAACGCCGGATTGGTGGCCAGGACCCTTGTGATTTCAAGCCTTCTCCGCTCTCCGCCGGAAAGCACGGCCGCTTTCTGGTCCGACAGATGCCGGATTCTCAGTTCGTCCAGCAGTTCGTCCGCCTTCTTGTTCTGCTCTGCCCGGGTCATGTTGAGAAGCTCGAGAATGACCAGGACGTTTTCCTTGACCGTGAGTGTCTTGAAAATCGACGATTCCTGGGGCAGGTAGCCCAGGCCGTTTCTCGCCCGGATGTACATGGGATCAAGGGAGATATCGTTTCCGTCGATGAGGACCTCGCCTGAATCGGGCTTGATGATGCCCACCGCCATATAGAACGTGGTGGTTTTCCCTGCGCCGTTGGGGCCCAGAAGGCCTGTCACCTGTCCGCTTCTGACCTCGAGGCTGACATCGTTGACCACCTTTCTGCCGCCGTATGTTTTCACCAGATGGTTCAGATTCAATATCGACATAGACAATTCAACATATTTCTGATGAACGGTTAACGGTTAACAAACGGATTATCTTTCACTGGACCCAATATAGTCAGCGATTCGGCACATGTCCATGAATCGCTTGAATTTAAGCCAAGTATAACACAGGCACCCTGAAAAATAAGCACAAAATTCAAAAAAATTAAAAAACCCCTTAAACCAAACTATTATGGGCACTTATTTTGCATTTCCTTATTGTGGCGCCCGGGTTTTCCATGATCCGGAACGCCTGTTTTTTTACAATCAGGCAGCGGAAAGGCCTGAAAAAGGGATCTGCTCTCTGGTTGACAAGAGGCGATCGATCCCTATTATCTGTTGGAATGACAATTGCAATGCACCACAGGGAGGACAGGATGCGATTCGACAGATACACCATCAAATCACAGGAACTCATCGAAAAAGCCCATTCCACGGCCATGGCCAACGGAAACCCCCAGATCGAGCCGGAACACGTGGTCCAGGCCATGCTGGACGACAGGGAGGGGATTGCGGTTTCCATTCTGCGGAAACTCGGGGTGGGCCCGGAGGCGGTCAAGGACGAGGTGAACCGCCAGATCGAACGCCAGCCCAGGGTCAGCGGAGGTGAACCCAATGCCTATATCTCGCCCCAGCTCAAAAAGGTTCTCGACAAGGCCTTCAGTGAAGCCGAGGCCATGAAGGACCAGTATGTGAGTGTGGAGCACATCCTTCTGGCGCTTCTTTCAGAAACGAAAAGCACTCTGGTCACAGCCATCAACCGGTTCGGCATCACCCGGGAATCGGTGTTGAAAGTTTTGATGGACATCCGGGGCAACCAGCGGGTGACCGACCAGAATCCCGAAGAGAAGTACCAGGCCCTCGAAAAGTTCAGCCGCGATCTGACCCAGCTGGCCCGCATGGGAAAACTGGACCCGGTGATCGGCCGTGACGAGGAGATCCGGCGGGTGATCCAGGTGCTTTCACGGCGGAGAAAGAACAACCCTGTCCTGATCGGCGAGCCCGGTGTGGGGAAAACAGCCATCGTGGAAGGTCTGGCCCAGAGGATCGTGGCCGGTGACGTGCCTGAAATTCTGAAGAAACGTCGTCTCGCGGCCCTGGACATGGGGGCCATGATCGCCGGAGCCAAGTACCGGGGAGAATTCGAAGACCGGCTCAAGGCGGTGCTGAAAGAGGTGGAAAACGCCGAAGGGGAGATCATCCTTTTTATCGACGAACTGCACACCGTGGTGGGCGCCGGGGCTTCCGAGGGGGCCATGGACGCCTCCAACATGCTGAAACCGGCCCTGGCCCGGGGGACCCTGCGCTGCGTGGGAGCCACCACGCTTAACGAGTACAGGAAGTACATCGAAAAAGACGCGGCTTTGGAACGGCGTTTCCAGCCGGTGTTCACCTCCGAGCCCTCGGTGGCCGACACGATTTCCATCCTCAGGGGGCTCAAGGAAAAATATGAGGTCCATCACGGGGTGAGGATCAAGGATTCGGCCATCGTGGCGGCGGCGACGCTTTCCAGCCGCTACATCACCGACCGGTTCCTTCCGGACAAGGCCATTGACCTGATCGACGAATGCGCCTCGCGTCTGAGGATCGAGATCGACAGCATGCCCGCGGAGATCGACGAGGTCCAGCGGAAGATCACCCAGATGGAAATCGAAAGGGAGGCCCTCAAGAAGGAAACAGATCCCGGGGCCAAGGACAGGCTGGCCGCCCTTGAAAAAAATTTAAGCGCCATGAAAGAAAGCATCCACGGCATGAAAGCCCACTGGATGAACGAAAAGGACACGATCCAGAACATCCGAAAAATCAAGGAAGAGATGGAGCAGCTGGGCGTGGAGGAACAGCAGGCCGAACGCCGTGGTGATCTGGCCAAGGTGGCGGAAATCCGCTACGGCAGGACCCAGGAGCTTGCGACCCGTCTTTCCGAGGCCAACCGGAAACTCGCCGAACTCCAGAGCCAGAGCCGAATGCTGAAAGAAGAGGTGGACGACGAGGATGTGGCCGCCGTGATTTCACGCTGGACCGGCATTCCCATCCGCAAGATGCTGGAAGGGGAGATGGAGCGCCTGGTGAAAATGGAAGACCGTATCCAGAAACGGGTTATCGGACAGAGGAGGGCGGTATCCGCCATTTCCGACGCGGTGCGGCGGGCCAGGTCCGGTCTCCAGGACCCCAACCGTCCCATCGGTTCCTTTATATTTATGGGCCCCACCGGCGTGGGCAAGACCGAGCTGGCCAAGGCCCTGGCCGAGTTCATCTTCGACAGTGAAAAGGCCATGGTCCGCATCGACATGAGCGAGTACATGGAAAAACACGCCGTATCCAGGCTCATCGGCGCCCCTCCGGGCTACGTGGGTTACGACGAAGGCGGCTACCTCACCGAGGCGGTGAGACGGCGGCCCTATTCGGTGATTCTTTTCGACGAAATCGAAAAGGCCCATCCCGACGTGTTCAACGTACTGTTGCAGATTTTAGACGACGGCCGCATGACCGACGGCCAGGGACGGACCGTGGATTTCAAGAACACCCTGGTGATCATGACCTCCAACCTGGGCAGCCACATCATCCAGGAATACGGGGCCAAGGACCATGACACCATGGAGCGGATGGTGTCCGACCTGCTTCGGAAGAGTTTCAAGCCGGAATTTTTGAACCGGATCGACGAGACCATCATCTTCGACAATCTTACGGCCTCTGAAATCGGCCAGATCGTCAACATCCAGGTGGAACGCCTCACGAAACGCCTGGAAGACCGGAAAATGGTTTTCGAACTCACGGCGGCGGCCCGGGATTTCATCGTGGAAAAAGGCTACGACCCGGCCTACGGGGCCAGACCCCTGAAACGGGCCATCCAGAAGTACATCGAAAACCCCCTGGCCATGGAGATCCTCAAAGGGGTGTTTCCGGAGAACAGCCGCATCACCGCCGATGTGGACGGAGACGTTATCGTGTTCCGGGGGAAAACCGTGGAAGAAGGGGTTTAGGTCTCTATCTGTTCAGGGTTATCCATCGAACAGGATCTTTTTTCGATATTTACCAACAAACAAGACCTTGTCATTCCGGGCGGCAGCGGGCACAGGATTGAAGCTTGTCCGATCAACAACGTTTGATCTGTGACAGAACCTGATGCTCGAAGCCGACCCGGAATCCAGGCCGGTACCTGTAAAAGATCCTGAAAATTCATACCCCATCCCTCATGCGGGCATGGATTCCGGATCTCCGCTTTGCTCCGTCCGGAATGACAGGTTGGGGGCAAGGGTCATGGTTCGGACTTCAAAAAGGCTCTGGATCACCAGTCCCATCGTCCCTCGTTCCAGATATTCACCCGGCCGTCGTCCAGGTCGTACCTGCCTCCGACGATCATCAGCTGGCCGTTCGTCACTTTTTCCTTCAGGATCGGATCGGTGGTTTTCAACCGTTCCACGGTCCCTGTCACATGGGCTCTCATGCCCACCTCGGGCAGGTCGGCTGTTTTGCCACGGACCGAATCCACGGCCGGTTTGATGGCGTCGACCACGTGGCCGATGTGGCCCGGAACCTTGCCCCCTTCCACGGTGGCTTTCACAGCGCCGCAGTTCTCATGACCCAGGATCATCACGTAGTTTGTCCCCAGGTGTTCCACCGCATATTCGATGCTTCCCAGGGCCGCGTCGTCCACGATGTTTCCGGCCAGGCGGATGACGAAAAGATCTCCCAGCCCCTGGTCGAAGATGATTTCAGGCGGAACCCTGGAATCCGAACAGCAGACGATGACGGCAAAGGGATGCTGGCCGTCCTTAACCTCGATCCTGCGCCGTCTGTCCTGGCGTTTGTGGGTCGCTCGTTCACTCATGTACCGCTTGTTCCCGTCCATGAGAAGCCAGTGGGCCGTTTTGGCGCTGATGGTCTGGCTTCCCGACTCGGAGGCCCCTGAAGGGCCGGGGGCGGTAAAAGTCAGAACGATCAGGCAGGTCAGGGAAAAAAGAAAAGATTTGATCATCGCTGTCCTCCATTTGGGTGTTCTAAGTTCGACGGGTTTCCAGTCGGAACAGTATTGATGGCAGGTACTTTATCATGATTAAAATCAGAACCACCGTTTCCGTTTGAAATAGATCAGCATGCCCAGGGCTATGAGGAACAGTACGGACAGGAAGACAGGGTAGCCGTACTTGTAGTGAAGCTCCGGAATATATTCAAAATTGGTTCCGTAAATTCCGGCGATGAAAGTCAGGGGAATGAAGATCACCGCGAACACGGTGAGGTGCATGATGATATCGTTCATCCGGTTGGCCATGAACGTGTTGTACAGGTTCATCATGTCGTTCAGCATGTCGCGGTAGGTGTCGATCACTTCGGTGGCCTGGGTGAACAGGTCGGCCAGATCCTTGAGGAATGGCCGTGTGGTGTCGTGGATCAGGGGGTTGTCGATGCGGGCCAGCTGGATCACCATGTCCCGTGCGGGCCGGATGCATTTCCTGAGGTAGTTCATCTCACGCCTGAAATGGTTGATTCTTTCCATGATCGAGCGCTTCGCCCCTGAGAGGATTTCCTGTTCCAGGGCTTCGATCTGTTCCCCCAGATCCTCGATGATCTCGATGGTGTTGTCCACCACGGTGTCGAGCAGGCAGTAGGCCAGATAGTCGGGACCCGCGGTCCTGGCCCGCCCTTTTCTGGATTTCAGCCGGTCACGGACCGGATCGAACACGTCTCCAGGCACTTCCTGAAAAGTCAGGAGATGGCGGCCGGCAATGACGATACCCAGCTGTTCCGAGATGATCCGTTGGCCCGCTTCGTCGAACCTCAGCATTCTCAGGACGAGAAAGATCACGTTGTCGAACTCCTCCAGCTTGGGCCTTTGCCCCGTGTGCATGATGTCTTCGAGCAGGAGGGGATGGAGGTCGAACAGCCGGCCCGCCTCCCGAATGACTTCGGCGCAGTGCAGGCCGTCAAGGTTGATCCAGGCCACGCCCTGGTCCCTGATGTAGGAGACGGTTTCGCCAAGTGAGCCAAGGACCTGTTCCTCGCAGTTCTCGGCGTCATAGCGAAGTACGGAGATCAGGCAGTCCTCGACCTTTTTTTTGCCGATAAAGACCAGGGAACCGGGATGGAGTCCTTTTCGGGCGTCGGTGTTTTTCAGGAATCGGGCCATGGTGTCCTCACAGTGTGTTGGGGAAATGCCGCAACGCAGGAAGATAAAAAACGTCAGGAATTCTAAACCAGGCGCATCGGAACCGCAAGTGCGGATTGACGTTAGCGAAACATCGCCCCTCTGTTGAGTTTTGTTCTTTTTTTCGGTAGATAGAATTCCATGTTTTGAGACGAAAAACAAACCATCATCCGGAGACTGCAACATGGTCACACAGAGAACGGAAAACCTGACGTCGTTCATCGTTATGGATGTGCTTGAAAAAGCTCATGAAATGGAGCGAAAAGGCATCCATGTCATTCACCTGGAAGTGGGGGAGCCTGACTTCGATGCGCCGGCCTGTGTGAAACAGGCCATGACCGAGGCCCTGGACAAGGGAGACACCCACTACACCCACAGCCTGGGAATGATCGAGCTGAGGGAGGCCATCTGCGATCATTATCACAAACAATACGATGTGACGGTCACACCGGACCGGGTGGTGGTGACCTCGGGCACGTCTCCGGCCATGCTCAGCCTGTTCTCCGTGCTGATAGAGCCCGGGGACGAGGTGATCCTGTCCGATCCCCATTACGCCTGTTATCCCAACTTCATCCGGTTTTTCGGCGGGAAACCCGTTTTTATCCGAACACGGGAGCAGAACGGCTTTCAGATGGACATCCGGGCGATCCGTAATCGTCTGAACGAACGGACCCGGGGTATCTTCATCAATTCACCGTCCAACCCCACAGGGACGCTCCTGTCAAAAGAGAACCTCGCCGACATCGCTTCCTGCGGGAAAACGGTGATCTCCGACGAAATTTACCACGGTCTTGTCTACGAAGGAAAAGAACACTCGATCCTGGAGCTCACGGAAGACGCCTTTGTGCTGAACGGTTTTTCCAAACTCTACGCCATGACCGGGCTTCGGCTGGGCTACCTGATCGCTCCTTCCCGGTACATGGGGGCGCTCCAGAAAGTCCAGCAGAATTTCTTCATTTCCGCAAGTGCCCCGGCCCAGAGGGCGGGGATCGCGGCCCTTTCCAACAGTCGGGAGGACACGGACAGGATGAGGGACACCTACGACAAACGGCGGCTTTACATGATCGAACGACTGAAACACATGGGTTTCAGGATTCCCGTGACGCCCACGGGGGCGTTCTACGTGTTCGTCAACGCCCGCCATATCTCGGACGACTCCTACAAACTGGCCTTCGACATTCTGGAGAAAGCCCATGTGGGGGTGACACCGGGCATCGACTTCGGAGAGGGCGGGGAGGGGTTCCTCCGTTTTTCCTACGCCAATTCCCTGGAAAACATCGAAGAGGGCATGAATCGGATCGAACGTTATCTTTCCGGGCGACCCTGATGCAAACGTTTTGTTTGTTGGAAAAAATTCTCCTTTACATACAAAATCGGGAGTGGCACCATGGTTTTGCGGGAGGGGATTTCGCAAAATGCCACATTCATGCGTAAAAATTTAATCAAAGGAGAAGTTATGGAAAGCATTTTCAGGAAACTTGCGGCTTCGTTCGTCTGTTTTGTTCTTCTGATGACGGCAAAAGGCTTCGCGGAACCTGGCGGAGACGTACAGTCCGTCATCGGGGTGGATGTGATGCCCCATGTGGAATGGAGTTTTCCTTCACTTCTCAACGTCCACGGGACCGATGAGATGGATTACGACATGGAGGCCACGGGATTCACCAGTTACTCCACCAATGTCAGGATCAACAAGATCAACACCAGCCTGGGCCTCAGCGCCGTGGTGGAAGACGACCTGGTGGGGGATGTGGACCAGTTCGCGGGCTATGTGGCGGTGAAAAGCGTCTTTTTCAGGTACTCCCTTGGGAAAATCCGGGGCACAGGCGTATGGACGGGTGACCTGGCCACAGGCATGTCCCGGGATTTTGCCTACGACCATGATGTGAAATCCTATGAAATCAACTATATGTTCGGAAAAAAAGATGCCGGCATGGGGTGGTACGCCGGCATCGGTTACACGGAACTGACCGTTCCCATCGAGATTCACACCCTGGTCACACCCGGCGGCAAGGAAAACCAGGAATACGGGGTCCCGGTGTACGATGACGCTTACGAGGTGAAAGCCTACTGCGCCCAGTTCGGGTTCGACACCATGATGGGGGACATGGCTTCGGGAAACATCCGGCCGGGTTCGGTGAGATTCTTCGCCCATGGCCAGGACACCATCGGTTTCGGTAACGGTGAGGTGGCGGAGGCTTCGGCGGCTTTTGCCGAAGAACTGAACCCGGGCCGAACCTTCGTGGACAGGAAAAGTTTCGTGGGCTACCTTCAGAACGACACCACCCTGGGCTTTTACTGGGCTCCCTCGTTTCTCTACGGCCATGGTGTCGTGGGGCTGGGCTACAACATCAATTTCAGTATGGTCTTCACCTTCGAAGGTGCTGCGGAGGAAGCCACGGAACTGGGTTACGACGCCAGCTTCGGTACGTTCCGCCACGGCCCGCAGCTGAGGGTTTACGCCACATGGTGATACCATGGGCAGACCGGGCCTTGACTTCCGCTGCCGGACGGTCCATGGAAAAATCTTGAAAATTGTGGTGTAACACTCTTGATTTTTTAATGAATTGTCCGTATAAAGGTGCTTTGTTTAAAACAGATTGCATTTTGCTTTAATTCAGGAGCGTCCGATATGGCACTTACAAAAACGCAGGTGGTGGATTCTGTTCAGGAACGGATCGGTTTTTCTCGGAAAAAAAGTACGGAACTTGTGGAACAGCTTATCGAGATCATCAAGGACACCATCGAACGGGGTGACGATGTGCTGATCAGCGGTTTCGGCAAGTTTTGTGTCAAGGAAAAGGGGATCCGCAAAGGTCGCAACCCGGCCACGGGCGAAGACATGATGCTGGAACAGCGTAAGGTGGTCACGTTTAAATGCTCATCCGTGCTTCGTGAGAAAGTGAACAACGGAAAATAGCAGGGCTTTTTCATCCTAAGCTTTTTTGAAAGGCGTTTTCCTTAGGGAAGACGCCTTTTTTCATGGTTTTCAGCTCAGACGGATCTCCCATCCTTCCGGGGTGTCCGGAGCCACGGTTTCGTGAATCCGGACCGCCCTCATGGTTTCCCTGAGGGTCCGGGAGCTGAACTTGCCTGTGATGGTCGTGCCGCTGTAAACGGGGCCTTTGGTTTTGACGTAGGCTTTGGTTCCGATTTTATCCGCCCAGTCCAGCTTGTCCTGTTTCTGCTTTTTCAGCACCATGATCTGCTCTTTGGTGTTCCAGATCTGTTCCCTGACCTGCTTGACCATGGCGTCGAGGGCGTCCTGGCGGTCGAAGTTCATGTTGATGTCGGTATCCGCGTCGTGGGCCTTTCGGGTCAGGGCTTCAATTTTCAGCTCCACCTCCCGGAGACTTTCCGCATTGCCCGAGACCTTGATTTGTTCGAGGTTTTTTTCAAGTTCCCGTCGTTCTACCTGGGAACGGTCCTGGATATGGGCGAGTCCCGCGATGGTCTTCTGGATTTCCCGGCCCTGATCGGTCAGCTCTTTCATCCTGTTTTCAAGGCTTTCCAGGATGTTCTGCTGGACTTCGATGTCCTCGTCTATGAGGGAGACTTCGTGGGCGATGTGGTCATCCACCCCGATCCGGAGATGGCAGGGTTTTGAAATTTCCGTTCCGATGTCCGCGGCCTCGATGCCCTGCCTTGCGGAAATCGTGGAACTGACGATTTTGCCCCTGCACACACAGGCCCCGCTGGTCTGGATATCGCAATCGATGATTTCCCTGTCGGTGATAATGCTGCCGTAGGCCCTGATGGTGGACTTGTTGATGAATTTGGCGCGAATGTCTCCTTCCACGTCCAGAATGGCGCCGCTGATCCCTGTTTTGACCACCAGGTCCCCTTTGGCCACGATATGGGCGGCCAGGATTTCTTCGGCGGCGATGTTGGCCCCCTTGACATGGAAATCGTTGTGGACGCTGCCCCGGATGGTCACGTTCCCCGCGAAATCCACATGGCCTGTCTCGAAACTCACATCCCCGGGAATGACGATTTCCGTCAGCACGTGGAGCCGGTTTCCGAAACTCAGTTTGGGCTGGCCGTTGACCGTGGCCACGGCCTTGCGTCCGTCGTCGGACAGACTGGTCCCGTTCTCGCATTTGAGGAAAACGTTTTTCACCTCCCGGACCAGGAGGTCCCGGCCGAAAATGTCCTTGCCGTTCCTGCCCGGGACAGCGGGAGCGATCTCGGCCAGAATGGTGCCTTCGTTCACGAAGGGAATTTCGCCCCGGTTCTTGAAATCGATGGACCCTGATTCGGAGACTTCGCCGATCTTCAGGTAATCGGTGTCGAAAAAGAAGGTGACGGTGCCATCTTTGCCTGGGACGGCGGGCTTGCCTTCGGCGATTTTGAATGGCTTTTCCCTGAAAATTTTGGAGTTTAAAAAACCACGGATCAGCGCATCGTCCACGATGCCGAACACAATGTCCAGTTCCCGTAAGGACGTCTTGATGTCCTCCACCGTGATGTGCGAGGTGTCCATGTACGGCGGTATCCTGAGAGTTGCGGACATGCCGTCTTCCGCAATGAGGAGTGTCAGTCCGTTTATGGTCAGAGTCTGGGTCCGGTGTCCCGATGAAAGCTCGTCCCCGGAGGGTTCTTCAGAGGGTTCCTCCTCCTGGGGACCAAGAAGTTCAAGGGTTTCGGAGATGTCACTTTCAGAAGCGGCCGGCTCTCCGTCGAAGGTTTCGGGCTCGGGCGTCCTGCCGTCAGAACGGGGCGGCCCGGTTTCTTCGCCTTTTGGTTCTTCGTGGACAAAAGCCCCAGGGCCTGGTGAAACCACGGGTCCCGGTTCACGGGGAACCGGGGGTTTTTCTTCCGGAATCGGGGCTTTTTTGACGGGAGCCTCCGGAACGGGTCCCTTCCGGGCAGACATGGGAGAAGGCCGGTCTTCGGGCACGGGGGCCTGCCCCCGCACCGGGACGGAAGCCTCAGGGGGAGGAGATGGGACCGCCTTCCCGGCGCTGGGATCTTCCTGCCGGGTGAAAGGCCGGGGCGGTATTTTTTCCATGGTCCTGGCAGGCTCTTTTACCTGGTTCCGGCTGGCTGGCGAAGGACGTTCAAGGCCCTGGGATGCAAGGAGCGACAGGCACTGTTCCCGGGTCATCGCTTTGTTTTCGGTGAAGATATCGCAGACCAGCCTGACAGTTCGATTTTTGCCGTAAAGGCGTGCCTGTTCGGCCAGGGCTTTCCTGGCCAGGGTTTCATCGATGAGACCCTTTTCAACGGCAAAGGCCGCGAATTGTTTTTCAGCCTGCCGGAGATCCCAGTTTTCACGGATGCCTTTGAGAAGAAGGAGCTGGTCTTCCGAGATCCCGCCCAGGCTGACCAGAATGCGATCAAGGCCGGGATTTTCCTTGCCTTGGTTTTTAAGGGAATAGGCCTTGAGAACCGTTACCAGGCGGGGTTCGTCGATAAGTCCGTAATTCAGGGCAATCTTGCAGAGGAAAAAATCGTCATCAGGCGAGGTTTTTTTTCTTCCATGCGCTTCCCGTGCGATGAACGGTCTCCGGCATTTGGCACAGGTCACCTGCTTTCCCGACAGCAGGGAGGAAACTTTGAAAAAAGATGAGCAGACTGGACAGCGGACAACAATTTTACCGGTGTTTGGGGCCATGAAAGCAACATCTCCTGGTCAGGTCGTCCTCGGTGAACACCATGAAAACCGGTGAAAGGCCTTGGTTGGGAGGAATCGTTGAACCCTCTTTGAATATCTTTTTTTATTAGGAGGTTAACAGAACAGGGTAACAGTGTCAACGGTGATGATCGGTGTGAACGGCCTGGGTGTTTCGTGGTCTTAGCTCGGCCCGTGTGGCGCCCCAGCCACCGGATTCCAGGTGGCCCGACGAGTAAGACAGGACATGGGGGTGTTTCTCGAGAATGCGGGTCACCCTTTCCTTGAGCACCCCTTTTCCCTTGCCGTGGATGATTCGGACGGAAAAGATGCCCAGCTCGCGGCAGGCCCTGATGTATTCTTCCAGGAGATCGGGAACCTCCTTTGGGTTGAAGGCGTGGAGGTCCAGGGTGTCGGTGACGGGCACCACCACCGGTTCGTCCGGGTCGAACCCGTCGTGGTCCGGGTCATCGTCGTTATCGGTCATGGTGTTTTGCCCCTAACAGGCACGCCGTCTTTCGCGTTCTGAACCAGCCGGGAGATCGCCCGGTCCAGTTCCCTGTTGAACTCGGCAGGACGGGTCAACATCAGGAAATGATCGGTTCCCTTGATGACCACTGCTTCGAACGAACGCATGTGCCTCCGGTTCGCCTCGTGGTCCACAGGCCAGAGGTCCGCGTTCACCGTGACCACGGGAACGGGGATGTACTTGAAAATCCGGGCGATGTCACCTGTCACGTACTGGTCCAGCATGTGTTCCATGGCGCTCATGGCCACATGGGGAGGGGCTGCGGCCATGTCTGAGAGAATCCAACCCCGGATCGTGCTGTCCGAGTCAGGCTTGAACATGGTGCTGACGAAGTTTCTGCAGCCCGTGGGGAAATCCGCTTTAAGGGGCAGGGTCATCTCGTCCATCATGGCCCGGGTCATGGGGTACTCGACGTTTTCAAGGGTGTCCACGCCGATGAGTCCCACCACCCGTCCCGGCATGAGACGGGCCGCTTCGGCGATGACCGAGCCGCCCATGGAATGACCGACAAGGATCGCGGATTTCGCGTTAACCGCGTCGGCCACGGCCAGGACATCCTGGCCGAAGGATGCCATGGTGTACGATTTACGGGACAGGCCCGAATGGCCGTGTCCGGCAAGGTCAAGCACCACGACCCGGTGTTTCTTCGAGAACACGGGAACCTGTTCCCGAAAATACCGGGCGTCGCAGCTCCAGCCGTGGACAAAGATCAGGGTGGGTTCGCCTGTGCCGAATACCTCGTAGGAAACCGGGGTGCCGTCGCTGGACAGAACCACCCGGGGGGGCTGGGCATCCGCGTTTCCGGACTGGAAAACAAAAAGGACCGTCAGGATCAGGGCCGTAAGGGCCAGGCGGCAACAGGATGAAAAAGACGGTTTTTTAGTGTCGAAATATCCTGGTTGATTGTGTGTCCTTGTCATCGGCGTGTTCTCCTTGTTCGATTTACCCTCATTCATGGTCGAAGATGTAGCCCACGGAACGGCGGCTTTTGAAGTACTGCGGGTTTTTGGGGTCTTGTTCGAAATACTTTCTGAACCGGACCAGGAAATTGTCCACGGTCCGGGTGGTCATGTTCCGGGTGTAGCCCCAGCCGATTTCCAGGAGTTTCTGGCGGGAGAGTGCTTTGCCCCGGTTGGACACGAACAGTTTCAGCAGCTTGATTTCCTGTTCGGTGAGAAAGATTTTTCCCGCCATGCACTGGGCTGTGGATTCGAGAAAATCGATTTCGTTGACTCCGAAACGGTAGTACCGGTCGATGGCCCCCAGTTTCTCCGCGCCGGACAGGTCCCCGCTTTTGTAGATGGACACCCGGGTCAGCATGCGGTCCACCCGGAGCAGGAATTCCTCCAGGTCGAAGGGTTTGGCCAGGTAATCGTCCACCCCGTGTTTCAGGCCTTCCACCTTGTCGGCCGGGGTGTTTCTGGCCGACAGGATCAGGATGGGGATTTTCTGGTCTTCCAGGCGGATGTTCCTGAGGACCGAGATCCCGTCGATGCGGGGAAGCATGATGTCCAGGACGATCAAATCCGGGCGGAACGATTTCCAGAGGTCGAGGGCCGCGACACCGTCGGTGGCCAAAGCGGTCTCATAGCCCTGGAGGGTCAGGTTGAGTTTGATGCCGTCGGCGATGTGTTCTTCATCCTCGACGATCAGGATGCGTTTTTTCTGGTCTGCTCCCATGGTCTGTCAGGTCCGTTTGAGTTTCTGAATGACTGAAAAGATGGGCAGGGACAGGATGAACTCGCTGCCCTTGCCCGGGCCGGGACTTTTCACCGTGATATCTCCACCGTGGATTTTGGCGATGATGCTGACCAGGTAGAGACCCAGCCCGCTTCCCTCCGAGGCCCTGGCCGACGAGGGGCCGGCCTGGTAAAATTTCCGGAATATTTTTTTGAAATCCTTTTTCTCGATGCCGATGCCGTTGTCTTTGAACGATATCAGGAGGGTGTTCAGCCGTGAGGCGAAACGGATGTCCAGGAAGCAGCGCTCACAGTGGTTGTACTTCATGGCGTTCTTGATCAGGTTCATGAACAGCATCTCGAAAAGCGAGGTGTCGATGGAAAGGATCAGGGGCTTTTTCAGCTCGTTGATGATCTTGATGGTGCAGCCCTCGAACAGATGGTGGTTTCCGCTGATGAAACGCTCCGTGAAATCCACGATGTCCGTGGGGATCTGCTCGCGCTCGTACTGGTCGCTTTCAAGCCGGGCCAGCTGGAGGATGCTGTTGATGTTTCCCGAAAGCCGGCCCACGTCGGCCAGCATGTATTTCAGGTATTTGCGCTGGTCCTCCTTGGACAGGTCATGCTTGAGGAAGGTTTCCAGGTAAAGCTTGAGGGAGGTCACCGGCGTCTTGAGCTCGTGGGTGAAGTTGTTGATGAAGTTCTGCTGGTAGTTGTAGAGCTGGAGCACTTTCTGGTAGTACACGAAACTCATGAAAATCCCCGCCAGGATGATCCCTCCGATCAGGGTGAAGATCAGGGTGACGATCCAGGTCCGGCTCTGGAACACCAGGAAGGGGTTGAAGTTCAGCCGGTCGATGAACTCCTCGAGCCCGCTTTTCACCTCGATGTACCAGTAGATGCAGAGAAACAGGGTGACGCCCAGGGCCGCGATGGAGAACAGAAACAGCACCGTGGGGTGGGGCAGCCACTTGTACCTGTTCTGCATGATGTCGGTCAGTTTCAAGGAGTCCGAAAGGGACAGCAAGCTTTTATTCGGTCCAGGGATCATGGTCCTCCAGCGTCAGGTTTCCGGGGTGTCGATGGCCTTGAGATCGAAGATCCGCACGTTGTCCGTGTATTGCCGGGTTTCGTATTTGGTGATGCCCATCAGTTTTCGTGTGATTTCCCCTGTTTTTTTGATCTGACCGTGGATTTTACTGAGTTTTTCGTAATGGGGATGACTGGGATCAAGACCCATCATCAGGAGTTCGGAGTAACCCGAAATGGCCATCAGGGGCTGGTTGAGCTCGTGGCAGACGGCTCCGGCCATTTCGAGAACCGACAGGAGTTTTTCGCTGGAAAGCCTGTCTTGTTCGGCCTGGAGCCTGTCCGTGAGATCGCTGACCGTGACGATGTTGCGTTCCAGGGGGTTTTCGGGATTGATGCAGCAGATCTTGATGTGGCCCGTGAAGATCTCCCCGTTTTTCCGGACCAACTCGGCGTCGGCTTCGATCAGGAGTTTCTTCGGAACGGTGTCGATGATGGTCTCGACCACCGAGTTGTACCAGGCGCTGCTGGCGTAAAACTTCCGGACGTTTTTACCGATGTACTCCTCTTCACTGTCGTAGCCGAAAAGTCGGCCGGCCGCATCGTTTCCCCATTTGACGATCCTGTTTTCGATGAGGATGATGGCCGTGGGAGAGGCGGACAGGATGCCCTGGAGGATCATGTTCTGCTGCTTGAGCTTTTCCTCCACGTCCGTACGGATCGTGACCTCTTCCTGGGTCTTCTGGTTCATGGTTTTGAAATCGGCCATGCGGATGGCCAGGGCCGTGATGTCCTCGATGGTGAAAAGTGCGTAAAACCCTGTACCGTCAAAAGATGGAACGGCGCTGGCGTGGATTTTCAGAATCCGGGCCCGGTCGTTGGGAAGGCCGGCCAGGATCAGGTCCGTGTGGCGGTCCGGGGAAAACAGGATGGGGCCCTTGCCCCTGAACACTTTGTCCAGCCGGGCCTGGACCGTACTCCGTTTGAAACGGGGAAAGGTCTCGCTGATCACCGTCCCCACGATCCGTTCTTCAGGGGTATCCGTCCACCGGGCCATGCAAGGGTTCCATGCAAGGACGGTGTGATCGCTGCGCATGATGAACATGCCCAGGGGGACATGGTTCAGCATGGCGTACTGTCGTTTCAAAAAGGTGTTTTCCTGGTCGCTGATCATGGGCGCTGGCCTTGTTTTTCTTGAGAAAAAATGACGGGCACCACTATAAGGTATCCTTTCGGATTAAACAAGATGGTGTCTAAAAAAGTCTGCCGATCCAGTCACGGCTTCCGGTAGATGCTGGGGGACAGGGTGACGAGAGGGGTCTTGATGCCCACCATGCTTTCGCTCTGGCCGAAAATGAAGAGGCCCCCGGGTTTCAGCGCTTTCACCATGTCGTTCATCACTTTCTGCTTGGTGGGGAGGTCGAAGTAGATCATCACGTTGCGGCAGAAGATGATATGGTATTCGGAAAGTGGCGGGGCGCCGGTGACCAGGTTGTATTTTCCGAAGGTGACGTGGTCTTTCACATGGTCCTTGACCCGGATCCGGCCTGAGGAATGGTTGACGCCTTTCTGGAAATATTTCCGGAGAAGGTGGGGCGGGACGGCCCTGGCCCGTTCCAGGGGATAGACGCCCCGGATGGCGGTCTGGATCATGGTGTCCGAGATGTCCGAGGCGAAGATCTTGAAGTTGAAATGGTTTTCAAGGAGCTGGATGGCGATGGAATAGGCCTCTTCCCCGCTGGACGAGGCGGCGCTCCAGATCTTGAGCAGGTTCGAAGGGTTCATGGCCTCCAGGATGTATTCGCAGTGCCTGTTTTCCCGGAAGAAATAGGTGTGGTTGGTGGTGATGCCGTCGATGAAACGTTTGAACTCGTCCCCGTCTTTTTCAATGAGCCGGATGTAGTCGGACACGGTGGCGGTTCGGGTGGACCTGAGCCGTTTGGCCAGTCTCGCCTTGAGGAGGTTCTTCTTGTTGTCGTTCAGGCTGATGCCGCTGACCTTGTACACGATGTCCGAGAGGTTTCTGAACTGGCTGTCGGTGATGTGGGTGTCGTACACGCTGGCGTGCCTCCGGATGAGTTGAATTAAGTACCGTGTAAATTAGCACGGTTAGGCATGGACGATCAACATGCATTCGACCGCCCTGAAAAAACATGTCTTTCATAGCCGGCCAAGTGCTGATAATAAATAGCCGTCCGGCAGAAGCATCGCGTTTCACCATGCCACATTATTTTTTTCATGAAGATTACAGGAAGGAGAGCACACCATGAAATCCAACTCCCTGCTTCGGGGTTTCTACCATTCGGAAGACGGCGTCATTACGGAAATCGTGAACGGCAATGAAAACAGCGTCACGTTCAAAGCCATGTTTTCCATTCCGGGCCACCTTTTGGAACAGTTCAAGGCCCACCCCGAGCACCTGATGTTCAGCCAGCGTTCCCGTATCGCCCGGCTTGGTGTGATGATCTCAAGCGAGTCCCTGGCCCAGGGCCATTTCATGAACGACCAGGTGGTGATCACCATGAACGCCAGCTCGGTGATCACCGATTACCCGGCGTTCTCGGACCTCCGCCCCTTTTTCACGCCGGGTCTCAAGATCGGCCGCCTGGCCTTCTGCGATCCGGAAAACCTCCTGACGTCCAACGAGGTGCTCGATGCGGTGAACCGTTCGGAACTGAAACTGCCCGCGTCCACCTCGATCTCCAGCGCCGGGGACATCCTCATCGCGCCCCACCAGGTGATCTACAAAATCGACAAACCCCTGGACCGGGAAACCCTGGGCCGGATCCTTTTACGGAAAGACGGGAAAGAGCTGTTGAAAATGGGGCTCCGCCGTGAAGAGGTCAAGCAGATCGTCCTTCCGCCGGGCGAGGGCATCATCACCACCTGTTCCATGTACCTGAACTACCATTACGTGGTGCTTCAGAACGACATGAATCGATTCGGCGAACTGGGCTACCACCTGCCGGCCACGATCCTGGACCCCATCAGGACCCGGGGCATCAACATCTACCTTGAAATCATCAACCGCAGCGACCAGCCCATCGTGAATCCCATGATTCCGGCCAAGATCTACCGGGCCGCCCGGATGGACCACGACCCCTCGGTCTACACCAACGGAACCTGGTCAAGGCCCCACCGCTACGAGGACCTCCGGGCCCTTGAACGGCGCTTTGACACCATGGGAAAATCCACCTGCTACTACCTGAACAAGCCGGCCGCAGTGATGCCCCTGGAACAGCCCGAGCCGGACAAGGTGCCTCTTTACATCAACGGCCCGGAAAAAACCTGCGAAAACCCCATCAGCGTCTGCGCCTCGGACCGCCGGAATTTCAGGCGGGACAGCCGCTGCCCCCACGTCTACGCCGTTCCGAAAATCCCTTTCGAAAAAGACGACGGTCCCCAGCCCCTGGTGGTCAAGTACTTTCCCAACATCCAGGAACACCACGACATCATCGACAGCGTGTACAAGGGCCATATCGATTCCCTGTACTTCTTCGAACCGTCCTTTGAACACGGCCCCTTCCTGTCCCAGCAGGACCACAACCGTCTTCAGGAGTATTTCGCCCTGGGCCTCAAGGTCTACTGGATTTCATCCCTGAACAACCGCCTGATGATGTACACCGAACGGGACGGCATGGGCTACTTCGTGATTCCCGAAAAGATGACGGCCTTCCATAAATCCATGCTCTTCGCCTTCTACGGATCGAACAAGATCCTGTCCGAGCAGGGAAACCGCCGCCTTGAAAGCCTGATTCAGAAGCTCATCGGGTTCTGGGGGAAAAACATCGGTTTCGTCACCGGAGGCGGCAGCGGCGTCATGGAAAAGGCCAACGTGCTGGCCAGGGAAAGCGGGATACTTTCCGGTTCCAACTACCTGGAAATCACCGATCAGGCCCTGGTGACCGATGTGGATTTCTGCCAGATCTTCCAGAGCTCCTGCCGTCACAGCCGCCAGAAATGGTTCGAGGTCACCTCGTTTCCCATCTTCAACGTGGGAGGTCTGGGCACCCTGGAAGAGCTGGGCATCACGTTGTGCAACATGAAGCTGTCCATCATGGAACGGGTCCCCCTGGTGCTGTTCGATACTGAGGATTCCGGTTACTGGGACGGGGTGGAAGCCCAGGTCCTGGCCATGGTCCAGGGCAACCGGGCCCCGGCCTGGGCCGCCGACAACCTGGTGATCACCAGCGACCCCGACGTGGTCATCGACGCCTACCGGGAGATGCTCCGGCTTTTCTGATCCGGCCATGGAAAAAAAGAAAGTGACATAAATCCAAAATGCTTTATATTATGTCACTTTCGAATACCAAGGACTTATCCCTGATTGTAAAAAACGTTTGCGTGACGAGGAGTTAGGACATGATACACGACAGTATGGACAGCGCGAAGAAGAAATCATCCTGCGGCATGGCGTCCCCTGCGGAAAAACAGCAGCAGCAGATGCAGGACATGATGCAGGAAACCCTTTCGAAGATCAAAAACAAGATTTTCGTCATGAGCGGCAAGGGCGGCGTGGGCAAAAGCAGCATCGCGGCGAACCTCGCCACGGGTCTCGCCGACAAGGGATTCAAGACCGGCCTGATGGACGTGGATCTTCACGGGCCGAGCATCGCCACGATCATGGGTCTGGACGGCATGCTGGGGATTTCCCCCAACCGCAAACTTCTTCCTTATAAATACAGTGAAAACCTGGGCGTGGTGTCCATGCAGAGCCTGATGCAGGACGCCGACCAGGCCGTGATCTGGAGAGGACCGGCCAAAGCCGGCATGATCCAGCAGTTCGTCGGACAGGTGGAGTGGGGGAACCTGGATTTCCTGATCATCGACGCCCCTCCGGGCACCGGCGACGAGCCCCTCACCGTGGTCCAGACCATCCGGGACGCCAAGGCCGTGGTGGTCACCACCCCCCAGGAAGTGGCCCTTTCCGACGTCAGAAAATCCATCAACTTCTGTGAAACGGTAAAACTTCCCGTGGTGGGTCTCATCGAAAACATGGGGCCGTTCAAATGCCCCGGCTGCGACCATGTGATCGCCCTGTTCAAAAGCGGCGGCGGCGCCAAGACAGCCGAGGCCATGAACATCCCGTTCCTTGGAACCCTTCCCTTCAGCCCGGCGGTGGTGATCGCCTCCGATGAAGGCACGCCCATCATCACCAAGGACAGGGCCAACGATTTCAGCGTGGCCCTGGACAATATTATCGGCAACATCGTCAAATCCGTGTGACGGATCTGAAATCGCAGTCTTCAGCCTGGTCTGAAGGCTGCGGATCGGCACTATGGTTGAATCATTAAATGTTCCTCGTCCATGTCATTCCGGGCGGTGTTCGACAGGGCTGAGTGATGAAAATTTAACACAGATGACACCTCCCCCCCTGCTTGAAACACGAAGCCGACCCGGAATCCATGCCAGCGTTTGAAATGAAGTTTGAATATTTCGAATTTCGTGATCCGTGCTAACATGGATTCCGGGTCGGCTTCGCAGCTCGTGGTTCATGGCGGTTCGTGTGTTATTGAAAAATCAGGCGGCCCGGAGAATGGGAGTCCGCCCGGAATGACAAGGGCGAGACTATGAGTCTGTTTCGAACGTTGTTTTTTATCAGGTGTTTGCATAACGATAATGTTTAAAACAATCTAATCAAACCCAGGGGACACAAAAGGAGTGCAGAACGAAACGATCACGAACGATCCCCGGTTCATCCGGCGACGCCTGGAGGAAAAAGAGACCCGTGTTCTTTTAGGACACGCGGCCCTGAGCCGTGACGCCGTCCGTCTGCGGCCCGACACGGCGGCGGAGAAAGGCTTCCGCCTCGCTTACGCCATCGACACCGACCGGATCCTGAACTCCCACGCCTACACCCGCTACATCGACAAGACCCAGGTTTTCTCCCTGATCCACAACGACCACATCACCCACCGGGTGCTTCATGTCCAGCTCGTGTCCAAAATCGCCCGGACCATCGGAAAAGCCCTGGACCTGAACGAGGACCTGATCGAAGCCGTGGCTTTGGGTCACGATATCGGGCACACCCCCTTCGGCCACGACGGGGAAAGATATCTGTCGGAGCTGTGCCGTGAACACGGCATCGGCGAGTTCCACCACAACGTCCAGAGCGTCCGTTTTCTCGACCGCATCGAGAACAAGGGCCGGGGATGGAACCTGTCGCTCCAGACCCTGGATGGGATTTTCTGCCACAACGGGGAAACCCACGATACCGAACTGGTGCCTTTCAAAGACAAGACCGGCGACCGGCTTTTCGCTGAAATGGCCGACCAGACCGCCGGAAAAGCCGTGAGCCCCGTTCCCATGACCCTGGAAAGCTGCGTGGTGCGCATGGCCGACACCATCAGCTACATTGGCCGGGATATCGAGGACGCCATCCGCCTGGGCTTCCTCGAACGGTCCGACCTGCCCCCCGACGTGACCCGGATTCTGGGAGACACCAACGGCACCATGGTCTACACCATGGTCACGGACATGATCCATCACAGCTTCGGCCGGAACGCCATCGCCTATTCCGACGAGGTGTCCTGGGCCATCCGGACCCTCAAGGCCTTCAACCTGGAGCGGATCTACCGGAACCCCAAAGCCAAGCAGCACATCCCCAACATCCGGGACCTGTTTCGCATCCTCTTCGACACCTTCCTGGAAGACCTGGAAAAGGACAACGGGGCTTCGGCCATCCACACCGGCTTCCTGGCCCGCATGGACGATGACTACCTGACCGGCACGCCCCACGCCGCCAAAGTCCGGGATTTCATCGCCGGCATGACCGACCGCTACTTCATCGACCAGTGCCCGGAAGACCTCAGGCCCGTGGCGGTGAGGGTGTAGGTTTCGGCCACGCGGGCGGATTTCTGACACAAGCCGTCTCTTGCCTTTTACTCCGCATGATGATGCGTCAGGTGACATGAAAAACGATCCGAATCCGGGAACGCCGAGTTGCACTCGGCCCACGATGCCGGGTGCAACCCGGCGTTCCCATAATCACCTTGCCATTCTTCCCGTGTGAAAAAGAGTCGCTGCCCAAGTTTGTGTAAAAGGAAAATATGCATAAAATTACAGCGGCTGACACCCTCTCATTGTCTATCCCGGAGCGGATTCAACTGTAGGTCGGGCTTTCGCCCGCCAATCGTTGCGGGCGCAAGCCCGACCCCTGCGATGTACCGCGTTCTTCACCGAGAATTGCTGATTTACACCGGATGACCAGCCATGCTATAACCCCACAGTTTTTTAACGAAAATCCAAAAACAACCAGCAGTTGCAAGGGGAGTCCATGAAAAGGAAATCCGTGTGGGCAGGGTTTGCATTCTTCTGTTTACTTTTCATGCTGTCATGGGGGAAGACATCAGGCCCTCTTTTCGCCGAAGAAACCAGGGAAAGGCTGGTGCTGCTGCCCATCGAAGGGGAAACCCTTTCCGATGGGGACAAGGCCCTGTTCCAGAATGCCATCAAGGAAGGCTTATCCGGCCGGTACGAGATTTTCAGCGGTGAGCAGGTGGAGGCCAAACTCCAGAAATTCGCCGTGACCTCCTGCACCTCGGACGAATGCCTGGAGAACATCG
>CAZWTY010000029.1:0-43367 GCA_964637565.1 uncultured Desulforapulum sp.
GTTCACGGTGAGGTCCACCAGGTCCCGGACCATGGATTCCACGTCACGGCCCACGTACCCGATTTCCGTGAACTTGGAGGCCTCGACCTTGAAGAAGGGACTGTCGGTGAGGTTGGCGAGACGCCGGGAGATCTCCGTTTTTCCCACGCCGGTGGGGCCGATCATGATGATGTTCTTGGGAGAGATCTCGTCCTGGAGATCCTCCTCCACATGACGCCGCCGCCAGCGGTTCCTGAGGGCGATGGCCACGGACCGTTTGGCCTTGTCCTGGCCGATGATGTATTTATCCAGTTCCCGGACGATCTCGATGGGTTTCAAATCACTCATAGTTCCTTCCTGACAGTTTAAAATATAAAAACCGGATCATCCTGCGGCGCGTTCCGCCGGACATCCAGTTCCGATTCATAATCATCCGTTTCCACAAAGCAGGGCCTAAGGACGCCCCGCTTCATTCACATCACAGTTCTTCCACCGTGATGGAATCGTTGGTGTAAATGCAAAGAGACGCGGCGATCCCCATGGTTTCCTCGGCAATACCCCTGGCGTCTAAGCTGCTGTGCCGGAGCAAAGCCACGGCCGCCGCCTGGGCCGCCACACTTCCCGAACCGATGCTGATCACGTTCTCGTCCGGTTCGATCACATCGCCGTTGCCTGAGATCAGAAACATCTTGGCCTCGTCCACGGCGATCATCATGGCTTCCAGGCGCCTCAGGTACTTGTCGGTCCGCCATTCCTTGGCCAGTTCCACCGCAGCCCGGGTCAGGTTGCCGTTGTACCGTTCGAGTTTTTCCTCCAGCTTTTCCGTGAGGGTCATGGCGTCGGCCGTGGCTCCGGCAAAGCCCACCACAATTCTGTCCTTGTAGATCCGGCGCACTTTTTTCGCCTTGTGCTTGGTGACCGTGTCACCCAGGGTGACCTGGCCGTCTCCGGCCACCACGGTTTTGCCGTCTTTCCTGATGGCGATGATGGTCGTTCCATGAAATGAAGTCATGTATTTTCTATGGTCCTTTTTATTTTCTTGGATGGGCCTTGTCGTAAGCCCGTGCCAGCCTGTCAATGGTTACATGGGTGTACTTCTGGGTCGTGGACAGGCTTTCATGACCCAGAATTTCCTGAACTCCCCGGAGGTCCGCCCCCGCGTCCAGCATATGGGTGGCAAACGAATGACGCACCGCGTGGGGATAAATCGACACACTGATTCCCGTCTTCTCCGCCCAGGCCTTCAAAAGCCGGGCCATGGACCGTTCGGTGAGCCGGGTTCCGCTTTTGTTGAGAAACACCGCCTTTGGATCTTTTACCGATCCAGGCCCGGCCAGAACCAGCGCGTTCCTGTAAGCGTCCATGGCGTCCAGAGCCCTTCGTCCGATGGGGGCCACCCGTTCCTTGTTTCCCTTGCCCAGAACACGGATCACCCCTCCGGCCCGGTCCACACGGTCCAGGTCGAGTCCTGCGAGTTCCGAAATCCGGATTCCCGTGGAGTAAAGGGTTTCGAACATGGCCCTGTCCCTCAATCCTGCCAGGCTGCTGTCGTGGATTCCATCGAGAAGCCGGAACATATCGTCCACCGTCAGGTAAACGGGAATGGGTTTGTCCTGTTTCGGTGTGGCCACCTTGTCCGCCGGGCTGTCAGTCACCACCCCAGATTTCATCAAGTGTTTGAAAAACGAACGGAGGGCCGACAGTTTCCGGGCCACCGAGCTTTTTTTATCGTTCTTTTTGTACAGGGCTCCAAGATAAGCTCGGATGCCCATCACGTCAACCTGTGCCGGGGTGAGGGATTCGAGATCCTCTTTTTTTTCGGGATCAAGGCCGCGGTATCCGGCGAAAAACCGGCAGAACTCCGTCAGATCGTTCCTGTAGGCCCGCAGGGTGTGCTGCGAATAGTTCTTCTGCACCGACAGAACATCGATAAATCCGTCAATCTGGCCAGGTATGTGGTTCATCCCGTCCTTCCCATCATGCGGGAGCCTGGGGCTTAGCCAGTCCCAGAACAGCCATGATCTTCTTCAAATCTTCCCAGGCGTCCCGTTTTTTATCGGGGCTCCTCAAAAGGTACGCCGGATGGAACGTGGGCATCAGCCGGATCCCCCGGTATTCGTGAAAATGTCCCCTCAAACGGGTGATCCCCTCCTGGGTTCCCAGAAGGGCCTGGGTGACCACGGCCCCCAGGGTGCAGATCACGAGAGGACTTACCGCCATGATCTGGCGTTCGAGGAAAGGCAGACAGACCACCATCTCCTCGGGGGCCGGATTTCTGTTGTCCATGGGCCGGCACTTCACCACATTGGCGATGTACACCTCGCCACGGGCAAGTCCCATGGCCTGGATCATTTTCGTGAGAAGCTGGCCCGACTCCCCGACAAACGGCAGGCCCTGCATGTCTTCCTCGTACCCCGGAGCCTCGCCCACAAACATCAGCCGGGCGTTTGGGTTTCCCTGGCCAAACACCAGGTTTTTTCTTTTTTCCGAAAGCCGGCATCTCCGGCAGTCGCCCAGATCGGAGCGGATGGCGTCCAGGCTGTCCGGCTTCGCGTTTTTCTTCCGGGGTTTTCCCCAGGCGTCAAGGCAGGCGATACTTTGATCCGAACAGTCAAACCCCTTGATACCCAGGGTTTTCATGTAAGCCAGACTGCGTTTCACCTGATTACAGACCAGGGCAAGATCGTTCGGTGAAGGTTCACGGTTCATGACAACTCAAGAATCCTGTCGAACAGAAGGCCGGCCACCTGTTCCTTGTCCATGGGCTCCAGGGCTTCCACCCGGCCGTCCCTGTAAAAGAAGGTCACGGTGTTGTCGTCGGTGCCGAAGCCTTTGGAACCGCCCACCAGGTTGCCCACGATCATGTCCAGGTTTTTGGCCTCCAGCTTTTTCACCGCGTTCGCTTTGAGATCCTGGGTTTCGGCGGCAAAGCCCACCAGGATCTGGCCTTTTCTCTTCTGCTGACCGGCACACTTCAGAATATCCGGGTTCTTTTCCAATTCCAGGACCAGAGTCTCCTCGGTTTTCTTGATCTTGTGCTCGGCCTGGTGCTTCACACGGTAATCGGCCACAGCCGCCACTTTCACGGCGATATCGGCCCGGTCCATGGCGCCCAGGAATGCCTCTTTCATCTCCTCGGCGGACTGGACCTTCACCAGGTCCACGTTGAGAGGGGGCGCAAGGCTGACCGGCCCTGAGACCAGGGTCACCCGGGCTCCCCGGCGTTCCGCGGCCCGGGCGATGGCGTAACCCATCTTGCCCGAGGAATGGTTGGAGATGTAACGCACCGGGTCGATGGCTTCCCGCGTGGGTCCGGCGCTGACCAGCACATGCTTGCCGGCCAGATCTTTGACGGTGGCAAGACCGATGATCCGGTCCACGATGTCGGCCGGTTCGGGAAACCGCCCGGCTCCGGTGGTGCCGCAGGCCATTTCCCCCACGCCGGGTTCCACAAAATAACAGCCGTCGTTTTCAAGAATATCGATGTTCCGCTGCACGGCCCGGCTTTCGTACATGGCCGTGTTCATGGCCGGACAGATCACGATTTTCGAACGGACCGCCAGGAGAAAGGTGGACAGGGCGTCGTCGGCGATGCCGTTTGCCATTTTGCCGATGATGTTGGCCGTGGCCGGCGCCACGATCACCAGATCGGCTGTCTCGGCCCAGCGGATGTGCCGGATCGAGGCATCGGAACCGCCTTCTTCGAACAGGTCCGCGAAAACAGGCTCACCGGAAAGGGCCTGGAACGTCATGGGGCCCACGAATTCCATGGCCGACCGGGTCATGATCACCCGGACTTTCGCGCCCTGTTTCTGGAGAAGCCGGAGCAGTTCCACGGCCTTGTACACGGCGATACCGCCGGTGACCCCAATCACGATGGTTTTGTTTTTCAGATGTTCGATCACTCTTCGGTCACTCCGCTTGGTTCGATGAGGCCCTTGGGTTCGCCCATGTCTTCCTGTTTCGAAAGAATCGCCTCAGGCTTGACGAAACCCTGGGGTCGGCTGATTTCAAAGGCCACGGCAATCCGAAGGTCCGTGGTGAAATTGGTTTCCGACAGTTCGACGATAGCCCAGCGTTTATCTTTGTTGAACACAAGAATCGACGAAAAGGAGGTTTTGGTCAGGGTGACAAAGGTCCAGCCGTCTTTCAGCATCTGAATGCTGAAAAAATTTACCGCGGATGTCAGATCCACAGGGCCGTAAAACGACATGAAACCCGTGGCGGACGCCCCGGTCCCCGTTACCGAGCAATGCTTCTTTTTTTCCCTGAAATCCCCGGGAACGAGAATATCCTTGAACTGGCAGTAAACCGGAGGTTTTACGCTGTCCGGCTTGGAGGTTTTCCCCGTTTTTCCGTCAAGGGACCGGCATCCGCCGACCACAAGCATCAGCATCACAAAAATCAAAATGATCAATACGTTGTTTTTCTTCATACCTTATTATCCATCCTCTTCGGTGTCTGTTTCACAAGCGGCCTCTTTTCAACCTTCGGCCCACCCTGCCGTCACCCGGCCTTTTTTTGAAAAACAGCACTCTTATACCTTTTTTGCCCCTCTTAAAGCAAGATCCTTCTTGTCCTGCCCGCCCTGTCCGGGAATGAAAGAAACGCCACCCCTCAACGCCATGACAAACCGCGGCACAAAAAAGTGTTGCACAACAGCAAACCCTGTACTATAGGGAACATTATTTTTATCGAATCCCCTAATTTACATCGCTTATATTTTTTATTTATTAGATGTTTTAGCATACCTATGGGTAACTTATATTTTTTGATCCAAGATCATAAAACATGACGACCAAACCAGCCAAACCTAAAACCATTTCATAATTATCTTTATTTGTTGCATTATAAAATTTTAAATAAGCCTTAAAACACGGGAACAAGGGGCTTGCCGCAATCAAAAAAACGGTTGGACAAAATAATGGGTATCAGGATTAATTTAAAAACATGCGTTCATAATAGAGATTCAGGTTTTACTTTGATGGAACTTATCATCTCCATGACCATCCTTTCTCTGCTCGCCACAGGAACGGGTTTCGCCATTGTCCGGACCCTTCCGGACCACCATCTCCAGAAGGCGGCCCAGGGACTTTTCCTGGATTTCCAGCTGGCCAAATCCACGGCTGTTCTTTTTCAGGAGCCGGTGATCGTGAGTTTTTCAACGGACAACAACATGTATACCGTCATGAGGACGGGTTCCGACGGAACTGTCGGGGGAACAGGTCCTGCCGCTGACACCCTGGTCAAGGAAGTGAGTTTCGAAAACTCGAGCCACGGCATCGTCTTTGGCAGAGGCGTGGCCCCACCCTGCCCTGACTGCTCTCCGGATGCGGTCACCTATCCCGAAAAGAAAACCCGGTTCAACATCAACGGCAGCGTGAACGCCAACGGCTATGTCTACCTGACCCACGACAACGGGGATCTCTGTTACAAGGTGGGAACACCCACCATGGCCGGCGTGGTTGCCATGGACAAAGCCAGAAACGGCATCTGGGAGAAACGTTGACCGTGAGCGGAAACAAAGGGTTCAGTCTCGTGGAAATCCTTGTCGGCCTTGCCGTGGCTTCGGTTCTTGCCACAGCCGTCTATGGAATCTTTTCAGTTCAGCACAGGATTTATCTGGCCCAGAAACAGATCGCGGATCTCCAGCAAAATCTCCGGACCTGCATGTACCTGCTTGAAGAAGACATAAAGCATGCCTGTTTCGATCCCACGGGCTCGGCCCGGCCCACGATCCTCCATGCGGACAGGGGGACTTTCAGGTTCCAGGCAGACCTCAACGAAAACGGACACCGGTTCAACGCCGATCCCGAAGAGGACGACCTGGCCGCCATGAGCGGTTCCGATCCCAACGAGACCCTTGGCTTCAGGCTGGGTCTCACGGAAAAACAAGGGGTTCGAAGCCTGATCCGTGAAGTCTGGGGTGGAAGTCAGAGAATGGCCGATCATATCGAGGCCCTTGATTTCGCCTATCTGGATTCCGATGGAACGCCCCTTGCCCAGTTTCCCCTGTCCAGGGAAGACCGTGAAAAGATCCGGGCTGTGGAAGTGACCCTGGTAACCCGCAGTCCCCGTCCATGCCGGGGCAGGATCGATCCAATCCAGTACCGCAACCTCCGGGGAGATATCCTGGTCTCCGGCAAGGGCGATGCCTACCAGAGACGCGCCTTTTCAAAAATCATCCACCTTAGAAACAGGAGCAGCTCATGACAAGCCCTGACCATGAAAAGGGATTCACCCTCATTGAGACCCTGATCGCCATGGTTCTCTTCGCCATTGGCATCCTCGCCGTCACGACACTTCAACTCAGCTCCATCCGGGGCAACACACGGGCCAACACGCTCACCCTGGCCGGAAGCGCGGCCTCGGACCTGTCCGAAGAACTCCGGTCCGTCGCCTTTGACGATCCCCGGCTTGCCGAAGGACTTCACGAACCTCAGCCCCATGGGCGGCTGTGGGTGGGCTGGAACGTGGTCCACGACACCCCGTTTCCTGCCCTGACCACGGATACCGACGGCCAGCCCATGGAACCGGTTTCGTTGTGTAAAACCATCGACATTGTGGTTTTTACCGATTCCCGGGGCTTTGACGACAAGGCGGGGAAAAACAGGCTGCTCACCTGCGGCTTCGTCAAGACCAGGTCCCTGTGACAATCATCCGGAAAGAAAGGACAAACCTGTGAACCAGAGAAAGAAGCACGGAAACCAGCGGGGATCGATCCTTCTCTACACCCTGATCGTCCTGACGATCCTCTGTCTCGTTGGAGCCATTGGAATCCAGACCACCTGGTTCGAACTCCGGCTCTCGGGCAACGACCGGCTGATCAACCGCCTGAAAATCAAAGCCGAATCCGCCGCATTGGCCGCCATGATTCTGGTGGACAGACAGCCTCCGCGGGTTCTCCGGGACAGCGACTGGGAATCTTCCACACGCATGCCGTGGCTGTCACGAGGCGGCGGCAACCGTTTTGACCAGGACAGCGGAGAAGAAAAACGGTCAGCCGTCAACAACTACATCCGTGACACGGCCAACTGGGATCATGATGGAGCAACACCCAACTGCGCTGTCCTCGCCGCTGAAAACGACGACGATGAAAAAAAGTCCTTTTTTGACCAGAACTTTCCAGACTGCCGTTTCCAGGTCATCGACATGGACGTGGCCCAGGGCTCTTCTCTCCAGACCGGCAATCGCTACGAAACCCTTCATAACCTCTACATCACCGGATTCAGCTCGGAACGCCAGGGCAAATGCCTGGTTCAGATCGGTTATAGAAAGCGTTACTGATCGGTGCGAGTAAGGTTGATTGCCTAATTTTCATGAAATTCACAGACACAGGTGTTTTATGTTCCATGGTACAGCCTTCACAAAATCTGCCCTGAATCCGGGGCGTGGCGTAAGCCCCCTTTCCATTCTCATGACCGGACTGATGTTCGCCACAATGGTCTGGCCGGCTGCCGTTCCGGCCACCGACATCGCCGATTACCCTTTGGAGCTTGCGTCAAAGGCCGCTCCACCGGTGGTCATGGTGGTCCTGGACGATTCCAGCAGCATGGACCTGGAATTCATCACCCCTGAAAACGACGGAACGTTCGAAGGCAACGGCTATGTTTTTCCGGCAAACCCGGGAGACAACGTTTTCAGGACACCTTCGACCTACATGACCGAAGAGGAGCGCAAGACCTGGAAATCCCAGTGGCATGGTTACAACGCCCTTTACTACAATCCGAAAACAACCTACACGCCCTGGCCAGCTCCGGATGGCTTGGGCTTCCTGCCAGACGCCGACACGGCCCGGCCAAGGTCCAACCCCATGAACCCCTCTCCGACCCTGGCCCTTGACGGAGTCTATCTGGCGATCCCCGTCCGGGGCACCGGAAACCCCGAAATCATCCGGAACGCCCACTACTATGTTCTGGATGACAGGAATTCAAACAAACGGGAAGATCCGGGAGAAGGCCTGTTTCTCATCTCCATGACGGGAGAAGGCCGTGACGTCTTCCGTGTGTCGGACAACGACAACGACGGCCGCGTCGACGACGGGGAACTGATCCACACAACGCTCTCCCAGATCCCCGAGGCTGTAAGACCAGGCCCCGGTCTGCCCGAGGATCTGGCGAACTTCGCCAACTGGTACTCTTTCTACAGGCGACGGTCCCTTGCCGCCAAGGCAGCCGTGGGCAGGGTCCTGTCCGATCTCTCCGGAATCAACGTGGGTTTTTACAGCATCAACACAAATCTTGTCCAGGACGCCCTTCCGGTTCGTGTGACGGGAAGGGACGGCACAGTCAGCGACAAAAGCCCGGATCTTCTCTCCCGGCTTTACCGGATGAAAAGCCAGGGTTCGACACCATTGCGTGAAGGCCTGGACGCGGTGGGTCGTTATTACCAGGGCTTGGAGCCCCGAGGGCTGGGGCCGTCGCCATACGCCTCCAAAGAGGACGGGGGTGAATGCCAGAGGGTGTACAGCCTGGTCATGACCGACGGTTACTGGACCGAAACCTCATTTTCCCTTTCAAGACCCGATCCTGACACTGACGGTCACGGCAATACCCTGGCCGACGTGGCCATCACCTATTTTCTCACCGATCTCCGGCCCGATTTAAGAGACCTGCTGTTTCCAATGGAATGCGACACCTCTCCTCAGCAGCACATGGTGACCTTCACCGTGAGTTTCGGTCTGTCAGGCACCCTGAAACCGGAAGATTACATGGACGATGCCTCACCCTGCCAATTGAAAAACAGATTCAACGACCCACCGGCATGGCCGGATCCCTACTGCCAGAGCTGCAGTGCAAAAATCGACGATCTCTGGCACGCATCGTCCAATACCTTCGGCTCGCATTTCAGCGCCTCGAACCCGGAAAACCTGACCGCCTCTCTCCAGGCTGTTTTCAATCGAATCCGGGCCATGGAATCCTCGGCTTCTCCGGTCACGGCGGCCTCACAGTCGTTTTTCTCTTCAACCACTGTCTTCCAGGCCTTTTACGACAGCTCGGACTGGAGCGGAGACCTCGAGGCCAGGAAACTTTATTACGACCCTATCACTCAACGTGTCTCCATCGCACCCGATCCCCTCTGGCGGGCCGGTGAAAAACTTTTGAGCAGATCTGCGGAAAGCAGGAACATCATCGGATTCGACGGCAAAAAAGCGGTCTCCTTCACCTGGGATGAATTGAGCGACACCCAGAAAAGCCAGCTGAACCATGACCCGGAACTCCTCTCCTATCTCAGGGGAAATCCCAACCCCCGGTTCAGAAAACGGAAGGGAAAACTTGGCGACATCGTCCACGCATCACCCCATGTGATCGGCAACCATCTGTATGTCGGTGCAAACGACGGCATGCTCCATGTATTCAACGCGGCGTCTGGCGAAGAGGCATTTGCTTACGTGCCCAACCTTGTGTTTCCCGACCTTGCAAGGCTGGCCGACAAATTATACGCCCACCGCTGCTTTGTGGATCAGACACCGGCCTGTTCGGATATCCGGATTTCCGGAAAAGACAAAATCTGGCTTGTGGGAGGGCTGGGCAAGGGTGGCAAAGGCTATTTCTGCCTGGACATCACGGAGGTGGACCGCATGGGCTCTTTCTCGCCTGATAACCTGAAACAGCTGGTTCAATGGGAATTCAAAGATGAGGAGGGACTGGGCTACACCTTCAGCGAACCGGTAATCGTTCGGACAAAATCGCCGCAGCACGAGTACGTGGTGATTTTCGGGAACGGTTACGGGTGCAAAGACGGGTTTTCCAGGCTGTACATCGTCGATGCCATCACAGGTCAGGTTATCCGGAACCTTAGCACGGACAAAGGGGATGGCAACGGCATGTCCTCGCCCATCGTCACCGATGTCAACAACGATGGCAAGGCGGATTTCGTCTACGCGGGAGACCTGAAAGGCCACATCTGGAAATGGAGCCTCGAAGCTTACGACCCCCTGCTCTGGGATTTCTCGTTCAGGGACAGAGATTCGAAACCCGCCCCCTTGTTCAGCACGGCAGAAGGCCAACCGGTGACCACACGACCCGATGTGATGCGTCATCCGAACCGTCATGGTTATATGGTCTGTTTCGGAACCGGAAAATACTTGGGGGTTTCAGACCTCGGCACAGAAAACATCCAGGCCGTTTACGGAATCTGGGATTACGGGGATGATCCGGGCGAATACCTGGGATCCTTCAACGCAAAGACAGGACAACTTTCAAACCATCCTGACCAGGGGGCTTCAAAAGTCCGTCTGGCACCCCAGATTATCACGGCCATGGAAGACGAGGACGGTTTGCCTGTCTGGAGAACCGTTTCGAAACATCCTGTCCGATATGATACAATCCCCGATGCCCAGGACAGCAACCCGAATCAGCGGCTGAAAAAAGGCCAGCCCAACCCCGTAAGGGACGCAGGATGGTACCTGGACCTCACGGCATCAGAGCGAGTTCACCAGAATGTCCGTATACGGAACAACGTCCTGATCGTATTGACCCGCCTTCCCTCCCCTGTTCCCTGCCGTGGCGGTGGTTCATCCCTGGTCTACGCCCTGGACCCTGCCACAGGGGGTATGATCGACAAGGCAGCCTGTGTCGACACCCCGTCCCCGGTAAATGAACCCCTGATTATCAGCACACCTGACGGCGACCATCTGGTGTATGACAAAACCAAATCGGCATTTCCTTTTCCCAATGGAGGCGTCAGGCAGGGGATTTACTTCTGGAGGCAGATGTTTTGAACGGTTAGGGTTTGATCTCATGTCCGAAACGGTTCATCAGCACCGTGCGGACCGGCTGGCCTTGCTTGTCGTAGAAACGGACTTCCTTAAGGGTCAGGTTCCTGCCTGAAAGAAAATATTCGGTTTTGGAAAGAGTCATATCCGGATTGTACCAGTAAACCGTTTTGTACCGTCCGTTTGCTGTATTGAAAAGATACGTGTGGAAGACCTCTGTTTTGATCAGAACATCTGAAGCATTGAAATAGTCCACGGATCGAAACACCCCGTCCCGTCCGTCGAAAAGGGGGTCTCCTTTGGAATGGGCCGTCATCACCGTGTTTCCGCCGAATTCATTCCCGATACTGGTGACTGTGACAGTTCGTCCATACACATTCTGCTTGTCATCGATCAAGGACTGGATATTGGCCTGACGAGACCTTTCCTTTTCCATCCGGTCGGTCAGTTCTCCGCTTTTCAAAGCGGCCAACGCTTTTTCGTCACCCATCTCCGCCGCTTTATTCACATCGGCAAGGGCCAGTTTCAGCTTGTTCACCCGGCTGTAGGCGAGCCCCCTGTGGTAGTAAGCCTCACGAACCTGGGGATCCAGCATGAGAACCATATCAAAATCAACAATGGCCTTGTAGTAAAGGTGGAGTTCATAGTAGGCAAGTCCACGATTATAGAAAGCCTCGACGTATTCGTGGTTGATTTCGATGGCCCTTGTAAACTCTTCCACGGCTTTGGCGTATTCACGCTTCTGGAAATACACATTGCCTTTGTCTTTCAATTCATCGGGGGTCAGTCCAAAGGCCGTTCCGAACGTCATAAAAAACGTAAAAACAACGACAAACGCGGGTATCCATGGTAAATTCATGGGACGTGTTTTTATTGAAGTCAAGGTATGGGTCAGCTTCATCATCATGATGATCACACATGGCTATGGGATGGATTGAAACTAAAGAAAACGGGATACGCTATCATGAATCTGAAAGATGAAAAAGAAAGAAATGTAACTGTCGATAAAATAATCAGCCTTCTGGGCAAATTAGGGGAACGCATGGCTCCCAGGAAACTTTCTGAATTTCTTGAAAAAGAAAAGAACCTGAGCGGTGCGAAAAGCGAAGAAGACTACCAGAAAGAGCAGGCGGAGTGGCTGGAAAAAGTCCGGCGGAAGAAAAGCAAGGATGCTTAAACAAAAAGCCGGCCGCCCTTTCGGACAGCCGGCTTTTGATGACCTATGAAACTCTTGACACTATTTCATTTCTTCGATTTTCTCCGTCAGTGCGGGGAGGAACTCGACGATGTTGGCAACGATACCCACGTTGGCGACCTGGAAGATCGGAGCGTTGGGGTTCTTGTTGATGGCGATGAGCAGACCGCCTTTGATACCGCCGAGGTGCTGGAAGGAACCGCTGATACCGCAGGCCATGTAAACCTTGGGTTTAACGGTGCAACCGGAAGTACCAACCTGACGGGAGGCTTCGAGCCATTTCGCGTCAACGATGGGACGTGAGCAGGAAACTTCGGCGATGTTGCCGATGGCTTCTTTGAGGTCCATGGCAAGCTGGATGTTTTCTTCATCTTCGATACCGCGGCCGATGGATACGAGGATGTCGGCTTTGGTGATGTCCACGTCGCCAGCTTCGGGAGCCACGATTTCGATGAACTTACGTTTGGCGGAAAGATCACCGGCGTCAGCTGCGGTCACAGCGCCGCCTGCGGACTTGGATTCGTCAGCGGGGAAAGTACCGGGACGAACGGCCACAACGGCACCGGCTGACATATCAACACCGACGTGTGTGGAAACAACGCCGCCGAATTCCTGACGGACCACTTTGAGGGTGCTGCCGTCAACACCGTCGATACCGACGATGTCAGCCACGAAAGATGCGCCGAGTTTTACGGAAAGACCGGGGGCGCAGTCCATGCTGAAGGTGTTGTGGGCGAAAAGAACCACGGAACCAGCAGGAATCACGTTGACAAGGGCTTTTCTCACGACTTCCGCGTTGGGGTAGTCAAGAGCGGCGTTGTCAACCTTGATGACTTTGGGGAAAATGGCCGCAGCGGCTGTGGCAACAGCGTCGATTCCGGAACCGCAAACGATGGCGGTTGCGGGTTCACTTGAAATCGCTTTGGCAGCATTGATCAGCTCCATGGCTGCATCTTCGAGAACACCGTTTTTATGATTCAAATAAGCAAATACTTGTGCCATTATTATAACCCTCCATTTGCTTTAAGGATTTCAATGAGTTTATCAATGATTTCTTCAGTGCTTCCTTCAAGCATTTCAGCGCCTTCGCCTTTTTCAGGTACGAAGTAATCGATTTTCTTGACTTTTGCACCAGCTGCACCCACAGAACCTGCATCCACGCCAAGATCACCGGCACCAAGCACGGGGATTTCAACGCCAGACACTTTACGGATACCACGGATACCCACGTAACGGGGTTCGTTGATACCGGTCTGGATGGAAAGAACGCAAGGAAGTGAAATTTCGTTCATTTCTCTGTTTCCGCCTTCGATTTCACGGCCGATGGTGAGCTTACCGTCGCCGAGCTCGATTTTGTTCACGAGAGAGGCGTAGGGAAGGTCGAGCATGGCTGCGAGCATACCGCCCACGGCGCCTGCGCCTTCGTCAGCCTGGGCACCGGTGAGGATCAGGTCGTATTTGCCTTTTTCCACAGCGCCTTTGAGAGCAGTGGCGATGCCTTTGCAGTCGGAGCCTTCGAAAGCGTCGTCCTGAAGAAGAAGACCTTTTTCAGCGCCCATGGCCATTTCACGTCTGAGGATCTCATCCGCGTCTGCATCACCAACAGTTACAACCGTAACGGTTCCACCCACTTTTTCAACGATCTGGATGGCTTCTTCAACGGCGTAGTTGTCCCACTCGTTGACTGAATAAACGAGATCATCACGTTCGATGTCGTTCCCTGCGCTGTTCATAACGATTTCGTTTTCAGCGGAGTCGGGAACTCTTTTAACGCATACCAAGATTTCCATGTTGTTCCTCCCAATAAGTTATTAAATCCGAATTGACATGCCGGGGTATCCGTCATGCAATAAACGTAATAATCGGCCGGAAGCGGTGGCTTCCGGCCGGAAATACTATGTTCTATTCAAGGTGCTGGGTGATCAGTTCGGTCAGTTCGATGGCTTCGAGCTGTCCGTCGAGACCGGCCACTTTGATGGCGTCTTCCATGTTGACCATGCAGAAGGGGCAGGCGCAGACGATGACGTTGGCGCCGGCTTCCGCAGCCATTTTCACACGGATAACCGCCATTCTCTCTTCTTCATGCGGTTCGTAGAACAGCATGAGACCGCCGCCGCTGCAGCACAGGGAACGGTCACGGTTTTTCACCATTTCCACGGTCTGGATACCGGGGATGGCTTTGATGGCATCACGGGGATCATCGTAAACCGCGTTGTGACGGCCAAGGTAGCAGGGATCGTGATAGGTGTAAACCTTGCTGGGATCCTGAACGGGTTTCAGCTTGATCTTTCCGGCCTTGATGTTCTTCATGATGGTTTCACTGATGTGTTCAACCGGAACATCCACCTGGTAGTCATTTTTCAGGGCGTTGTACGCATGGGGGTCAGAGGTCACAATGCGTTTCGCACCGGATTCCTTGATGATTTCCATGTTGTGGTTCTTGAGTTCCTGGTACAGCATTTCTTCACCGAAACGAACCACTTCGTTACCGCTGTCTTTTTCGTCTTTACCGATGACGAAGAAGTCTTCGCCGCAGGCGTCGAGGATCTTGGCGGTGGACTTGGCGATGTTCACCATGCGATCGTCGTAGGATGTGATACTGTCGACGAAGTACAGGGTTTCAGCGGTGTCACCGTTTTCCATGATCTTGACTTCACACTCAGCGGCAAATTCCTTGTCACGGGCCCAGTCGGCACGTTTCTTTTCAACTTTACCCCAGGGGTTTCCGCGTTTGCTGATGGCCTGGAGAGGTTTCTGCAGGGTCTGGGGTACTTCGCCTTCGTCAACCAGACCGCGTCTCAGGTCAACGATCTTGTCGATGTATTCGATTCCGATGGGGCATTCCTGTTCACAGGCGCCGCAGGTGGTGCAGGACCAGATCTCGTCAGCTTCGTAGATGGAGCCGACCAGGGGATCTCGACCGTACTGGAAATCGTTTCTCCAAGAGTACTTCTTGAACATCAGGTCACGGGCCTTGATGGTGATGAAGCGGGGAGAAAGGGGACGTTTCACCAGGTTGGCGGGGCACTGGTCGGAGCAGCGGCCGCAGTCGGCGCAGGAGTAGAAATCCAGCATGTGCTTCCAGGTGAAGTCTTCAAGGCGTTTCACACCGATGGATTCGAGTTCGTCGAGGCCTTCGGCGGTGATGCCGTAAACAACGGGCTTGATGTTACCGCGTCTGACCCTCATGAAAAGCACGTTGAAGAAAGAGGTGATGACGTGGAAATGTTTGCCCATGGGCAGAAAGTTCAGGAAGAAGAAGAACAGAGTGTTATGGGCATAGTATGAAAAAATGTGAAGGAACTGGAGAAAACCATGGGCGTTGCTGGGAAGGATTTTGGCGAAAATCCAGACCAAAGTCAGCGGGGCGAGGAAAGCGGGTTCGCCAGCGGCGACGGCAGCTGCTTCGAAAAGGCTTTCTGTGACCATGAGACCCATGATGATGGCGAGAACGAATACGGCTTCAGCTGTATGATCGTGACCGTATTTTTCTGGAACGGCGTAACGGGCAGGTCTCACGATGCCGCGGCGGTAGGCTGCGATGGCACAGGCAATGAATACCGCAGTGGCCATGATGTCCTTGGCGATGTTGTACATGAAACCGATGGGCTGATCGGGTGCAAATCCGGGAAGAGCGAAATCCGGAAAGATACCGATGACCACCAGGGAGCAGGTTCTGATTCCCAGGGTCAGGAAGCCGAAGAAAATGACAATGTGAAGAACGCCTGCCGTCATGTAACGGGGCTGACGGATCTGGCCGAGCCAGATGGTCAGGAGGTTCATGATACGTGCAGGGATATCACTGAAACGACTGTTGTCAGGTTTGGCCAGAACAAGCGGGGCGATACGTTTCGCCATGATATAGGCGAAAAGACCCACGCCGACAACCACGTACAAAAACGACAGGATTGCCCCCGGGAAAAACCCCAGGAATTTGTAATGAGCCGGTGCAATAAGATGTTCCATGATTCGATTTACCTCTCCCATTAAGATTATTAATACATAGCACGCAAACCAGCGCTACTTTTCTCCGTGTCCTGAAATGAATAATCCCTCATATTTAAATGACAACGTCTGATTCGTCAAGAAAAAAGTCCTTCGTTTTACATATGTCAAATTATCTCCCGATCCATCCCGTCGACCATGAGATCGGAAGTAAAACAACCCAAGAACCATGAACTTTTTCAAGATTACCCATACATGGCCGCATTGTTATGTTATCGGCATCGGACTCCGGCCACCCTGTGGCCTGTGCCCCTTGCAAAGCAGAAGGAGCCGAAGCCCCTCCTGCCTCAAGAGATTATCCCATGAATGATTCTTCAGAGATTTCAACCGCCGCGCCGTTCGTCGCTTTGATCACGTCCATTTTCCCCAGGGTCACGGGAAGAACGTTGCAGACGAAGTATTCAAGACTCTTGAGCTGACCTTCGTAGAAAGCGACGTCTTTTTTCTTGGCATCGGTCAGTTTGGATGCGGCGATGACACCTCTCCAGAGAAGCATCCAGGCCATGACCACGTCACCTGTGACTTCAAGGAAAGGATGGGCGAAGGCGAAGGCATTCATCACTTTGTCGCTCATGGCCGTCTTGCCCATGTGCATGGCTGTTTCACCCAGCTTGTTGAGGGCTGTCTCGACACGTTCCGCAAAAGGAGCGATCGAGGCCTGAGCCTTGCCGTCTTTGATGCTCTTCTGGATTTCACCCATGAGTTCCATGAACACCTTGCCTTTGTTCATGCCGAGTTTTCTGCCCAGAAGATCCATAGCCTGGATGCCGTTGGTGCCTTCGTAAATCATAGTGATACGGCAGTCTCTCATCAGCTGGGCTACGGGGTATTCCTCGACGAAGCCGTAACCGCCGTAAACCTGGATGGCGTGGTTACACACCTCAAAGGCCCTGTCTGTCACGTAACCCTTGGCAACTGGCGTCAGGATCTCGATGAATCCCTGGTATTTTTCCTTGACGGCCGCGTCGTCGGAAATGGCGATGATGTCATTGCAGTACCCGATGAAGTAGAGCAGGCTTCTCATGGCTTCAACGAAAGATTTCATGATGATCAGCTGGCGGCGGACGTCGGGATGCTGGATAATGGGAACACCGCCGCCTGCGGGTTTGGTCAGGTTCGGGCCCTGGATTCTTTCCTTGGCGTAGTTCACGGCGTACATGTATGCGGTGGTGGCACAGGAGAAACCCTGCATGCCCACGAGGAGACGGGCCTCGTTCATCATGACGAACATGGCCTTCATGCCTTTGTTTTCTTCACCGAGAAGGGTGCCGATGCATTCGCCCTTACCGCCGAGAGTCAATGAACAGGTGGCGTTTCCGTGAATGCCCATTTTATGTTCGATACCGGTGCAGACCACGTCGTTGAAAGCTCCCAGGCTTCCGTCGGCGTTCACACGGTACTTGGGAACGAGGAACAGGGTAATTCCCTTGGTGCCGGCAGGTGCTCCTTCGATACGGGCAAGAACAGGATGGATGATGTTTTCCGCCATTTCATGCTCGCCGCCGGAGATGAAGATCTTGGAGCCGGTGATGGAATAGGTGCCGTCGGCGTTTTTCTTCGCGGTGGTTTCAAGGGCTCCCACGTCGGAACCGGCGCAGGGTTCGGTGAGGAGCATGGTGCCGGTCCATTTGCCGGTGTAGAGGTTTTTCAGAAAAAGTTTCTTCTGTTCGTCGGTGCCGAATTCCTCCACGAGTTTACCCGCGCCGTGGGTCAGGCCGGGGTACATCATGAACGGGTAGTTCGCTCCGTTGAAGTATTCGGAGGCCGCTGAGGAAACGGAACGGGGCATGCCCTGTCCACCCCATTCGGGATCTTCGTTCATCGCCAGCCACTCCCCGTCGTTGAACAGACCGAAAAGGCGTTTGAACGATTCGGGAATGATCACCTGGCCCGCGTTGAACGTACAGCCCACTTCGTCGCCTTCCTTCCAGGTGGGAAGCATTTCTTTCACGGCCAGGTTTCTTGCTTCGGAAACCACCATGTCCACGGTTTTTCTGTTGAACGCCTCGAATTTTTCATGTTTGCTGAGTTCTTCCACATTCAGCTGTTCGTGAAGAACGAAGTCGATGTCCCGTCTGTCTGCAATAAGTTGCGCCATGATTGTCTCTCCTTGATTGTCGGTAACCCCGTTTTTTATTGTTTATGCGGTTTCCATAGTCGTTCCGCCTTCCAGTGAAGGGTCGCCCTTCCCTGGATTTGCCGGCAAAACCTCCCGATATCTAAACCGCCTGGATTCCAATCCCCTTCAGGTAAAGATCCACCAGAGGGTCCGCCATGGACACAAGATCGTACTTGCCGCTGGCCTGGACCCAGGAGTTGATCACCTCTTCGACGGCTCCGGTGATATAGGTCTTTACAAGGCCGATGTAAAGATCCTTTCGCATGCACCCTTCGCGCTGGCCCTCTTCGACGATCTCGCCCACGAGTTCCCTGTATTTCCTTGAGATATCCCGGATATGCGTCTTGATGGCCTCGGACTGCTGAACCTGCCGTGTCTCGGCCTGGAACACGATGGCCATCTCCATGTTTTCCTGGAACTCCTTGAGATGGCTCCGGACGAGATTCCTCAGCTTGTCTTCCGCGCTTTCGACTTTGTCCACCTCTTTCTGGAACTGGTCGAAAATCTGGCGTGTCTTGTATGCGAAAAACTGGAGCAGGATATCTTCCTTGTTTTCGAAGTAAAGGTAGATGGTCCCGTCGGCGACGCCCGCTTTTCGGGCGATCTGGGCCACGGTGCTCTGGAAGAATCCGTGTTCGGCGAACACTTTGATCGCGGCATCGAGGATAATGTGGTATTTTTCGGACTTCATTTCCGCCGGGCCTGTGGTTTCATGGGTTAGTTATGAATACTCATTCATTCGGAGTACGAATAGCAAACCCCTTTGCCCGGTGTCAAGACCAAAAAACAATCTTCGGTTGTAAACATTCTGAAATCAAGAACATACAACATTCAAAAACAGGCGCCCCCTGTGGGGCTTACCCGGTTCCATCGGAGAAAATTCCAGGCGGCCTGCTTTTATTAACAATGAATCATGAATGCTTGTCCGCCATGTGCACGGTCATCTGGTTGAAAGGAATGTTCCAGCCATGACCTGTGCAGGCTTCCACGCAGGCCATCTGCATGATCCTTGTGATGCGCATGTAATCCGCAGCGACGTCGCCGGTAAAATCCGCCGCGACCTCCAAGTCCAGAGAAGATGCCGCCGCCTGCCTGAATTCGCAGAAAACACCTGCAAGAGGTTCCTTGAACCCTTTCTCAATAAGTTTTTCTTCAACAGCTTTTTTGATTTCATCAGGGATATCCGTGGTCATCCGGTTCTGAAGGTCGTAATCCAGACCAAAAAGAAAACGGGCTCGAAACCCTGAAGAAAGATTCACCGGTGGCGATGAAAAATAGCTGGAACTGCTGATGGCCTGCTTTCCTCCTCCGGCGAACTCGACAAGCACCGTTTCCGGGGTCTGGACCACCACACGACCCAGCCTCTCTGTCCCATCCCCATTGAAAAGGACATAATCCCCCGCCCTTGAGGGGAACCAGGGTTCGTTTTTGTCCACAGGCCTTGACCGGAGGGATTCCAGGTCTGCGATGGGGAGTCTGATCCTGGCGCTTGTGATGGCCGGATTGTATAAAGAGGAGTACATGTTGATCGAAGCCACTTTATACGGAATCCCGTTGTAGACCACCAGCTCCCCTTCCCTGACCGGGCCCAGGTTGAGAATCAGACGGGCCTGATTCCAGGCTCTGGGCAGGGAGGATTTCGATGTCCACACGATACCGATAAGAAACAAAATGGCGATGGAAAGCAGAACCCAGTCACTGCAGAAATAGAGGACAGCCAGTACCACCACGAGGCACAAGAAGCTGGCAATGATCGTGTAGCCCAGATCGAACGCTCTGGAATACAGGGATTTTTCGTCTTTGTGAAACGGACTGTATCTTCTGACCAGAGAAAAAAGCCTGAAGAACCCATAAGCTGAAACAAGAAGGGCAAACAGGGCGAAAAGAAGGTTACGTCCATGGCTCTTGAAAAAGATCCCTGGAATTTTCTGAACCGTCTGGGTCAGGGATTCGGTTTCCTTCCTGATCTTGTCGAGTTGAAGGTTCGATATGCTTTTCAGCGTCTCCACATCGTTCTGCCGGGCTTCCCACATGGCCAGGGACTCGGTGAGTTTGTCACGGAGCCTGGGCTGGATATCGGGATTGCCGGCCAGGTTACGCAGATGGTCCATGGCCCGCCTGATATTTTCCAGCTGGTAATCGTAGGTTTCGATGTCACTCCGGTGCTTTTCGATCTCCCTTGGCTTGGATGTGGCCCTCTGGATTTCACGGATCAGGGGCCCCAGGATTTCTTTCAGCTCATCGTTCCAGTTGAAGCTTTTGGGTTTCTGGGGATTCACGATGGCTTCATAGTTGATCTCCGAAGCCAGATCGTTGAAATTATTCTCCAGGACCTCGAGTTTTTGACTGAGTTTCTGGATATCCTGTCTCAGAGCCTGCTCCCGGCCCTGGCCTTCGGGTGATGAAAGCTTTCTGTTCTTCTCTTCGATGGACGCTGAAATACCGTCGATGGATTTGAGAAGCCGTGTCAGATTGGTGATCTTGACCTGGTCTTCCTGATGTTTGACCGAATCGGCGTAGGAAACACCAAACCCGCCAACCACCGCCATACTCCAGGAAAAAAGGACAAAAAAGACAAGCGCGACAATATGTTGAAACTTTTTCATCGTTATGGGTACTCCTTCCCGCAAGAAACGTGGATTTTGAAACAAACGCGTCCAATTTGTACGGGACATTCACCGGCAAGTCAAGGCCGGGGTTCGGGCATGGCAGTTCCATGTAACATTGGCATGGACCTTACCCATCGGTATCGCTATCGCTATCGGGATCGCTATCGAAACGTTCTGAATATCGAACCCGATAGCGGTTGATAGGGGCATCATGACAAACCTGTTGCCTACCTGAAACGTTTTCACGTATACTGAGCACATTAAATGATTGTCAACCCATTGCCCTTCACCCTGTCGATCATTCCTGTTCCGGGCATAAATGGATGCATGTTATGAACCTGTCCATGACATACAGCATGATGCCCGATCTGTCTGTCCACCGTGAAACGGTAAGGCCGGCCAGCTACTTCCCTGTGGTGCGCCAGAGCCCGGCCCCTTCCATGGACAACCAGAACCTCGACCGCCAGAGCCCCAGCACCTACAAATACTATGTGATCGCATCCGACACGGATGACAGGGTGTACAACAGGTCCAAAAGCATGGAAACCCTTTACCACCAGACCAGGGGACGTCTTGTGGATATCTACGCCTGAAAAATTGCCTTTCAAAATCCATCAAATTGATCTAAAAAGACCACATCATTATATAAGACTCTTCACGGTATCTTCATCAACCATTTTCACATTAGGAGAAGCGAAGATGACAAACGGACAGGAACGTGAGCCCGAAGGTTTCAATGTGGCCCTCAAGGTCGGACGGCCTCCCAACATTCAAAAACTTTTCCCCAACTCACGGGCGCTGATCGTCAGCGGTAAATACATCGACCGGGCCATGATCGCCAAAGGCCAGGCCATGACCATCGCCGCCAACGGCCGGAGTGAAATCGTGATCCGTGGCGTTCTCGCCGCCGCCCAGAGGGCCAGGGCCGCCGTGATCATCGAAATCGCCAAATCCGAGGGAGGAAGGGATGCCTACTGCGCTGTGAGCTACTGGAACATGGCACGCTGTGTGGACGCCATCGCCAACGAACTGGGCGTCACCGTCCCCATCGCCGTTCACGCCGATCACTACGGCCTGAAAAACGACGCCGATTTCCAGCAGGCGAAAATCGAGGTGCCGTCCATTTTCGAAGCAGGCATCACGTCCATCGCCATCGACGCGTCCCATCAGCCCGACGCCCAGAACCTTCTGACCAACATCGCCATGAAACCCTACATCCCCGAATGGGCCGGTCTTGAAACGGAAATCGGTGAGATCAAGGGCAACGAGGGTCTTTCATCTCCCGAAGAAGCGGTGTTCCTGATCCAGGGTCTCAACGCCCACGGGATTTTCCCCGACTGGATCGCCCTGAACAACGGCACCACCCACGGCATCGAGGAAAGCGCCCAGGGCATCGACGTGGAATTGACCGCGCGGATCCACAAGGCCATTGAAAAATACCGGGTCTCCGGCGCCCAGCACGGCACTTCAGGCAACAGCTCCGAGCGGCTCCGCGCCATCGCCAAAAATACCCACACCACCAAGGCCAATGTGGCCACGGCTCTCCAGATGATCGCCTGGGGCCTGGAGGTGAACGATTACGGCAACGCCATCCAGGACGCGGACAAGAACTTCATCAAGATCAAAGGTGAAGGGCTTACCGAAGACCTCTGGGCGAAGATGCTGGACTACGCCAACCAGAAAGGCATCAAGGGCAGCAATTTCAAGAAACTCAACCTGCCCTTTGAAAACATGATCCTTTGCCAGCCCCAAGACGTCCGCGAACGGATGGCCAAACGGGTTGAGGACTTCACCTACCATCTTCTCGTGGATGTTTTCAACGCGAAAGGCACAGCCGACATCGCCATCGCCGATATGATCAAAACAGGCAGTTACAATCCCGGTGCCAAAGCAAAGGTCATGGAACCCGCTGAAGAATGGACCGAAGCTGAAATCCACCGAAAGGCGTCCCTGCTCACATCGGACAAGGGCCCCGAAGGGGATTTCGACGATTGACGCCAAAGGCGGAACCCGGATGAGTGGTCTCCGGTGTTCCGCCCTATATATAATGGTATGAAGATTTCATGATTTCCAGAATATACTGCACCCATTGTGCGGGACACCTGACACTGAAAATGGTGGAAGGCCGCAAAAGGAAGACTTGTTCCGCCTGCGGTGTCACCCATTATGAAAACCCCGTTCCCGCCGCCTGCGTGGTTCTGGTGGACCAGGAAGAGCGGATTCTTCTCACACGACGGAGCGTGGAACCCCGGAAAGGGTTCTGGTGTCTGCCCGGAGGATTCATCGAACTGGGAGAAAGCCCGGAAAATGCCGCCATAAGAGAGCTGGAGGAAGAAACCGGGCTGAAGGGACGTATCCACATGCTTCTCGGCGTGGCCACCGATCCCCACCCGGATTACGACACGGTCCTAATCACGGCCTATCTGGTCAGGACGTTTTCAGGGCAAATCCTGGCCGGAGACGACGTGTCCGACGCCGGGTTCTATACCGGGGACCGGCTTCCGGACATCGCTTTCGATAGCCACCGCCACTTTATACGACATTACTACAGCACGTATTCCATGGATAACCATTTAGGATGAGGTAAACCGGAGATTCCTGGGGGACAGGGCCATTATGGAACAAACTGGAAAATTTTTTCTTAAAGTTTCAAGAAAGCCCTGCCGATGTGTTGTGCAAGGAGTGGCCTATGCATATACCATCGTACCAGATAAACAACGTGATCAAGGTTTACAGCCGGCAGATCAGCCAGAACCGCCTGGCCGACAAGCAGAAAAGCCTTGGATTGGATGCGCCGAAAAACGGGGACAATATCACCATCTCCGAAGAAGGCAAAAGACAGACCATTATCAACAAGGTCTCGGCGGACATTCTTGAACGCATCACGACCTACGGTCCCAAAGACGAAGCGGACAGGGACATCGTGGACAAGCTGAACCAGGAACTCAGAGGAAATTTGCAGGGCTACAACAAGAAAGAAAACCAGTTCGTGTTCAATTTTATCGGAGAAAACAACGAGAAAATCACAAGCACCCTTTCCGTCGAAGATTCTCAGATCGTCAGCCGGCGGCTTGAAGAGCTTGTCAAAGAGACCATAGATAAAAATATGGAATCACCATCGGGAGGTCAAGCATGAAGATTTCTGATACAAGTGTGAATTTCGGCAGGCAGGCCTATGCCAAAGAGGTGGAGAACACCCCTCCTCCCCAGGAAATGGCCAAAACCCAGACCACCGAGATGAAAAAGGAAGCCCCTGAAGACAAGGTCAGCCTGTCTTCCAGCGCGCGGGACATGAAAATCGCCAGCGAGGCGGTGGCTGCGGCTCCGGAAGTTCGGCAGGAAAAGGTCTACGAGATCAAATCGGCGGTAGATAACGGAACCTACCAGATCAACGCTGAAAAAATCGCAGACAAGATGATGGGTTACAACATCGATGAACTGATCTGACCACCAGTTCCATCCGACGTGTTAGGTAACAGATGAAGGATCGGGAATCCGAAAACCCGATCCTTTTCTTTTTTTCCGGGATTGGGAACCGTCCTTCCCGGAGGGTTCATCAGCACCACGTCTTCCTCCAAAACTCATTTTTATGATAGGCCAAAACCAGACAGGCGCCATCAGGTCAGTAACTCAACCCATCCATCCGTCCTCCCTGAATGATCGTTATGAGCCTTTCTCCCGAAAGACATGGGAACCTTGAGATCCTTCTTGCCACGACCCTTTCATTTCTCTATAATACCCCACAGCTCCAAAAAGACCTCACATTGAAACAATGCTGCTCTTCCATGGGAAGACATTTTCGTGCTCACGCCGATAAACCGCAGGTGGCCTCACGAAGCAGACAGAAGGTAGTGACGATGAATAAAGGGCCCGACCATATACTGATCATCGAAGACAATCCCTTTGACTTCAAAATGGCAAGCCGCCTGCTGGCGCGGCATCAGGGCCTTTTTACCATCGAATGGGCCTGCACTCTGAAACAGGGGCTTACGGCCCTCAACTCGTCTCGTTTCGACCTCCTCCTGCTCGACCTCAACCTGCCGGACAGCAGGGGTATCGAAACCCTCAAGCCCATCAGGGAAAAAGTCCCCACACTTCCGGTGATCGTCCTGACGTCCCAGGACGATGAGTCCTTTGCCATCGAAGCTTTGAAATCAGGGGCCCAGGATTATCTGATCAAAGGGAAAATCGACCGTTCTCTTCTCGAGCGTTCCATCCGCTACGCCATCGAACGGCAACAGACCGCCATCCGTCTCAAGACGCAAAACGATTTTCTCCTGTCCATTCTGGAGTCCCTCACCCATCCCTTCATTGTGGTGAACACCGATGACCTGGCCATACCCCTGGCCAACTCGGCGGCCAAAAGTGAGTGGTTCAAGGAAAGCCTGTGCTGCGCTGACCCAGGTTCTCCGGGGAAACGGCCCTACCTGTGTACCGGCCGGTCATGCCCGGTCAAAATCGTGGCTGAAACAAAAAAACCTCTTATCACGAAACATCAGCACACCGATGGGCATGGGACGGAAAGAACCCAGGAAATCCACGCCTTTCCCGTGTTTGACCAGGACCATGCCGTCAGCCAGGTCATCGTGTATTTCATGGATACAACGGAAAAGGAAAACTCCAAACGTGAATCACGCCGCCTGAGCACGGTGGTCCAGCAGAGTTCGGACAGCATTCTCATCATGGACACCCATGAAACCATCCGATATGTGAACCCGGCCTTTGAACGGATGGCCGGTTATTCCCGGGACGAACTTCTTGGGAAACCTTACGGCATGTTGCTCAGCCAAAAGCACACCCGGGAGTTTTTCCACGGGATTAAAGCCTGCCTGGCCCAAGGGGAAAGCTGGAGCGGGGTTCTGATCAGCAAAAAAAAAGACGGGACCCTTTACGAAGAGGAGGTGGAACTCTCCCCTGTGAAAAACGAACAGGACCGGATCATCAGCTACGTGTCCACATCCCGGGACATCACCTCGAAGAAACGGCTGGAATCCATTGCCGAAGCCGCCAATCTCATGACCAACATCGGCTACATTTTTTCCGGAATCCGCCATGAAATCGGCAATCCCATCAATTCCATCAAAATGGCCCTGACCGTGCTGAACAACCATATCACCACCTATTCCATCGACATGATCAAGGAGTTTACCGAAAGGTGCCTGGACGAGGTCCTGCGGGTGGAGTATCTGCTGAAAGCCCTCAGGAACTTCAGCATGTACGAAAGCCTGGACATCGGAAAGATCAGCGTTGACGAATGCGTGAAAAACTTCACCAACCTGATCCGTGACGACTTCAGTAGCAAAAACATCGCCATCCATCTCGAACTGCCCCCCGAAACGGTATACGCCTGCGCGGACCCGAGGGCACTTCACCAGGTACTCCTCAACCTGGTCACCAATGCGGCGGACGCCCTTGTTTCCGTGACCGAGCCCAGGATCGTCATTACCCTTGAAAAGAAAATGGGTCTGGCCATCATCCATGTCCGTGACAACGGCTGTGGCATGAGTGCCGAAGAACGGTCCAACCTGTTCAAACCCTTCCACACCTCAAAACGCAGCGGAACGGGACTGGGGCTTGTGATCGTCAAGAAGATGCTGTCCACCATGAACGGCACCATCAAGGTCCAAAGCGACAAGAACAAGGGAACTACCGTGATGATTTTCATTCCGGAGGACTGCGCCGCCCATGAAGAAAAAACGTCTCCTGATTATCGATGACGACAGCCTGTTCCGCGATTCGGCCAGGCAGTACCTTTCAGGCCTTCCGGTGGACATCCATCTGGCCGGCTCCGGGAAAAAAGGCCTGGAACTCTGCCAGACCATGAAAATGGACATCGTCCTCTTGGACCAGAAGCTTCCGGACATGAAGGGGGCGGACCTCTACCGATCGATCCTTTCCACCAGCGACAAGGTGAAAATCATTTTCGTCACGGCCTATCCCGACCTGAAAAACGCCGTAACCGCCTTGAAGGACGGGGTTCATGACTACATCACCAAACCCTTCGAACCTGTCGAACTCTTCATGACTCTCTCACGGATCATCGAAACCCTGGACCTGGAACAGTCCGCCCAGGTCCAGGAGTACACCCGGAACATGGAAACATCCGAAGCCTACCTGGTGGGGCAAAGCAAGGCCGTGGAAGAACTGAGAGGCCTGATTGACAGGGCGGCCCAAAGCTGTTCCCCTGTTTTCGTTTCCGGCGAGACCGGAACGGGAAAAAACCGTGTGGCCAAGGCGATCCATTACAATGGCCCTTTTTCCGGCAAACCCTTCCTCGTCGTGAACTGCGCCGCGATCCCTGAAAATCTCATCGAAGCGGAACTGTTCGGCGTGGAAAAAGGGGCCTATACCGGGGCGGACAAAACGAAAAAAGGGCTCTTCGAACTGGCAGAAGGCGGCACCCTTCTTCTCGACGAGATCGGGGAAATGCCCGTGGCTGTCCAGTCCAAACTCCTGGGGGTTCTCGATGAAAGAAAATTCAGGAAAGTGGGAAGCGGCAAACTCATCGATCTCGATGTCCGGGTCATCGCCGCCACCAACGTGGACGTGGAAAAAGCCCTGCGCGACAAAAGCTTCCGAAGCGATCTCTATTACCGGCTGTCCATTCTTCCGATCCATATCCCCCCTTTAAGGGAACGCAGGGAGGACATCCCGCTGCTCGCCACCCATTTCATGAACCGTTTTGCCGGCAAATCCCCGGTGACCCTGCCCTCTTCCGAAGCCGGCAACCTCTGCCTTTACCCATGGCCGGGAAACATCCGGGAGCTCAGCAACATCATCGAGCGGTCGGTAATCCTTCGGCAAGGGGATTCCATCGCACCGTCCGCCCTGATCAAAACAGCCGATCCGAATCCCGCCAACCTCCCGTCGTCCGCCCAGACGGCGGCTATAGAACCAACCCATTTCGAAACACTGAGGGACATGGAAGAAAACCACATCCGTCGGGCCCTTTCCAGGGTTTCCGGAAACTTCACCCGCGCCGCCAGGCTCCTGGGCATCTCCCGGTCCACCCTGATGCGAAAACTGGAGGGTTACTCCGCCAGACCATCCGACCACTCACAGGACTGACCCAAAACAGGTCAGTTCTCCCAAATCAAGTGACCTGAAACAGGTCAGCCCAATTCCACAGGTAACCCGATCTCCAGATCATTCAATCCTCCGGCCACTCGCATTTTCTGGCACACATCTGGCAAAACAGTCCAAAAGAAGTGCGGCTCGATATGAAACGTCCAAACCGTCACCCCAAAGGTCCATTGATATGAAGCATGTCCTGATCATCGACGACGAGAAATCTCTTCTTTTCAGCATCAAGAAAGGCTTTGAACCTTTCAGCGACGAAGTGACCATCCTCACGGCCGAAAACGGTCTCGAAGCTCTCGCCGTTCTCGAAGCCCAGGATGTGGACCTGGTGGTGACAGACCTCAAGATGCCTGAGATGGACGGCTTCGAACTCCTGGCCCATCTTTCCGAACACTACCCCGGCCTGCCAACCATGGTCATGACCGCCTTCAACACCCCGGAAATCGAAAAAAGACTGAACAGTGAAAGGACCATGACACTCTTCGACAAACCTTTGAATTTCGAAGAGTTCACCCGGACCATTCTCGAGGCTGTCCGATCGGACGCCGGAGAGTCGTTTGGAATCTCCATCGCAAGCTTCATGCAGCTGATCCAGTCCGAACAAAAAACCTGCCTCCTGGAAGTCCGGATCAGGGGCATGACAGGCCACATCTATTTTGAGGATGGGGAACTGATCAACGCGGCGTTCTCTGGGCTCAAAGGCGAGGAGGCCATCTACCGCCTGATGGAATACCCGGACGTGCAGATCGGTTTCAAGAAAATCCCGAAAAAAAAGATCAAACGGATCATCCAAGCCAGCCTCATGCAGATCCTCATGGAAGGCATGAGGCGAATCGACGAGCAACGGGCCGGGAATAGGCAGGCAGACGAAACCCCGCACAGCGACGAAGATCCCGGCATGGACGACCAGGACATTGTGCAACATTCCGAGGACTTCCCCGAAACGGCGCTCGAACCGCTCGTCCCGGAGGAAGATCCTTCGGTCACCCAACATCACAACCTGAAAGGAGTGAACCACATGGCGAGTATCAAGGAAACCCTGGAAAAATTCAAAGCGGTGGACGGATTCATGGCAGCAGGCGCTTTTTCACCCAACGGCGAACTGGTCACGGAGCTCAATGTGGCCGGTATCAACATCGCCGAACTCGGGGCGCTGGCCAACGACGTCCTCCTGAAAGCCCAGAAAGCGACGGAAATCATGGGGGTGGGAAGGGGCCAGCTCGTTCATGTCGAAGCTCCCAAAGCCCATATTTTCGCACGATGCCTGAACGAATCGACGGACTACGCGGTCACCTCTTCAGGCAGGGCCCACGTGCATCTGGTCATTGTGGTGGACAAGGAAGGCAACGTGGCCATGGCCAAAATGCGCCTTGAAAACATCATCATGGAAATTGCGGAACACTTCAGGTAGCAGGGCGTCCTGGGCCACCGAACGGAAGGCGGGGGCGAGGGTCGCTTTGCCCCCGCCTCCGGCCGTTCCCGGTCCGCCTGCAACCCAAATCAATGTGTCGTTAAAACACAGACCGCTGAGAACAAACATGTCAGGGAAGATCATGGTCGCGAATCCATATTCGGGCACGAAACAAACCGGGAGTTTCCGGATCGATCTCCATGTGCACACCGCCTTCGGGTCCGCCTGCGCCGAACTCCATGATCCGGACACCCTTCCTGATTCCATGGAAAAACATGGCCTGGACGGGGTGGTGGTCACCGAGCACAACCTTCTGTGGCCAGGAGAGAAAATTATCGGGATCAACCGGCGCTTGCCCAAACACCGCAGGCTCTATCGGGGAATCGAGGTCAGCACCTCACACTGTCATGTGGTGGTGATCGGACTTGACAGTTTCCAGGGGATTTATCCCGGCATGCCGCCGGAACGTCTCGTCGAACACGCAGAAAAAGAACAGGCCGTGACGATCCTCGTCCACCCCTGCCTGAACGGTTTAGACCTGGGGTGCAATGGCCCTTGGGGATTCCATGGCATGGAAGTGGCCTCGACCATGACCCGGGGGGATTTCCGGAGAAAAACCCTGGTTCTGTGCAGGCAACATCACACCCTGCCCGTGGCTGGAAGCGACGCCCACTGCTCTGAAAACCTGGGCAAAGCGTTCACCTGTTTTCCATTTCTTCCCGTGGATGAAAAGGAACTGGCCCTGATGATACGACAGGGGCTGGGAGTTCCCATGGTCATAGAACCTGGTGGGGAGGCTCGTGTGGTATGCTGACGGACATCGCCCTGAAAGAGGGTTTTGCCAGAATACAAAACGCCCGGATTCTTTTCAGCGAGGTGCTTATTCCCTCGGCCTGCGGGAAAAATCCCAATTCCACGTACAGGACGGAATACGACTGGCTTTTCACCTATGAAAGGATTCTTGCTGGCGTCCTTGAGCCGTGGACCGCCCATCTCCGGTATGAACTGATCGGTGAAAAAGGCATCCTGTGCGAAGCCCTGTCCAACGCCTTCTGTCACGGCCACAAAAAAGATCCGTTGAAACCCATCCAGCTTTCCATATACCTTGGGGACCGGGGCCTGATCGTCCGGATCATGGACGACGGACCGGGTTTTGATTTAACAGAGGTCAAAGAACGGTTCACCCGGGGAAAATCTTACTTCCACCTTGCGGGGAACGGCTTCCGCCTCATGATCCAGAACCCCCATTTCCAGATTTTTTTCACCGATGGGGGTTCGGCATTCAACCTCATGTACCTGTTCTGAATACAGCCGCCTGTCGCCTTGAAGGAAATCAAAAAAAACGGTAGAAAGAAACCCATATTCTTTCAATCCGGAAATGAGACATGATTCTTCATATTGACATGGACGCTTTCTTTGCCGCGGTGGAACAGCGGGACAACCCGGAGCTCCGGGGAAAACCCGTGATCATTTCAGGGCGGTCCATGCGCTCCGTGGTCAGCACAGCCAGTTACGAGGCCCGGGTTTTCGGAGTCCGTTCGGCCATGCCCCTTGTCCAGGCCATGAAACTCTGTCCCGAAGCCGTGGTGGTCCGTGGCCGCATGGATCGATACCGGGAGGTGTCGAGACGGATTTTCACCGTGTTCCAGGAAGCCTCGCCTCTGGTGGAAAAAGTGTCCATCGACGAAGCCTACCTTGACGTGACGGGTTGCCTGAGGCTCCTGGGTTCGCCCCTGACCATCGCCCGAAACATCAAGAACAGGATCATGGAAAAAGAAAACCTCACATGCAGCATCGGCATCGCCCCCTTGAAATTCATCGCCAAAATCGCGTCGGATATGAACAAGCCGGACGGCATCACGGTGGTCGAACCACACGACGTGGAAGGATTTATCGACACCCTTCCCATCGGCAAGGTCCCGGGTGTGGGGGTCTCGGCCCTGCGTATCATGGAATCCATCGGGGTGAAGACCCTGGGGCAGATCCGGCGCCTGGACGACCGGGTGCTTCAAAAAAAATTCGGGGTTCATGGCCAGCGCCTGAAGCACCTGGCCATGGGCCATGACGCAAGCCGTGTGGAACCCTTTCACGAACGCAAATCCTACAGCACGGAAACCACCCTGGACCGGGACACCCTGGATCATGATTTTCTACGAGTTCAGCTTCTGGAGCAGTCCGACGAGGTGGCGAGGCTTTTAAGGCGGGGCCAGGTGAAAGCCAAAACCGTGTCCCTCAAGATCACCTACGGAAATTTCCACCAGATCACCCGAAGGCATACCCTGGGAGTTCCGGTCCAGAGTTCGAAGCAGATCTACCAGGAAGCCCTGCGCCTGTTCGAATCGGAAAACCATCCCGGAATGGTCCGGCTGATCGGCGTGGGGGTTTCAGGCCTTATCCCCCAGGACCAGCCCGTTCAGGACCTTCTTTTCAAGGACAGGGATGAAAAACAGCATGAACAATGGGCCCATGTGGAAAAGACGGTGGATTCCATTCTCGGCAAATTCGGGGGAAACTCCGTCAAACGGGCCATCACAGCAAGAAAGGATCCTGAAACAAACAAACCGGACTGATATCATTTCCTTCGGCCACCCGGCCAATTGTCCGGAATCTTCACCTCGACGATTTACACCCTTTGCTCTTTTATGCTAAAGTCCTCGACATATACCGTTGATTTTCCCCTGAGGATGAAAGCATGGCCAAGGTAAAAACCCCTCCGATCTCCGTCGCGCTGACACTTGCCGTCTCCGTTGTCCTGGCGCTGTACCTCTTTTCCCACAGCAGGCTTTACAAACGGGTGGAACTGGCCTCCGACGATTTCAGATGGTCTTACTGCGCCCGGCCTGATCTGGCCGACAGGGACACGGTCATCGTGGCCATCGATGACTATTCGATCACAAACCTGGCCGAACAGTTCAACTTCAGCTGGCCCTGGCCAAGGCAGTTTTACGGTATTGCCACCGATTACCTGAAAAAGGCCGGAGCCCGAAGCGTGACGTTCGATCTGCTTTACACCCAGAGCGAAGTGGGCCGCATGGATGTGGACGGAACCACGTCGGAAAACGATTTTGCCCGGGCCATGGCCGAATCGGGATTCGTGATTCTGGGCGAAAACCTCCTCGCCGACCCCGGGTCCAGAAAAACCGGCAACGATGGCCTGAAAGGCCTTGTTTTCGATCAATCGGACCTCCTGCCTGTGGATGTTTTCACCTCGGTGGAAACCCCGATTCCCGTCCTGGCCGAATCGGCTGCGGCGGTGGGTGTGGTGAATTTCCACGCCGACGGGGACGGAGTGTGCCGGCGGCTTCCCCTTGTGTTCAGCGTAAACGGGACCCTGCGGCCCCAGCTTTCCCTGGCCGCCTACCTGGTCTCTGAAAAAGACAGCCTGGTGGGTTACGACCCGAAAAAACGTGAACTGGTCACCCGGAAAAAACGATTCCCCCTGGACCGGAACGGGTATTACACCATCTACTGGTACGGCAAGGGCGGACCCGAAGGGGCCTACCGCTACGAATCCTTTTTCAACGTGTTCGTTTCCGCCACCCAGGTGATGAACGGGGAAAAACCGGTCCTCCCCCTTTCCGAATTCAAGGATAAAAACGTCGTGGTCTGCGCTACGGCCAGCGGCCTGATGGACCTCAAGGCCACCCCCTTTTCCGCCACCGATGCCCCCTACCCCGGCGGTGAAATCCACGCCACCCTTTTCGACAATCTGAAAAACAGCCGGGCCATCACCCCGGTTTCCGATTACATGGTAAGAGCCGTCACCCTCACGCTGATGGTTCTTCTGGCCTACGTGTATATCACTCGATCCATCGGCGCGGCCCTGGCCCTTTCCGCTGTCCTCGCCTCCGCCCCCTTTGCCTTGAGTTTCTATCTGTTCAAATACCACATGGTTCAGATGAACTTCATCTTTCCCGTTCTTTCCGTCCTCTTTACCAGCATGGCCTCGGCTGTGTACAAGACCCTCACCGAAGGCCAGAAAAAGCGCCAGATCAAGGCGATTTTTTCCCGGTATCTCCACGAGGACGTGATCGACCTGTTGATGAAGGACCCGGAACGGGTGGACCTGGAAGGCACGGAGCTTGTGGCCACGGTGCTTTTCACCGATCTCCAGGGATTTACCACCTTCGCGGAAGACAAGACGCCAAGAACCCTCATTACCGTGCTCAACCGGTATTTCGAAACGGTCACCGGCATTGTCCTCGATCAGGGCGGCATGCTGGACAAGTACACCGGCGACGGCATCATGGCGATTTTCGGTGCCCCCCTGCCCAAGGAAGGCCACGCCAAAGCCGCCTGTGAAACGATTCTCGAATTCAGGGACAAGGGCGTGAACGACCTGATCTCAACCGAAGGCACAAAAATATTGACCCGTATCGGGATCAGCAGCGGCCCCATCGTGGTGGGTAACCTGGGAAGCAGCCGCAACATGGACTTCACGGCCATCGGGGACACGGTCAACCTTTCGGCCCGTCTCGAAGGGGTGAACAAAGCCTACGGCACCACCAACATCATGAGTGAATTCACCTGGGAATTCGTGAAAGACGATTACTGTTTCAGGGAACTGGACTACATCCGGGTCAAAGGGAAAAACAAGCCCATCCGGGTTTTCACCCTGGTCGACAGGAAAGATGCCATGACACCTGAAACCCTGGCCATTGAAGAAAGGTTTCAGGCGGCCATGGAGGCTTACCGGGCAAGGGACTGGGACGGGGCCATCGCTCTTTTCAGGGACGTGTTGGCCCTCAACCCGGAAGACCCGCCGTCCGAAGCTTACATCGAACGGTGCCAGCTCCTTGAAACCCACCCGGAACTCGTGGATGAACAAGGTGTTTTTACCTTCAAAACCAAATAACAAGGGGAACATGATCATGAAACGTACACTATCCATTACAACCTTTCTGGTTCTCATTTCAGCCTTGTCAGCTCAGGCCGAACTGATCCGGAGCAACAACGTGTCGGTAAGGACGAAACCGGGCGCATTTTATCCTGTGGCAACGGTCATCAACTCCGGCGAGAACGTCAAGGTCCTTGAGAGCCAAGACCCGTGGAAAAAGATCAAAACCACCAAAGGTACGACAGGCTGGGTTTCCGCCAACGCGTTCACCTCTGTTTCCAAAGGCGTGGATTACGGACTCATGGCCCGGGCAGGCACCCAGAAAGGCATGTCCAAGATCATGGTGACCGCCGCCGTCAAAGGGTTCTACGAAGCCCGAATCAACGATGCAGAGCTGAACAAGGAGATATTCGACAACCCCTTTGCCTCCTACGTGAACCCTTACGATTACGAAAAATTTGTGGACGAAACCTACCGCAGCCGATGGAGCCGGAATAAATTCCAGAGAAAAACCTCCATCAAAATGCAGGGCAACTTCAAGATCGACGAGGACCTCATCGCCCTTTCCAGCTATATCTGCGGAAGACTTGCAGCTCCCGGCCTTTCGGACAACCGCACCCTGACCGTCTACGTGAACCAGGTGGCCCAGCTCGTGATGGAAAGCACGGAATTCTATGATCTGCCCATCTGTGTCCATGTGGTGAAGACCGACCAGATTTTCGCCAACGCCACCCCCATCGGAGTGATCATGATTTCCGAAGGCATGCTGAAAACCGTCCGGTCCGAAAATGAACTGGCCTGCCTTCTCGGCCATGAAATTGCCCATGTGGCCCTGCACCACGGAGCCAAGGAAATGAAAATCCGCCAGCCCAAAATCAGCGCCGACAGCGCCTTCGAGGAGATGGGCGAAGAGCTGGGTGTGGATGAAGACGAAAAGGAACTGGACGAACTCTGCAACGAACTTTACGAAAAGGCCATTCGCGGCCGGAGTGCGGAATACGAATATGCGGCGGACCAGAGGGGCATGATCTACGCCCGGAGAGCCGGTTACGATCCCCAGGGCATGGTCACCCTGCTGCAGCGCCTCAAGGGACGGATCGAAACAAGCCGGAACCCCGAAGACGCCAGCCACTGGCTGCCCGCCGGTATCGACCGCAGAATCGTCAAACTGTCAGCCTACTCGAATGAGTCGTTCAAGCCCCACAAGCAGTATGTGGATCTTCAGATCAGATATCAGATGTACCTGCGCTAACAAAAAAAAACGAACAGGCCATCCCGGTTAAGACCGGCATGGCCTGTTTCTCCAACTTAAAAATATCATACCAAACAAAAAAAGGGTTGATCCGAAGATCAACCCTTTTGCTGTTTTCTTTGGTGGAGCTGAGGGGGATCGAACCCCTGACCTCATGGCTGCCAGCCATGCGCTCTCCCAGCTGAGCTACAACCCCACGTGAGTGATGCTTTAATATATAAAACCCGGCGGCGTGTCAACAGATATTTAAACCGAAAAGTGCCAAACAGGCAAACTTTCTAAAAACCCGTCCCCAGTTCGTGTTTCCTGGGTGGTTTGGACTGGTAGGCGCACCCGCAGAAGTCCTGCTCGATGTTTTCGATGGCCCTCTTCAGGGACTGGGGGTCTCTGGCCAGACTGACGGCCCGGATAAACTCGCTTTTCCGGCACATCCGGGAAACCCGGGCAAGAATCTGGAGATGCTGGGTCTGGTTGCTTTCCGGGATCAGGACGGCGAACACCACGTTTACCTCTTTGTCATCCAGGGAACCGTAATCCAGGCCCCGCAAAAGCCGGACAATCAACACGGCGGATTCGTCCCGTTCATCGGTGAGCGTGTGGGGAAAAGCCAGCCCCGAACCCACGCCGGTACTCATGCTTTCTTCCCTGGCCTTGAATCCGGCGAACAGTTTTTCGGCGTCGGCCACAAGCCCCCTGTCCCTGCTTTGTTCCGCAAGGAAACGGAGAACGGACTCCTTATCCGGAAGGTCCACATCGAGAAAAATACAGTCCGGCCTGATAAAGTCGCTGATTTTAAGCGCAGAATCGGTCATATATTCCCCTTTTTCATGTGCAGGCAAATTCACGTGCAGGCGGTTGATGGTTGCTTTATAAACCATACTTACTTAAAGAACGTTTGTCAACCATAAGAAACAATGTTTACACACGATCTTTCACACCTTGCCCGTAAAAAGAAACAGCCTGAGACCGCCATGGTGGAACCTGTGTCGCACCATGGCGCCGGGGACTCTGACCGACGGCCGGTCAAACGGCGACACCGCGCCGATCCGCCAGCCCCTGAACCGTGTTCCCCAGGTTTTGAAGAGATTTTCGATCAGCGCCCGGCTGGCTTTTTCCGAGCCGAGCCGGAGGCCGTAAGGGGGGTTCACCATCACAAGACCTTTTTCCGGGCACGGGGGATACAGCTCAAGCGCATCGGCCCGGCAGACCTGGACCAGATCCACCAGACCGACGCTTTTGACGGTATCGGCCAGGGCAAGACAGGCCTTTTCCTCGATATCCGAAGCATAAATCATCGGTGACGTGCACCGGACCATGGCCTCTTCCGCCGCACTTCGGATATGGCGGAAGGCCCCTTCCCGAAAACAGGGCCAGCGTTCAAACGCAAAAGCCCGGAACCAGCCGGGGGGAATATGCTTCGCCATCAGGGCCGCCTCAAGAGAAAAGGACCCGGTTCCACACATGGGGTCCACCAGGGGCATTTTCCCGTCGTAACCGGACAGCAAGAGCAGACCCGCCGCCAGGTTCTCACGCATGGGCGCTTTTCCCCCTTTGGTTTTGAGGCCCCGCATGTAAAGCAGATCCCCGGAACTGTCCAGGGAAAGCTCGAACCGGTCTTGAAGCACACGGACGAAAACCTGCTGTTCAGAAACCGGTGTGCTTTCATCCGGCACAGGCAAGTCCGCCATTTCAAGACGCAAGGCGATGCCTTCCCTGAAACGCTGGTCAATGGCGCCGGTATGGTTCAGCCTGGACTTCCGGGATGTCACATGGATCACCGGCATATGGGACCGTGCGAGGTAAAGTTCCCAGGGAATGTCGCGAACCTTCTTTTCCAGGGTTCTGAAATCCGTGGCGGAAAAATCCCCAAACCGCATGAGAATCCGGGATGCGGTGCGAAGATGGAGATTGGCCCGGTAAAGATCGGTGACAGGGCCGGTGAATTCCAGCCCGCCCTCCAGAACGGAAACCGGACGGTCCTTTCCAAGCAACCCCTCCAGTTCCATTCGGCAGACCGACTCCAGGCCCGGAGACACCACCACGAAAAACCGGTGATCCCGGGCCGTCACATTCCTTTTGATTCTTTTTTCCAGAGCCCCTGTTTTCGTCATGCCCACTTTGCCGATCAATCTTTGAGACCCAGGGTTTCCAGCATTTTCAGGCTGTAGTTCCGTTTGCCAAGACCGAGTTTTTCCGCGTAGTCCAGCTGGATTTCCCAGTCCACTTCGGGGTAAAGGCCTTTGAACTTGTCCTCACCGGCGGCGGTGTGTGTTTTAAGGCAGGACCCGGCAAACGCCGCCTCCCGGTTCACCAGATCCACGGACGCCTGGTCCAGGGCCACGGGATCAAGGGACGCCGCAATGCCGATATCCCTGACAATGGGTGCGTCACTGTGGTTCACACAGTCGCACATGGGTGAAATGTTGTTGATGAAATTCACGTACAGGGCCTTGCCTTTTTTCTCCTGGATCACCGCCTTGGCGTATTCCATCATGCCTTCGAGAAACACGGGAACACTCTGGTTCCAGCGGATCTGGACAGCCCCCACGGCGCAGACCACGATGCATTCCCCGCAGCCGATGCACTTTTTCTCGTCGATCACCGCCTTTTTGTTTTCGTTGAAGGAAATGGCGTCGGCCGGGCAGTGTTTCTTGCACTCGCCGCAGGACACGCATTTCTTGGAAGTCACTTTGGGAGACACCGTGGAGTGCATGGCCAGTTTTCCCCGGCGGGAAGCACAGCCCATGCCGATATTTTTCAGGGTGCCCCCAAACCCTGACAGCTCGTGCCCTTTCAGATGGGACAGACAGACCAGGGAGTCGGCGTGGTGAATGTCCGTTCCGATATAGGCTGACTTGAAATGCTTGCCTCCGATTTCCACCGTGACATCGGCAAGCCCCCTCAGACCATCGGCAATGACAAGGGGAGCCTCCACCACCGAGTAGGCGAAACCGTTCTTCACCGCCGTTTCCAGGTGACTGGGCGTGTCGCTCCGGGTTCCGGCATAAAGGGTGTTGGTGTCCACAAGAAAAGGCCTGGCCCCCTGTTCCTTCAGGGCCGAGACAACCGACCCCACAAAAACTGGCCGGATAAACGCCGTGCTTCCCTTTTCACCGAAATGGAGCTTCACAGCCGCCAGGTCCCTTTTTGCCACCACATCGGAAAGACCTGTTTTCTTGACCAGACGGACCAGCTTGGCCGTGAGGCTCTCTTTGAAAGATGCTCTGAAATCAATGCAGTAAACGGTTGAAGCCATGTTTCCCCTCCCTGTTGAGGTCGTTTATATTCTTGAGTTTTTCGTGGATAAACGTTAATAAATGAAAGTCAGTTTAACGGACGGCAGGTGTTCCGTCAAGAACGGGCACCGGAATGAAAAAAACACCTCAACCCCGGCAGGTCTCATACCATGATAGACGGAACCATGAAACTGAAGAAACTGGAAGGTCTGTACCAGATTCACGAACACTGCGTGGCTGAAACAGAATCTGCCTGCACCCTGGGCTGCGCCACCTGCTGCACCAGGAACGTCACCTTGACCACCCTGGAAGGGGCGTTTCTCCTTTCAAAGCTGGATGACCGGGAGAAAAAAGAGGCCATGGATCGTATCTTCGCCCGCAGGGACAGGCCCCGGCTCATTCCCCTGGCCACAGTGAACGCCATGGCCAGACTCTGTGCCGAAGGCCGGGACCTGCCCGAAGAAGCCTGCGACCCGGCCTGGGCCCCCTGCCCTCTTCTTGACAGCGACATGGCCTGCACGGTCTACGAACACCGCCCTTTCGCCTGCCGGGCCATGGTATCCCAATCAGCCTGCGGAACTTACGGTGAAGCGGACATGGACGAATACCTTTTCACACTGAACAACGTGTTCATGCAGGTCATCGAACACATGGATCAGGGCGGGGCCTTTGCCAACCTCATCGACATGCTGCTCCACCTGTCCGACAAAGATGCCCTGGATCATTATTTAAAGCAGGGGGTCCACCCCAGTCCTCCGCCGTCCTTTCTTTTAAACCGGCCCATCGGTATCCTGATGGTTCCCCCGGAGCACAGAGACAAAATCAAACCGGTGATCCTGTCTTTACAGGAGTGCATGTGAAGGATTTTAAAAATAATAATTATATTGAACGTCAATCTGCATTTCACACATAAAGGAGTAACATGAATTCACATGGCTTGACCGTTGCAAAAAAAATCGCCCTGGTGGGGCTTGTCCCGCTCTGCCTCCTTCTCCTCAGCACTGGATCAGATATCTACAACGTACTCAGTGAGTTACATACCATAAAGACCATGCAGAGCAATATCCGGATGCAGACGGCGGCCTCGGAACTGATCGGTCACCTCCAGCGGGAAAGGGGACGCACAGCGATGTTCCTGGCTGGCGGCAGCAGTCTGGACGATGTTAAATCACTGCGCGGCAAGACCGATGAATCTATTCCAGCCTGGGAAGAAGCCCTCATTCACGCCAGAATCGGAGCATCTCCCCTGCTGGAGCAGACAACTGGAATGGAAGCCCTTCTCCAGGGAATACGAAGCCGCTACGAAACACCAGACCCCAACCTCCAGGCCCGACAGATCGACGAATACACGGAGATAATCGGAAACCTCATGGCGTTGCAGTCCGCGGCAGCCAACGCCAAGACGGGCCGAGGTTTCGGCAAGGTCATGACCAGCGTTCTTATTCTGGAAGCCGCCAAGGAAAATGCGGGCCAGCTTCGGGCCAACGTGAGCGGCTTCATTGATAGGCGAACGGCCCTTTCCGATGAGGAGTTCTCCAAGGTCATCCGTCTCAAGGCGGCCACGGACACGGGCCTGGAATCCCCGGCCCTGGCTCTTTCCGATGAGATTTTTTCCACGATGAAAACCATGCGCTCAAGCCAGCCCTGGCAGGAAACAGACCGTGTTTTCACCCTGGTTCTTCAAAACGCTGGCACAGGCAACTTCGACGTCACAGCCGAGCAATTCTGGGAGCCCGCTTCCCGCAAAATCGATGACATCGCCACACTAATGGACCAAAGTCTAGCTGAGATGAACCAGAATCTGGATCGGCTCATCGGAGACATGAAGCAGGAAGCATTTCTGAGAGTCTTCCTTTCCATCCTGGTGATGATTGTCACCACCGTCTTTGTTCTGTGGGTATCCGGAAGCATTATCCGAAGGCTCCGGCGTGTGACCCTCTCCATGGATGAAATCGCCCAGGGTGGAGGGGACCTGACCAGACGGCTCAGCGTCCGGGGCCAAGATGAGTTGGCCTCCCTGGCGGGAGCGTTCAACCGATTCGGTGAAAACATGCAGCAAATGGTCCGGCAGATCGCAGACGACACCCTTCGCCTTACGGCATCCACCACCCAGCTCTCCGCCATTGCCCACAAGACAAACGAGGGTGCCGAAGAGTCCAGTGCACGATCCCAGAGTGTGGCGGCGGCGGCAGAGGAAATGAACGTATCGGCAACGACCATGGCGGCAAGCATGGAAAGGGTGAGTCAGAATCTCAACTCCGTGGCCTCAGCCATGGAAGAAATGGCCGCAACCATCGCGGAAATCGCCGGCAGTACAGCCAATGCAAGAGCCCGAACAGAACAGGCCGCGGAACAAGCCGAAGGTTTTTCACGGATCATGCGTGAGCTGGGACTGGCCGCCGAGGAAATCGGAAAGGTCACGGAAACCATCAACGGTATTTCCGAACAGACAAACCTTCTGGCCCTAAACGCCACCATCGAAGCGGCCAGGGCAGGCGAGGCGGGTAAGGGTTTCGCCGTCGTGGCCAATGAAATCAAGGAACTGGCCAGACAGACCGCCAACGCCACCCACGACATCCGGGATCGGATCAACGGTATCCAGGCAGCATCAGAAAAGGCTGAAGCGGACATGGGCGGCATCGTCGAAGCCATTCAGAACCTGAACCGGATTGTCGGCACCATCGCCGAGGCCATTGACCAACAGGCCGCGGCCGTAAATGACGTGTCCGCCAATGTGTCGGGTGCTTCGGCTTCCGTAGAGGAAACCAATACACAAAGCCATGAAATGAGTGAGGTCTCCGGCGAAATCGCCCAACAGATCGCCACAGTCAGTGAAGCATCTGTTCAGATCAGGCACGCCAGCACACAGATCATGAAGACTATCGACGAGCAATCCGGCATCGCCAGCGAGCTACAGAACCAGGTGGGACGGTTTATCGTATAATTTCTGATAATACATAATCCGTGGCTTGAAGGTTGGTAATAGATGATGTCATCACTCCTCCGGCTCCCTGTACTCCTCTTGAATGGAGAGAACCTCGTCCAGGCTGGCCATGAACAAATCGAGCAGGTGAGGGTCGAAATGGGTTCCCCGTCCCTCGACCATGATTCCAAGGGCTTTTTCATTGGAAAAGGGTTCTTTGTAAGGCCGCCTGGAGGTCAGGGCGTCGAACACATCGGCAATGGCGGCGATGCGGCCCCACAGGGGAATGGCGTCACCTTCAAGGCCGTTGGGGTAACCGCTCCCGTCCCATTTCTCATGGTGGCTGAGGGCGATAAGTTCGCCGGCCTGGAGCAGCTGAGAGCTGGATCCTCCGAGAATCATGCCGCCGATACCCGCATGGGTTTTCATGATCACCCATTCTTCGGGCGTCAGTTTGCCGGGTTTAAGGAGAATGGCGTCAGGGATGCCGATCTTGCCCACGTCGTGCATGGGGCTGGCATAGAGAATGACCTCGCACTCCTGGGGGGGAAGGCCGAGTTTCAAGGCGATGAGGTGGCAGTAGCGGCCCATGCGTTTCACATGAAAGGCCGTGTCCTCATCCTTGTATTCTGCGGCCAGGGCCAAGCGTTCGATGGTTTCAAGCTGGGCCTGGTAGACGCTTCGCCGGGCTTCCGCCGTTTCCTGGAGAGCGAGCCTCAGGCTTTCCGTGCGCCTGGCCACATTGGCCTCCAGTTCTGCCTGGTGGTTTCTCAGGGCATCCTGCCCCTCTTTGATCTTTACCAGGGATGCGACCCTGATTCTCAGTTCGGTGAGTTCCACAGGCTTGCTGATAAAGTCGTTGGCTCCGGCCTCCACAGCCCGGAGACGGTCCTCTTTTCCCGACAGGGCCGTGGCCATGCAGATGGGGATATCCGGGCACTCCGCCCCCTCCCTGATCTTTCGTGCCACTTCAAATCCGTCCAACCCCGGCATCATCACATCCAGGACAACCAGGTCATAGTCCAGACGAAGCTGGGCCAGGGCCTGAAACCCGTCGTGGGCTGTTTCGACCTCGTATCCCAGGCCGGTGAGCATGGTTTCCAGAAGCTCGCAGTTGGCGATTTCATCATCCACCACAAGAATGCGTTTGGGTTTTGACATGGCTTAGTTCTCCCTGATCTAAAATGGGTTTGTTACGAATCATCAGGCCTGGCTTTTCAGATCCCCGGCCTTCGAAGATTTCGGCTGGTGCATGGGAATCACGAAACAGAACGTGCTGCCCTTTCCCTCCCCTTGGCTTTCAGCCCAGATATTTCCTCCGTGCATCTCCACGAATCTTTTGCACAGGGAAAGACCGAGCCCCGAGCCCTGGTACCTCCGGCCCGAACCGGAATCCAGCTGTTCAAAGGCCCGGAATAGACGGCCCTGATCTTCCGGCCTGATCCCGATTCCTGAATCCGACACACAGACCTGAAGCCAGGGCCCGCGGTTTCCGCCGGCCTGTCCATCCTGCTCCACGGTTTCAGCCCGGACCTCGATGGAACCCTCATCCGGGGTAAACTTCACCGCGTTGGACAGGAGGTTGAACATGATCTGCTTGAGCATCCTTTCGTCCGCCGAAGCATAAAGCCCATCGGACGCGGTGATCTCAACCTTTAGATGATGTTTGTAAATTTTTTCCCTGAACAGTACGCGGATATTTTCCAGCAGCTGTTTCACGTGGACAGTGGTGGGCTCAAGGCCCATCTTGCCCGATTCCATCCTGGACAGGTCGAGGATGTCGTTGATCAGGCCCAGCAGGCGTTTCCCGGCGTCCATGATGTTTTCCACGGATTTCATCTGTTTTTCGTTGAGTTCCCCGAACATGCGTTCGGCAAGAACTTCCGAAAAACCGATGACCACGTTGAGGGGCGTGCGGAGTTCGTGGTTCATGGACGCCAGGAAATCGCTCTTGGCCCGGTTGGCCGCTTCGGCCGCGTCCCTGGCCTCTTTCAGGGCGATCTC